>DALYIW010000053.1:0-13481 GCA_031970155.1 Coleofasciculaceae cyanobacterium CTOTU46601 | reverse complement strand
TGGGTAATGGGTAATGGGTAATGGGTAATGGGTAATGGGTAATGGGTAATGGGTCATAAAATTGTCGGCTTTTTAGAACTTCCGACTCCCGACTCCCGACTCCCGACTCCCGACTCCCGTGCAGAGTAATGGAAATTAATTTAGGGTGTTTTTTCTTTAAGGTTCATAGGTAGGTAAATGGTAAATTGAGTTTGACCAGGAACTGATTTAACTTCTATTTTTCCATGATGTTTTTCAATAATTTTTTTGACAATATCGAGTCCCAATCCACTTCCTTCTCCTGGTGGTTTAGTAGTAAAAAATGGCTCAAATATTTTTGACTGAATTTCTTCTGGTATCCCAGAACCACTATCTGTGATGCTAACTTTTGCTTGCTGCTCAATAGCGGTTACATCAATGGTTAAAGTGCCTTGGTAGTCCATGGCTTGTAATGCATTATGAAGAAGATTAGTCCAAACTTGATTGAGTTCATCGGGATAACATAACATCGGCGGTAAATCAGTATAGTTACGTATCACCTCCACTCCCTTTTTAAGTTGATTTTGATAGAGGGTTAAAACTGTTTCGATTCCTTCAGTTAGGTTGGCTTGAGTCATTTCGCCTGACTGGTCATAACGAGCATATGTTTTTAAGGCAAACACTACTTTTGAAGCTCGTTCTGTGGCTGTATTGATAGTTATGGTGCCTCGTTTTAATTCTGAGAGTTTGTAGGCGATCGCTAAAATTTGCGTACTATCATCTCTTTTTAATAAAGGCAAAAATGACTCAATTTCGTCAGCAATCCCCATAATTACTAGCCGATCAGCAATCAGGTCAGAGTTATCAACTTGGTCGGCTTCTAGTTGGCGTCTTAAGGTTCTCTTGAATTGGCGCTCTTCTTTGGTAGAAAAGTTTGACTCTTGTTGAAGTGAACGTTGTAGTAGCGCTAAGAAATCCTGACTTTCCTCTAGAGTGAGGGATTGAAACAGTGTAGGTAACTGTTCTAGAGTTTGACTCAAGAACTTAGAAATATTTCCAGCTGAAGAGCGAATGGCTCCTAAGGGAGTATTAATTTCATGGGCGATGCCTGCAACTAATTGTCCGAGGGCAGCCATTTTTTCTGACTCGACTAATTGTTGCTGAGTGGCTTGTAATTGTTGTAAAGTAGCTCCTAATTCTTGGTTTTTTGCCTCAATTTCTAGATTCATTCGTAAAGCAACATTTTTGGCTTCTCGTTCTTGTGCCAGACGCAAACGATCAGCTTCTGCACGCTTGCGATCGCTAATATCTTGCATTGTGGCGATCGCATAAACAATATTGCCCTGTTCATCAAACACTGGCGTTGTTTCTACCTCCAAGGGGATAATTTCCTCACCTCGGCGAATCTCCATATCATCAATGGTGACGCGATCGCCTTTTAAGGCTCGCACGATCGGCAGACGCTCAGTAGGATAGAGTTGGTCAGTTCCCGCAATATAGGCTTGATAGACTTCTGTCAATTGTTCAGCAGTGGCTTCTGTGACAACACCTTTGCCCAGTAACTGCTCCCCTCTTTGATTGGTGTAGTAAATTTTACCTGTGGCATCGTGTACTGCCACCCCCACTGGCATTGCTTCTAAGAATTGGTTGAGTTTCCTCTCACTTTCTAGTAATTTTTGTTCCCGTTCCCGTGCCTCTGAATAGAGTTTGGCATTTTTAATTGAGATGGCAGCTTGGGAAGATAAGACGTTTAATACTTCTAATCGATCAGGAGTAAAGGCACCTGTAGTTAGATTATTTTCTAGGTAAAGGATGCCAATCAGTTTGCCTTGATTTTTAATCGGGGTACACAACACCGATTTGGGTTGCTGTTGAATGATGTAAGAATCAGCAGCAAAGGTTGTCTGGAGGCTAGCATCGTTGATTACTAGGGTTTCTTGGGTGCGCCAGACATAGTTAATGAGGGTGACAGGAATTTCCTGAGAGCCAAAAACAGGAGTAGATTGCAGGTTGCAAATACTATTAACATACTGAGCTGCGATCGCTAATGAACCCCCCTCTAGCAAAATCAGTGCTCCTTTTTCTGCCCCGGCATTTTCCACCACCACTTGCATTAAGGTTGAGAGCAACTTATCGAGTTGAATTTCTCCAGAAAGGGTTTGAGTGGCTTTCATCACTGTTGCCAAGTCCAGAACATCTGAACTGCCTTTACTGGTAGAAGTCATCGATCCAGTAGTCAACTGAGCCATTGACTCGCCCACCTTTACACTCCTAATCTGGTTAATAATAGAGGTCAGTAATTGGGGATAGCGCGTTTCTAAATCCTCAACTTTTGCTTTAGCTCCCCAGCGAGCGTAAGCGTAGTAGGCATTAGTCAGGTAAGTTTGAGCAATTGTCTCTTTGCCCCAGGCGAGGTAGAATTTGGCAGCGAGTTCGTGAGCTAGTGCTTCTTCTTGAATGTATTCATTTTCTTTGGCTCCCTGGATGGCGCGATCGTAGTAGTCCATTGCCTCAACATAAGACCCAAGAACTCGATGCCGCTCTGCCTCTACCAAATAAAATTTATGTAAATAATTCATTGGAGCATGTTCTGCCCATTTTTTCATCTTTTCTTGATTAACTGTTACCTTCTCCAAAAGGTCATCTTGCTCAGTCTTAGAGGAGTCAGAAAACACTGCCAGTTGAGCTAAAGAGTCGTAAAAATAAAATAAAGGAGTCAGTAATGTCCCTGTTGCACCATCTAAATACTGCTCTGCCAACCAAGCAGCTTCAACAGCTTGAGTAGAATTATCAAACAGACAACATAATCTGAGTTTATTGACTGATAAATTGCAAATTGCATACCGATCGTTTGCTTGTTTGTGAATCGGTAGCATTACCTCCTCGTTATAGGACTCACCAATTAAGCGGCATGGTTCTTCTGCCTTGCCTATTAAGTTCAAGACAGCTTGTCGATAGATTTTGTTGTAAGTGAGATTTGTTTCTTGATTAAGTTGCTCTAATGCCTCACTGTAAGCCGCCATTTCTGGTTCAAGGCTCACCAATTGCTTGCCAGCGAAAGATGAATGGAAGGAGTATAGATAAGCACAACTGCTAGTAAATTCTAAATCTCCCGTTTCCAGTCCACTAGAATAAGCTGCTCGCAATGCTGGCAATGATTCCTTGATATGCTCTTTCCAAATCCCTACAGTTGCATGAAAGACTGCTAGAATTTTGGCTTTGAGTTCTTTAGCTTGGAACTTATCTAAAAGGCTTAAAGCCAGTTGACCAAATTGATAGCCTGTCTCAATGTCTCCTACTATTCCACACAGAATTAGCCCGTAATTGACATAAGCAAAAGCAGATAAAGAAGTATTGCCATATTTGATTGATAAAATGACTTGTTTAAATACAATCAATGGCATCAGTTCGGGAACTGCAATAAAGGAGGCAGAAAAGATACTCGACAAAAGCCGCATCGCTGCCAGCTGGATTGGCTCAGTCATTTCTGGCAAATCGATTAAGTCAGAAATGCGCTGGGACGGCAAATTTGACGTTATTTCCTCTAATCCGTTCTGAATATCTAACGGACTTGGGTTTTGAGGAAACTCTACTCCTAACAGTTGGAGAACTTGTAGGGCGATATTGACAGCTTCTAAGATTTTGTTTTGCGCGATACTAGCTTGAATATTGACTTCATAGGCTTTCACTTTGTCAAGCAGCGTTGAAGCACAGTTTTGTACCACATCAGCGAGTCTCTCCATCTCCTCAAAATCACCACTGAGATACGCCGCCTCTGCGGCTTCGTCATGCAGCGCTAATGTCAGTGCATACTGATTTTGCCAAGCTTTGGCGTCTAATAGTTCCATACCGACGTTTAAGTACCGAACAGCAGCAGCATAAGCCGTGGAAGCCTTGGCTTTACGGGCGGCACTCAGATTTAATTGAGCTAGGCGATCGCGTTCTGCCTGATCGATAATTAACTCCATCCCCACATTCAACTGGTTGACTATATCAAAATTCTTCTCTTCCCATTCCTCGTCAGGAGTATTACTCAACAACAGTCGCCCAATTTTGAGGTGAGTTAACTGTTTCTGCTCATCAGGAATCAGAAAATAAGCCGCTTGCTGCACTCGGTCATGCAAAAATCGGTAGGAAACGGTTAGTTGTTTGTTGTTGGTTGTTTGTTGTTGGTTGTTTGTTGTTGGTTGTTCTAACTCCTGACTCCTGACTCCTGACTCCTGACTCTTGACTTCTGACTCTTCCTGAAAGAACTTGTAAACTTCAGTGATGGGAATAATTAGCCCTTCTTGCAATGCTTTCCATAAGTCAGTCGCTGTCTCGGCTTGAGATTTTTCATGTACGATCGCTAATGTAGCTAAGTCAAATGAGTTGCCAATACAAGCGGCTAGTTTCAACACACTCTGCGTACTTACAGGCAGTTTTTGCAGCTGAAGTGCCACAAACTCCACCACATCATCCGTCAAGACAAGTGCCCTAACCTGAGCAATATCGCACTGCCACCCCCCTTGAGAGGCATCAAACGAAATTAGCCCATCTTCATGCAGGGATTTTAGGAACTGATTGGTAAAGAAAGGGTTGCCTTTGGTTTTAGAGAGAACTAGTTCCGTCAAAGGAATTGCCCGTTCTGGTGGGCAACTCAGAGTATCGGCAATTAGATGATTTAGGGCAGGTTCGTCTAGGGGCGCTAAAGTAAATTGGTTGACTGTAGCATCGGCTTTTTGAATCTCATCTAATGTCAGCATTAGGGGATGTGCTGCCGAAACTTCGTTATCCCGATAAGCGCCAATCAGCAACAAATAACGAGTATCTGCCTCACTCATCAGCAGTTGCATCAGTTTCAAAGAGGCCGAGTCTGCCCACTGCAAGTCATCTAAGAACATGACGAGGGGATGCTCAACGGTTGCGAATACCCGGATAAACTTTTGAAATAGTAGATTGAAACGATTTTGTGCTGCACTTCCCTCTAGTTCTGGTACAGCTGGTTGCTTGCCAATCAGAAGTTCTAATTCTGGGATGACATCAACAATAACCTGACCATTCTCACCCAATGCATCCAAGATTTTGGCTTTCCACTTTTTCACCTCAGCAGTACTTTCAGTCAGCAATTGCCGCATCAGATTCTGGAGTGCCTGCACCCAGGCAGAAAAGGGAATATTGCGCTTGAACTGGTCAAATTTACCTTTGATGAAGTAACCACGCTGCCGCACAATCGGTTTGTGAACTTCATTAACTACGGCTGTCTTCCCAATTCCTGAAAAGCCTGCCACCAGCATCATTTCCGTGGTACCTGCGCTGACGCGATCAAACGCCGCTAACAGGGTTGCAACTTCTGTTTCTCTGCCGTAGAGTTTTTCGGGAATCACAAAGCGATCGCAAATATCCCGTTGGCCCAGAGTAAACTGACTAATGCTCCCTTTCTCTGAATATTGCTGCCAACAAGTTTCCAAGTCTACTCGCAACCCAAACGCACTCTGATAGCGTTCTTCAGCCGTTTTCGCCATCAACTTCATCACAATGTCGTTCACCATCTGGGGAATCGTTGGCACGAGTTCGATGGGAGGAGTTGGAATCTTTGCAATGTGACAGTGAACCAACTCGATTGGGTGGGTAGACTGGAAGGGAAGTTGTCCGGTTAGCAGTTCGTATAACGTCACTCCCAACGAGTAAAAGTCTGTACGGTAATCAATCCCCCGATTCATCCGTCCAGTTTGTTCCGGAGACATGTAAGCGAGTGTCCCTTCTAGAACGTTTGGGCTTTGAATCTCCTGGCTTTCTCTAGGTAATAAAGAAGCAATGCTAAAATCAGCTAGTTTTACTTGCTGAGTTGCCGGGTGAATCAGAATATTATCAGGCTTGATATCTTTATGAATAATCCGATGGCTGGCAAGTATTTCTAGGGTTTCGGCAATCTGAATAGCGATGTTGAAAAACTTCTCTAGGGAATTAGAATTTCTCCCCATGCCCCCCTCATTTCCCATCTCCTGCTTGAGGGAAACGCAGCCAGTGTCTTCCATGACTAGAGCATATGCATTGCGGTAGTTTTCTAAAGCTAGGGGTTTGATAATCCCCGGCGCATCTAGGTTTTTGGCAATGGTGTACTGATTGCGAAACTGCACTAGCTCATTGAATGTAGGATACTCACTCAATAGGAGTTTCAGCACAACTGGTTTTTGGTCATGAGAGCGTACCCCTCGATAGACCTCAGTTCTAGAGCTAGAGTAGATTTTGTCAAGGATGCGATATCCACTTAGTTTGACAAAAGTGCTGCTCATAATTACCTACCTTGGGAGCATTTTAGTGTTGCAAATGTATTAGATTAACCATCTTTGCCGCCCAAAATCGGGAGGAAAGTGGATTTCTAACTGTTGTTGACTGGATTCGGACATTTTTTCAATGACTTAACTATGGAGTGTTGTCAACTAAAATACTCCTCGTACACGGATGCACTTAATAACTAGGCTAAATTCTGCTACGCAAAGATATGCAGTGGGAATTTTGGCCAAAGTTCAGCGATCGAGCAAGGGGTCAGGGTGAAGTGTTGAGTAGTTTCTCCGCCCGTGAGATGCACTTGCTTACCTTTGCTGACTTTTATAATATCAGTCACTTCAGGTGACATTCTGAATGCATGTTTTGTATCTTTTGTCAAAGAATTTTACAAAGTCGGGAGTCGGGAGTCGGGAGTCGGGAGTCGGGGGATTAGTCTAGATAGCAATGACAATCGGGCTTCTCGATCGCAGATTCAGCTAGAGCATTCAGAGCAACCGCAGCTAATAAGCCGCCTCCTAGCGTGCCTTCAACTGTAATATAGGGAACACCAGAGCGTATTAAGCGGCGTTTGGCAGCAGGGGCATGGCTAAAGCCTATCGGCATCCCAATGACTAAAGCGGGTTGCAGGTGAGTTTGCTCAATTGCTTCAATCGCTGACAAGAGAACAGAGGGAGCATAGCCGACAACGAGAATACAGCCTTTGTCCCATTTTTGCCATTGGTCTTGCTGTCGGTGATGATGCCAGAAGCTAGCTTCTGCTTCAGGGGCACTTGTGATATGAGGGTCAGCAATTAGGGTTTTGAGTGAACACTTTAGATGTGCCAAGCGCGTTTGATCGATCGCTCCCACAACAGCAGGAACGTCACTAACAATTTGGCATCCGGCTTTTAATCTGTCACGCGCTGCGGCGATCGCTCCTTTACCTATCCGTACAAATGGCACCAGACTGACATCCCCACAGGCTAATACCAGTTTCGAGAGCAAATCTACTTCAATTTCTGAGCGATTAGATAAATCTGGCAGTAGCTGTTGCAATGACTCACTAAAGGCTTCTGGGTGGTCGTCTGTAGCAGCATCCCAGCTATCCCAGAGTTTTTCTAGGATGTCGAGTCCATCGGAGGTTTCGACTTCTAGGTGCCGCAGTTGGGCGATCGCTTCTGCTTGAATTTCTTGACAATGGCGATCGCGTCCTAGTAATCCTTCCAACGCCGATGCTGTGCGTCGCAACCGTCCCAGCTTTTGCATAACTGACTGATATTGCTGTTGTAGCAATGGTCTAAGGGTGTCAGCTTGTGATGTTTGGGTATCAGTTTCTAGTAACTTGCCAATGTGCGATAACTGAAATCCTTGTTGCTTGAGGGCGACAATCCGCCGCAGTTGGTGGACATCATCTTGAGTGTAGAGACGGTAATTGGTTTGCGATCGCTTTGCCTCTGGCAACAACCCAGAAGCATGATAGTGCCGCACCATTCTTGGAGTAATACCGCTGCCAACAGCATTAGTAAGTTCTTTAATCGTCAAGTACTGATTTTGCATGGGCTATTTTCTCACACATAGATCTGTACCAGCCGCAACCGAGAGGTTAAGTTTCGCCTGATTCTTGACTCTCGCCAAGAGTCTGTTGTGCAGCATGTCGGATGTGGAGAATGCGAACAAAAGATACATCCTCACCTTCCACAATTGTGAAAAGAATGCGGTATGAATTACGCCCTTGACGATATAAGAGCTGTCGAATTTCTTTACTAAAGTACTCGTTTTCTCTAGCTAGAGGACAACGTTTCGGCATTGCTGATAGAGATTCAATGGCGTTGAGCAACCCTGCATACCAGCGGCTAGCCTTTTCAGGAGATGTAACTTGAGACATTTGTCGGAAGGCACTGTCTGCTTCAGCCTCTGCCACACTAGAAATTTCAATGCCGTATTTCATGAATCGACTGGCAGATTATACTTGCGACGTTGTTCTTCGGCAAACTCATCAAAAGAACGAAACCGTCCTGCCTCAAAATCATCCAATCCACGCTGGACGCCCTCAACAGCTTCTTCAGAGTCTTTCGCTTCCCACTCCAAAATGCTAGCTAGCAATTGGGCAGCAACCAGACTAACATCTTGCCCCTGTCGCGCAGCTTTTTCTCGGAGTCGCGCCTCTACTTCTGGACTGAGAGAAATAACAATCGTCATACAAATGTTTTGAAGTTGGAAACTCTCAAAAGCCTATGCGTGCCATTCTAGCAGACCCTAAAAACACTCCTAGCGGCAAAGCTGATCGACCCAAAAATCAAGGTAATGCAGGAGTAATCGCTTATTCATCGCTTCACCGGACTGACTGCCCTGGATAATGTACCCAGGCTTGGGGATAATGAGTCATACCAATCTTGGGATAATAATTTTCAGCAGCGGGTGCAGATAATAGGATTAATGTTGCTTGTAAGCCTGATTCAATCTGGGTTCTACGAATTAACTCTTTACCAATTCCTTGTTTTTGGTAAGACTTTCTTACAGAAAAGCGATGGTGAAAGCCCCCGTCTTTTAAGCGGGGGATGAAACCGAGCGAATCGTTCAGATAGCGGAATTTATTCCGCCTATTAATGGTATAATAACTGACAAATCTTGAGGTGATTTTATTGTTTGGTTGTCAACAAGTCTTGATTCATACAAATAAGGATACTCAAGCCGTAATCGAGTACATTTGTAGCGAATCCAATAAAGTTTTTAATTGCGCTGTCTACTATGCACGGCAAATCTATTTTAAGGCACATCGCTACGTCACAAAGGCTGAGTTAGACGAGGAAATCAAAAGCAACAAACACTTTCAAGCCATGCATTCTCAAGCGGCTCAACAAACTTGTCATAGCGTTTTTGAGTCGTTTAAGTCTTTTAAAGCTCTCAACAAGTTATTCCAGCAAGGGAAACTACTTCAAAAGCCAAAACCTCCCAAGTACCGCAAGAGGGGATTAAATGTTGTCACCTATCCCAAGCAAGCACTTAGGTCAATAGATGGTAATATCCGAATTCCTTTGGGAAGTCGAGTAAAGGCTTGGTTTGGAATTGACTCATTCACAATTCCAATGCCAAGCAACTTGGAGTTTAAAGACATTCGAGAATTGCGAATTCTTCCTCGAAACCAATGTTTCTATGCTGAATTTGTCTACAAGTTGACGCCAGTAGAAACAATTCTCAACCCTAACAACGCCTTGGGAATTGACCCAGGTATGGACAATTGGGTAACTTGTGTTTCCACTGTTGGGACAAGTTTTATCATTGACGGGAAGCACGTCAAGTCTTTAAACCGTTGGTACAACAAAAAAGTAGCCACGATTAAAGATGGTAAACCTCAAGGCTTCTGGTCTAAAAAATTAGCGTATCTAACAGAGAAAAGAAACCGTCAGATGCGTGATGCCGTTAATAAGGCAGCAAGGTTAGTAATTAATCACTGTCTTGAGAATAATATTGGGACTGTTGTTTTTGGCTGGAATCAGGGACAAAAACAAGAATCCAATATGGGTTCTAAAAACAACCAAAAATGGGTGCAGGTTCCAACGGCTAGACTTAAGGAACGAATCTCTCAACTGTGCCAACAGTATGGAATTCGATTCGTAGAAACAGAGGAATCATACACCTCCAAAGCTTCGTTTGTTGATGGCGATTATCTCCCGAAATACGGCGAAAAACCCGATAGTTGGAAGCCATCAGGTAGACGAGTTAAACGCGGTTTATATCGAACCGCCCTCAATTGGTATCTCAACGCAGATTGTAACGGCGCGGGGAATATTTTGAGGAAAGTAAGCAGAATGCTTGGAATTGTTCTGAGCGGACTGTCTAGGGTGTCTTTGACAGCCCCCCAAAGAATTTTTCTTTGGTCAGCTAAGAAGAAACTCCAGGGACGCGGTTTCAACCCGTCCCGAAGTATCCGCTTAGAATCCGCCGTCTTTTAAGCGGCGGAGTGTCAAGGCTAAATCAGATAAATAAGTAGCATAGCTGAAGTCAGAAATTGCTCTAGAAATACCAACCATTAAATCAGCGTCCCAAGCCGTAATGACTAGATTAGCCCGGTGGAGCATTTGGCTCATGCGATCGCGATCGTCAATCGGTCTTCTTTCACCTAGAGTCGAAGCCTGATATAACTCAATAACCGTATCAACGTCTAAATCATTTCCTACCTGATATCGAACCATCAGAGTGTAATACTAAAGCGCCGCCTTGACATTAACACTAATGTCAAGGTTTAGGGTGAGGGAGTCGTCAGATTCCATCTATTACCCCAATGGCTCAACAGTCCCTCTCAACTCCTCGCCTTAGTCAACTACTCAAAGAACATCCAGATGCTGTCGCTGCTGCTGTTTGCGGAATCCTCGTCCTCCTCGGTTGGCTGTCACTCCACCTCAATTGGCTGGGAATCGGCTTATTAATTCTGCCCGCAGCGTATGTAATAGGCGGCTACGAAAGTGCCCGTGAGGGACTAACCACTCTTTTTGAAGAAAAACAACTCGATGTAGACTTGCTGATGATTGTGGCGGCGTTGGGAGCTGCTGGCTTGGGTTTGTGGCGTCAGGAATACCATCTGATTGTCGATGGTGCACTTCTCATCCTGATTTTTGCGATTAGCGGCGCACTCGAAGGCTATGCAATGCAGCGCACTGAGCGAGATATCCGTAGCCTAATGAGCTTAACACCGGATACAGCAAGGGTGATGCTCAACAGCGAGGAACATGAGATTCCCATCGATAAGCTGCAAGTTGGTGATGTGGTGTTAGTCAAGCCAGGAGAATTAATTCCTACTGATGCCATCATCGCAGAAGGCTACAGTACTCTCAATGAAGCATCCATCACGGGTGAGTCTTTGCCAGTGGAGAAGACAGTCGGGGATGAAGTCTTTGCCGGAACGATTAACGGTAATGGTGCTTTGAGGCTGAAGGTGCATCAACCCCCAGAAAGTAGCTTGATTATGCGGGTGATTCAGCTAGTGAAGCAAGCGCAAACTGAAGCCCCTCCATCGCAACTGTTTATTGAACGTTTTGAACGCAGCTATGCTCTGGTAATTGTTGTCACTGGGATATTGCTAGCGATCGTACCGCCATTCTTGCTGAATTGGGATTGGGAAACGACTATTTACCGAGCATTGATTTTCTTGGTAGTGGCGTCTCCTTGTGCATTGATGGCGGCAATCATGCCGACGCTGCTGTCGGGAATTGCCAATGGGGCAAGGGCTGGGATTTTGTTTAAAAGTGGCGCTCAGTTGGAGATGATGGGTAAGGTGAAAGCGATCGCATTTGACAAAACTGGCACTCTTACTACTGGTAAACTCCAAGTCGTTCAAATTATCCCAGCTACCGGACAATCAGAACACCGAGTATTACAAATCGCTGCCACTTTAGAATCTTACTCAGAACATCCCATCGGAGTTGCGATCGCACAAGCCGCCCAGCAACAACAGCTAGAATTATTACCAGTAACTAACGTCAAAGCCGAAATCGGTCAAGGTATCAGCGGCGAAATCGAAAATCAATTGGTTTTAGTCGGCAAAACAGCTTTCGTACAACAGTTGAACGTTGAAAGTTTAAGCTTGCAACCTTCCACCTTTGATGAAGTACTTAAAAAGCGATCGCAACAGTTAGAAGCCGAAGGTAACACGGTTATTTGGGTAGCTTACCAGGGAGTATTGTTAGGAATTATTGCGATCGCAGACACGATACGCCCCACCGCTGCCACAACCATCAAGCACATGAAACATCTAGGCATTGAACAGATTGTCATGCTCACAGGTGACAACCAGCGCACAGCAGATAGTGTTGCTCAACAACTAGGTATTGACCAAGTGTATGCCGAACTCTTACCCGAAGATAAAGTAACTGTAATTCGACGCCTACAACAACAATATCAAACCGTCGCCATGGTAGGAGATGGCATCAACGACGCCCCAGCACTTGCTCAAGCATCTGTCGGAATTGCGATGGGAGTAGCTGGCAGTGATGTTGCTTTAGAGACAGCTGATATTGTTTTAATGGCAGATCGCTTGGAAAAACTAGAACATGCAATTAGCTTAGGACGCCGCTCTCAAAGGATAGTCAAGCAAAACATCACCTTTGCCTTAAGTTTTATTGTCTTACTATTGGTGACTAACTTTGCTGGTCATATCACTATGCCTCTAGGTGTAATTGGACATGAAGGGTCTACTGTGATAGTCACGCTCAGTGGTTTAAGGCTATTGAAAAATTGAAAGCTATCATAGTGATATATCCTACTTCTTGCATTAGGACTTTAGCAGGCGTAGAACAGTAATTACTTACCTTTAAACAAGGACAAAAAAACATTTTGTCTAGGAGACTATCATGAACTATCGGAAAATACCGATAAATTTTTTGCTTTCAATTACTGGCATTTTTGGACTGATTACTATCCTCTCAGCTTGTGGAACCAATCTTTCCGATAGGACGTCAACATCAACTCCAACTTCAACTCCTGATGGGGTAAAAAAAACAATTCAAAGGGCGATTGAAAATCTACCCAAAGGTCAGCAGCTCTCGAAAAATACCCTACTTTACCAAGGTCCTATAGAACAGACCATACCAGCTGGCTCTTTCCTGTCGGGTACTAACATTAAATATGTTGGTCTGACGAAAGATAATACCGCTGAAGTAAGCATTAATGGACAGCGTGCCTTTAAGCGCAGCACCGACTCACTAGACTGGACAGGAAGTCCTGTAAAGGGTGTGCAAGTACAATTAAGCGATCGCATTTTATGGCTAGATCAGGAGCGATTGCGGCTTGCTGGCACCATCCGCCTGAAAGTGGATAACGTAACTCCTAAGACGGGTTCAGTGCCGAAAATTCCAGACAAGCCCACGCCGAGTCTGATAGTTTACAAAGTGCCCGTTATCTACCGAGTTAAGCGAGGAGAAGCAATTCCTGGCACCACTTTGACCTACGTTGGAAACACCGAGAAAGGCGCTCAACTAGGTGGGGGTGGACTGCCTAAAGACGAGTATCCTTACCGCCAAGTCGGCGACTCGATCGCTTGGCAGGGGCAATTACGCTCTGGAGTTTACCTGAACCTGTTGGCACGCACGGTTTTGTACAACGAGGATAGTCTCAATGTGACAGGCTTGGCAACCATTATCCTGTCCACTGGCGATTCAACTCCCTAGTAATATCAATTTGCTTTAAGGACAGCTACAGATGGAGAGCAGGGGAAGCAGATTATCTATTACCCATTACCCATTACCCATTACCCATTACCCATTACCCATTACCCATTA
>DALYIW010000052.1:24694-36067 GCA_031970155.1 Coleofasciculaceae cyanobacterium CTOTU46601 | reverse complement strand
CTATATTTTGGCAGTTTTTGACCCCGTTTTTCCGGGTTTTGTGAGAAATCCGGGTATAAGCTTGGTCTTCATTCATCGCCACTATCGGTCCTAGTGACCCGTGCATGAAGAAAAACCCACTGAGGTCATCCTTTTCCTTTCCTAGAGGAACGGCAAAAATTTTGTACCCCTGAGCTTCGAGAAACCCTTGCAAATCTAGAATTGGAGCTAGACCTAATTCAAAATGACGCCGTGCCTTTTGGGCATACTCCGCTACTTCATAATCGCTAAGTTTCTCTTCTTTTAGAGCAGCAAAAGGTGGATGGGGAGAAGTTGGAAAGGGAGTTTCGGTTAGACGGTATAACTCCTCCAGTAGATGTACTTTCTTAATTAAGTACGAAATTCCAGCCTTGCCCTCAGACGATAAATCTTTGGACATAGAACGCAATGCCACTTCCCAATCAATCGCCAACCGCTCGTGACAAAAGAAATACCCAAGGGGGACTCCATAGAGCTGCGAGAGTTCTTCCAAGAGAAGTGCTTCTACTCGCCGCTTTCCTTTCTCATACTGGCTGAGTGCTGCTGACGTGATACCGAGAGCTTGAGCCGCTTCTGTTTGACTCATCCCAGTTTGTTCGCGAGCTAACCGAAGGCGATCGCCCAGGCGCTCATAGCTCAGCATCTCTTCTACCCCTTTTTTCTTTTATTTAACAAATTGTTTATTTTAAACAGTGGTAGTTCTATTTTAACAAAAGCTATACTGATAAGACCAGGAAAAGTAACTCTCTTGGAGGTTCAGTTCAAGACTAATAGTTCAAAAGGCTTCACTGTACTCAAGAGACATACTGCCCTTGGAGCGGTAAGCAAGTGAAGTTGATACGCTCATTGCAGCAAAAATGTGGAAGCGTTTGTGATTCAAAACATCACTCAGATCGCCAAGGGTGCATAGCAGACTGGGACTATGAGCAATCCATTACAACTAGAGTCACAAAAAACACAAGCCAAACAAATTCTTACCCGAATAGCAATCGGGCTGATTGAGCTTCAAGAACAAATCACTAAAAGAACTGCGCCTCCTGTCACAAGCCCTAACGAACACCTAAAATCAGGACTTGAAAGATTATCAGTTTTGTGCATAAGTCACAAAACTATGCCACCAAGGCATCACAAAGAGGTGGTTAAATGGCTCCACCAGCCTGTAGAAGATTGGCCAGGAGTCGGAAAACTAATGCAAGAAGCGAATCTTTCCGGCTCACTCCTATTTCTAGGACAACCCACAGATTTTGCTTATGAACTAACCGAACGAACGCAGTCTGGGGGTAATACAAACTTAGAAATTCAAGATATTCCCTTCAAAGATATTCTCGAATATTGTTCTAACAACAAGTTAGATGAGCAGTATGTCAAAGCTCGGCTATTTCTAGTACAAAATCCTTATTTAGAATGGGGAACCACAATCATCAGCCGCGATCTAGATTGGAACCCTGAAGTTCGTTCCCTACTATGCGCCACCTACGAACGCATCCCCCTCGCTTGTCGGGTCAAACGAAATGGTAAAGAACAAATCGCACTATGCCCCAGATGTGGGTGGCTGTTGGAGTGGCAAGGTTCAGACCGCCCTCGCGCTCTTTGCTACAGCGATTTGTGTTCTCGCCTGGTTGAAAACATAAGCTATCCAGAACAGTGGATACCCTACCGCCCGGAATCAATGCGAACCCTTCGCGGCATCCAAGCTTCTGTGGTGGCTCCAGAACAGTTACTAATCCAATTAAGAGACAATTTAGTCGAATTAGGGTTAGACTGCTCTCTTTGGCCCAATGTAGATAGTTATGACCTTTGGGTTAAATTCCGAACCGGGGAAGTTTGGGCCGTAGATATGAAAGACCAAGCCAATGCTAGGGCACTGGCTCTTGATTTGAAGCCTTTCAAACAATTCCCTCAATGGGACAAAGCTTTTTATATTTTTCCTAATCACAGATACACGGGGAAATACAAGAAAGAATTTCAATCTATTTGGACTCTGAGATGTAAAGAAAATTCTTCCTTAAAAGATATATCTGTTTTGTCAATTCGACAATTTGTTAGTCAAATTAGGAAAAAATTAAAGTTCTAAAGTGAGCCACAATGAGAGATTGGCAAGGTTGGTTAAAAGAGATTAGCAAAGACCTCTTCCAATTAGGAAAAGAAGAGCTGATTCCTGTTGAATTCACTAAAACCGAATGTAAAAGGTTATTTGAAGTCGAATTAGTAATAACGCTCCACGCGGAAATCTATCAAAGTGCCAACACCAGCGACCTTAAAGAAGCATGGAGCTTATTAACCAACTTCATTCCTCCAGAAATAGCGAACAATCATCAACTGATAAGACATTGCACTATAGTACGGCATCGAGTCCCATATATTCGCACAGCAACGGCTTGGAACAAATCCCTTCTGTGGTATAGTCAACAGCCTCTAAGTATTAGGCTCTTTGACGTATCTATGGAGTCAGGAACATACACCAGGCAACCTATAGTTAATTACGTTCCCCAACGTGTAGAAGCCATCACCAAGGCATTAAATCAACCAGCCGAGCATAAGTCCACATCACCCAAATGGGCTAAATCGGGAAAAGAGTATTGTTTTTATATTAATTCAGAAGCCGTTTCAATAGTCATTCCTCCTGAACTAATTGAAGGAATGAGGAATTGCTCGTCAAACGCTACAACCACTGGAATTCCAGTTAGTGAACAACTCCAACGCCCATCTCCTTTATCTCCTTTGAGAATAAGATTATCCGATCTAAAAGAATCAGCAATAGAAATAGAAAAAAAACTGCCAGGTCGCAAATGGGTTAAAAGATGGGATGATTTAGATCTCTCTTTAATAGGAGAAAGTTTTCAGCAGACCCATGAATTTACCATAAATGGAATTTACCACTTATTGGGACCGACCGGTTCTGGGAAAAGCACTCTCATCTACTTACTGGTACACTATTTGTGTGAAAACTATGCAATCAATGACAAAAATTTCAGAATTTGCATTATCGTCAATACGGTAACTGATGCCATAAATATGGCAGCAGATTTTGTCAAGATGGGTATAAAAGCTGCTCCCATACTAGGAAAAGCCAGAGATTCTCATCAGTATCAATATGGGATGGCTCATGCCAACGAGCTACAACCTGAAGATTTATACCAGCCCTACAACCCGGTAGAAGATTCAAAGAATGCAGAATTATTAGATAATCCGGCGCTTCCCTGGTTAACAGGAAAATGTATCCTTTCAGGACTACTAGGTGAGGGTTCTATTCCAGCAGGCCAAGAACCCTGCCATAGCTTAGCTAGCCCAGAAGATATAAAAAAACAAGAGAAAAATTACTCAAACAGAGTTACATACCATACCTGTCCATTCCTTCCCATCTGTCCAGTTCACCAAGCTAGCCGCGATTTAGTTAGTGCTTCTGTCTGGGTGGCTACCCCCGCCTCTTTTCTCTACACCGTAATGCCCCCAGAATTAGTGGGGACTGAAATGCGGGTACTAGAAGCTGTAAATCGCTACTGTTTCTTACTAATTGTGGACGAAGCGGATAGAGTACAAGTCTCTATAGAAGATTTCTTTGCTCCCTCTAACGACTTAGCAGGTTCTCAAACAGCAATACTAGATTTCATTGAACATACTTTAGCTGAAAAATCTTATTATTCAGGAAGAACACAGCTCAATGATCCCCGTTATCACGAACTTAGAGGAGTTGCTCGTGAAGCTTCTCGATTATCAGATGCAATATTCGTTCGACTCTTTGACCACAGACATTTAAGAAAATGGATAGGAGAGTGGCCTCTTTATAACTCTCTAATTTACTACCAAATCGTTGAAAATATTCGCTCTTTAGCGCCTACTGAATTTCCCGAAACAGAGTTAGCAGAAGTATTAAACTCTTTAGAAGAAGAATTCAAAAATTACTATCTGCTACGCCCGTCGTCAAATGGGTTAGAAGATAGCGAAAGTCTCGAAAATGAATTAGAAAAGTTAGTCAGTGATGTCCGAAATGAGAGGGGAAACAACTTAATTAAAAAACTAAGAATTTGGCTAAAAGAGCGTTTACCTTGGTCTTTAACCCAATCCCCCCAAACGCAACAGATATTAGAAAGACTAGAATTTAGCGTGTTGCTCACTGCACTAGATAGACAGGTAAACGAACTGGTTCGTTACTGGCTAGGAGCAACAGCGGAATTAGGGCAAGGACTCTCATTAAGCCTAAATCCCCCAGATGAGTACATTGACCTCAATGTAGAGTCACCCCTCGGTCATCTTTTAGGGTATCAATTCGTCGATCAAACAGAGGAAAAAACTCCAAAAGGTTTGCTAAGATATCTAGCCTGCTTCGGTCTGGGGCGTTATTTGCTACTGAATTTCCCCTACTTGTATGTAAACTTGACGGGAGATTACGGACCTCACACGCTACTAACGAGTGCCACCTCCTGGTCTCCCGGAAGTCCCCAATTTAATATTGGGGTTCAACCCCATGCAATTCTATCTCCGCCCCCCGAAGCCATTAACACGCTGTCTCAAAGCCACTTTGAATTCATCCGGGTTCCCGATCGCACAGGAGAAGCAATACGAGTCAGCGGACGCTCCGGGATGGGGCGAAAAGACAGTTTACTGCAACTAACTCGATATTTAGCTTTTGAGAGTGGTGAAGGCAAAGATCGGATAACACAAGAGCTGGAGTATTGGGAATCTCTTGGCACACCAAGAGCTGTCATGCTAATTACGGGCAGTTATCCTGAAGCGCAGTTAGTCGCTAGGGAGTTACAAGAATCCAGTAGGTGGAAAAATCAGGTAGATTGCCTTCAATCAGATAGAGACGAACAAATCGCTGAGTGGCTCTTACGGCGAGGGCAAGTTGAGCAATTCCCAACTCGAGGGCGTTTGTTATTAGCAGGACCTCTAGGTGCTGTGCAACGCGGGTACAACATTTTGTCCCCCATAACCAACAAAGCCTACTTGGGCAGTGTATTTTTCTTGGTACGTCCTTACCCAGTGCCAACGGATTTCGGAAGACAAATTAGATCCATAAACCATTGGGTGTTCGAGGAAATCTTGCAAGGAAGTAATATATTACCATCTAGCTTAGGAGAGAGGGCAGCCGAAGCGATCGCTTCATTGCGAAGCCTATCCTACAGCAATTGGCACCGACGACTCAGAGCCTCACATCATGGCTCAGCTACAATTGATCGTGATTTCTGGCATGAACTCCTCTGGGATCAGGCTGTTTCTGTAGTACAAGCTTTGGGCAGAGCTACCAGAGGAAATGTTCCCACAAGAGTATTCTTCTGCGACTCAGCCTTTTATCCACAAGGTGCAGAACGCAGTCTCTTGAAAGGATGGGTGGAAATTTTTGGAGAGTACCTTTCCCCAAACAGTAATAAAGCCTACGTTGAACAACAATTAGCCAGAATTTTATATGGGCCAATCTATGACCGTCTAAAAGCTCTGGTACAAGACCTAGAACATAATGGCATCGGTCGGTAAATAAAAATGACTCAAGAGCAAGACAAACTACCTCCCATTGACAAGCTACAACCTCTAGCTTGGTTATTCGACAATAGTTTTGACCCTTCAGTCATGGGAGAAGTGTATGGATTAAAACTGCCCGTAAGTTGGATAGACCCTATAAAAGGTCTGACCGATGTAGACCATACTCCTCCTATCCAGAGCCTCTACGCTGCCTTGAGAGGTTGTGCCTCTGACATTCTCTACATTTTTCCTTATTCATTTTCTCGCGATCCAGAAATTAGACCGGAGTATTGGATAATCGTCCATGCCCACAGTGGTTTAATTGATTTAAACCAATTCTGGGAAATTATAAAAAGTTGGTTGTTAGTCAACTACGAGCTAAAAATAGTCAAGGCAGTCCTAGCAAATATGGAAGCTGGGCGTGCCGATTTAAGTTGGGAACTCATAGACTTAAAAAACACCCCCTTTGAAATCAAAGAAGTGGTGTTACCTGAACTGATAGCACGCTGGTTAACCAGAAAAGGATTTCAGTTAGGTTTAAGTAATGCTAGCGGACAGGAAGAGTATTGGCCTTTAGTCGTCTCTCCTTCTACTGGCAAAGAGGCTTATCTCGTCACCTGGCCTCCCATCAACTATTCACCTCCAAAAAACCCTGAACAAGTAGCTAGATATTCATACTACTTAAAATTTTATATCACTCCCCATAATGGCAAAACCCCTCCTCTGTTGCTATTTCAAGCTGGCATTAGACGTTACATTTCTAAACCAATGGCCGCTTGGGAAAGTGAGGGCAATAAACCGCTTCCCGGAGCTAAGCAAAAAATTTACCTCCCAAAAGGAGAAGATAGTAGTGTTTATGTAGCGATGGAAAATTTAGGATGGCTTAAGCCGAACTCTGACCCAACTCTAGAACGAGACACCACTCTAATTAACCTCAAGTTGACACGCTATGACTCGGTTACATGGAAAGGAAGAATTGACGAAATTTTTTCGATGATAGCGCCTCACATCGACATTCCAGAACCGATGCAGTTCTTGAGCGACCCTGAAAAATACGCACCGCAGTACCTACTATCGCATAGAACTAGACTAGGTTTTCATCTAGTAGGGGTAGGACTCGAAGCTGCTGATAGGTTTGAGTTATTTGAGAGATTGACGAAAGCTTTACCATCTGGATTAGTGGCAGCTCCAATCATCAACAAGATAGACTTTAGCACTTACAAAAAACGGCGACTTTCTAAATCAAAGGAACAATCTAGCCAACTCAGCTCTACTAGGGAGCAAGTCTATCGAATTAAAATTTCTTCTAATTCGGCAGACACTCTAATAGAGGTGTTGAGGGAATTATTAGAAAGTAAAGAAGTTAAAGGAACTGTCGAGGAAAGCGAAACGGAAACTTGGAAATTTACCAATTCTCTAGGAGAAAGTTACTTACTGAAGGTAGAAAAAACACCCCTATTTAATGAGTGGCTTGCTCCCTTGTCTTTAGGTGGCTCTTATTCGGCTCAAGCTCAAGCAGCCGCTAGCCAAAAAAGAGCTAGGCTAATAGAACGCGCTCTGACAACACAGCCCCAAGTTAGTAACGAACAACTAGGGATTCTAATCGAATTAGTTGATTACCGTAAATTTAAAAAGAAAGAGAGGTTAACCGATCCAAAAGCAAGCATTCGTTGGGGACACGCTTATGCAAACTGGGCAAGCCAGTTTTTGGAACCCGAACCAGAATACATTGACCCTGATGAATTCGCTCCAATAGACCCAACCGATGAAAAACAAGTAAAGACTTATGAAAGTAAGAAACGACAGTTAACCTCCCAAAAGGAAGCTTATAAAGCTAGGTGTTTAAATTCGATTTTAGATCTAATGCGCCAGCTAAACTTTCCTTTAGGACTGCCTTTTTACACAGGATTTTACAACACATCACTGCCTCTGAACCTAGATATAATCAGCCTCCGAGTTATCCGACTAAATGCTCGAAACAGAGGGGAAACAAGAGTAGTTATTCCCCTGCTGGTCAAAATCCCCTCAGAAAACAACTCATCTCAAATGCAAGTGTGTTTACCAGGGGACTATGGTCCGAATTGGATGCCATATCAAGAGGCTTTGTTTGCGATTGCCCGGTTTGAACAGAGATATAACTCAAACTACACGTCAGAGCAAATAAAGAACTTTGTTGAGCGAGCCTTTGCCGACTTAGAACTGAAAAATCCAACCCTTCTGTTATTAGACGATCAAAATCTTCGTCAAGATTTTCCTTCACTTCTAACACTGCCGTTAGGAGAGGGAGCGAAAGACCCTCTTAATCTCTGGCGTCAAAACAAACTTCTCCCTTGCAAAAATCCACAACTTCTTCGGGTAGCTAGACTCCGATATTCCAGCGATGGGGTAGTAGGTCACGTCTGCCCTATATCGGGGTTCAACAGGTACAGTGGCATCTACCATAATCCAGAATTTAGCTCGGCTTTTTACTCAATTGGTCGCAACCCTCAATCATCAAAACGACCTCCGAATTCAAGGCAACGTGACAGAGTATCAAAACCAGGATGGAACCAATCAGCACTGGAAATATGCTGGCTATGTCTCCAACCAGAAGATAAGTCAGAAGAATGGACATTGATAGTGCATCGATTGCGAGAAGCTTCCCCATTTCTCGACAAAGAGATAGTAACTTTATTGCCACAACCCCTTCATTCAGCCAAACAAGTGTCAGAGTACATATCAAGGCTAATAGTGGAGGAGGATATCGATGAAATTGAGGATGATTTATTAGATGAATCTTTAACTGAGCAAGTGCCAGAATACATTCAATTAAGTTTGTTTTAACTGAGTATTTAATGTGATTAGAAGTGTGACAAATCAGCGCTCTATCATTGTTACAATGTCCACCGCTTCCCACCTGTCTTGCTTTTGGGCGAGTTTAGGAGTTTTTCTTCCTTCACCAGTTTCAATGGCAGGAGAGCTTAGGACAATATCAAAGTTGGGCAGCACAGAATTGAGATGGGCAATACACCCATAGGCGGGGTGTTTGGAGTCGGCGACGGTTTGAGAATCAATCACCAGAATGCGCTTGCTCTTGATTTTCCGTCTCAAGCGGTGGGATGTTCTGCCTGTGGATGACTTGGGTGTACGTGCAGGCATGAGGAAACTCTACAGCCTTGAGGCACTTGCTGACCGCAAGACTACAGAACGTTTCGGACAAAGGTGGAAGCTTTATTGCAGTATTGCCTCCTGGTACTTGTGGCGCAGTTTGGAGCTAAAGCCAGTTTGAGGACTGCTGCGAAAAGGGGAGAGATGGGATGCTCCCACGTTCATCCTCTACATCCAGAACGTGCGTTCGTATAATGGCACAGGGCAATTGCTCCAGATTACAAAGATAATAGAGGCAGACCTTCAGTCAAGGCAACAACTCATGGTTAACGTCATCCGAGGTGATATAGATAAGCCAGTTTCATCTAGAAGACTAGCGGAGTACTTTGAGAGTAGATCTGATATTGATGGCAGCTTATATCTGGGGTATCCGATAATAGGAACCTCGGAGGGTGGCTATCAAATTGATGCTCTCCTAGTATCCAGAGAGCATGGTGTTGTCATTTTCAACATTATTGAGGGAACTGATACCAATATCAATATAGAAGAAGTACAGGATGAGAGTGTAAACAAAATTCAATCAAAACTACTTCAATATAAACCTCTCACTAACAAAAGGAAACTAATGGTGGAAATCGGTGTCGTAACATTTGCACCGACTTGGACTAATAAACCCAAAAGTATTTCAGATGAATATCCTGTCATAATCAATGAATCTGATTTAAAAGAATACTTGGATTGTCAAAGATGGGAACATAGTGAGTATTTTGAGAGCCTTGTCTCAGCCATACAAGCTATAACTTCTATACGAAAAAGGAAACAACGTAACTATGTTCAAAAAGAGAATTCGAGAGGCGCAAAACTTAAGAAGCTGGAAGACTCTATCGCTAACTTAGACAGGAATCAAAGCGCTGCTGTAATTGAAACTGTCGAAGGTGTACAGAGAATTAGGGGGCTTGCTGGCTCAGGTAAAACGATAGTTCTAGCACTTAAGGTCGCATACTTACACGCAAAACACCCTGATTGGAATATTGCTGTCACCTTTAATAGCCGTTCGTTGAAAGGTCAATTTAAGCAGCTTATCAACACGTTTACTATTGAACATAAAAGCGAAGAGCCAGATTGGGAAAAAGTCAAAATAGTTCATGCTTGGGGAAGTCCCTCAATAGACGGAATTTATTATGAAGTATGTAAAAAGCATAATATTGAATATAGAGATCTGGGCACAGCCAAAAGGCTTACAAATACATATGGTCAAGAATTTGACGCCGTTTGTGAAGAAGCTCTTAATAAGATCAAAAAGTTTGAACGGTATTATGATGCAATACTAGTTGATGAAGCTCAAGATTTTTCTAAACATTTTTTGAAAATTTGCTACGAAATATTGAAGGAGCCGAAGAGATTAGTCTATGCATATGATGAGCTACAAAGTCTCAATAAGAAAACAATGGAATCACCAGAAGTTATCTTTGGAGAAGATACTCATGGTAGACCACATGTTCAACTTCAGAACTTACCAGGAGAACCGAAACAAGACATAATATTAGAGAAATGTTATAGAAACTCTCGTCCCATCCTAACTTCTGCACATGCTTTAGGTTTTGGAATATATAGAAACGAAGGTTTAATCCAGATGTTTGAATATGCTGGATTGTGGAGAGACATTGGTTATGAAGTAGAGGAAGGGATTCTAGAAGATGGAAAGTTTGTAAAGCTTGCTAGAACAAACAATACAAGTCCGAAATTTCTGGAATCTCATTCACCTCTTGATGACCTAATCATATTTAAGACATTCAATACAAATCGAGAACAAATTGAATGGTTAGTCAATCAAATAGAAAATAATCTCAAGGAAGATGAATTAAAGTATGACGACATAATGGTTATTCATTCTGACCCGCTTACAACCAGAGCAGCAGTGGGAGAAGCTAGAGCTTTACTCTATAAGAAGGAGATTAACTCAAATTTGGCTGGAGTCACAACTTCACCTGATGATTTCTTCAGTGAAGAAGCTATTACCTTTACTAGCATTAATAGAGCAAAGGGAAATGAAGCTGCAATGATTTATGTCATAAATGCTCATGAATGCTTTTCTGGTTTAGAACTTGCTAGGAAAAGAAATATCTTATTTACTGCAATGACAAGGAGCAAAGCTTGGATAAGAGTATTAGGTTGTGGTGAAGGAATGAGAGGATTAGAAACTGAATACACTAGAGTAAAACAGGAAAATTTTGCTCTTGAATTTACGTATCCTACTGAAGAAGATCGTAGAAAAATGAACCTTGTTAATAGAGATATGAGCCCGAAGGAGCGTGACCGAATTACTAAGGGGCAGAAGAGTTTCAAAGAACTTGTTGAAGCTCTTGATAAGGGTGAGATGCACAAAGAAGACTTGCCCCAAGAGGCACTAGAACGTTTAAGAGACATGCTCCTTTAACAATGGTTAATCATCGAGATATCTATAACGAGATCGATAACATTACTCAAAAATTAATATCCGTTGGATTATCGGTTAAACAAAAATTTCCTTCGTGTAATCGTATCGGAAGGAATAGTTATGAAATCGCATATGCTGGTATGCAAGACCTCTCAATAGTATTGAAAAACGTTGAGTACGAAGAAGTATATAGAGAGTTAGACAAAAATGATAATTATAATATCAAGATGATTGATGGATCTTTAATACAACTTCTTTATATTTATAAAGAATCTCAGTTATTTTCACACAGACTCGCTTTCTTTCCATCACCTTTCTTTTACGATTTTCAGAATGAACCTGAACTTTATGAGACGGATGAGATATATGCC
>DALYIW010000052.1:8686-24684 GCA_031970155.1 Coleofasciculaceae cyanobacterium CTOTU46601 | reverse complement strand
ATAGCGAAAAATATATTGCCAGTTCCAATTAGATTTGATTACGATCCAGATAACCATAAAGAACTAGATCATCCAAAATGCCATCTGACGTTGGGACAATTCAAGAATTGTAGAATTCCTGTTTCTTCTCCAATAACACCCAATATATTCGTATCCTTTATTCTTCGTAGTTTTTACAACACTGCATTCAAAAAATTTACAGATGAGCTTAGCCTTTCAAGTAATGTTTTCCAGGAAACTATAACTCTTGCAGAGAAAAAATTATTGCACATAGCCATTTATTGAAATTTATGTTGGCACGGATAATCTGGTACTGAGCGATACCAATTTAAACGTGATCGCAACTAAGAATGCACAGAGAGACCGTGTAGGTTGGTTTTGGCTGTATGTAGACACCAGTGCGATCACCTCATCACCCACAATCACCTGAGTTCGTTGCACCAAATCCAGGCCGCTCTTTGTTCGCTCCCACCACTCCTAGTCTACAGCTCGGCTAGCGAACGCGCTTACGTCGAACTCAGGTACAACCCCTTTTTTAGAAGTTGAACTCTTCATTCAACTAAAAGCAGCGATCGCTTTGCGCCTATCAGCGATTTTTTAGTTTGTCATTGTGCCGAATGTATTCAATTGCAACGAGTAGCGCATCCAGCATGACTTCATAGCTTGCATCAGGAGAACGGTCGAGCGTCATCAATTCCGATTGTTCTCTAGCAATGAAGCCATAAATCGCTGCATTGACCATCCGCATGACATCAATTAACGCATCATCACTTAATTCATACAGTTGCAGTGACTTTTGGAAAAAGCGGAGCGACTCTTGTATGATTTCAGCTTCTTCCGGGTCGGTGGGTCGCATTTGATACTGTGTCATCACGGTATAACGCGCCCGATAACGCCGCGCAAAGCTTCGTGTTGCCTGTGCGCCTGCACGGAGCAAGGCGTGAGGTTCTGTAATGCCAGTGGTTTGTTGTCGGCACTCCGCTAAATAGTTGCGCCAAATTGCCAAGGCTACAGCTCGTTGTAGTCCAGCATTGCCATCAAGGTGCTTGTAGATGGCAGGAGGCTTGATCCCCAATTCTCGTGCCACCCGATTCACGCCTAGAGCCGCTTCTCCTTCTTTGTCAAGGCAAGCGATCGCAGCTTCAATCACATCCTGTCGTGACAGAGAATTTTCTTTCGTTGGACGACCCATTGCAAGAACTCGATTTAGTTAATACACTTAACTAAAAGTGAATCTAATTAACTTTATCAAGATTTATCCCGTCCCATCGCTTAAAGGGTAGCTATGGAGAAGCTAGGTAAAGACTCGCGCTTAAACCTTGCGGTACGTGCTGCTAGCGAGGTTGCTGCCGCGCACGGGCTTTCGTTTGAACGGGCGCGAGTACTACAAGACCAGAGCAACGTGATTGTGCATCTGGTTCCAACACCAGTGGTAGCACGGGTAGCAACAACCACAGGAACGGTTCGTCAGGGAGATGGATGGTTTGCCCGCGAAGTGGCTGTGGCTCGACACTTGGAGAAAGCAGGTGCACCAATCATTCCTCCTAGCACAGCGATCGAACCGGGACCGCACCAGCACGAGGGATTGGTTTTGAGCTTTTGGGAGTTTGTTGAGATATTGGATGAGCCATTCGATCCATTTCTGGCGGGTCGTGCGCTGCGCTCTTGCCATGAAGCGCTGAGAGATTTTTCACTCACCCTGCCCATCTTGGCTCTGATTACAGAGGGAAAACAGCTTCTGGCACAGCAGATTGCTGAATCTGTTTTTGATTTAGCCGATGCAGAGATGCTCGTTCAAATAAGTGAAGGATGGGAAAGACGGTTGGCTGGTCTGCCCATGCAACCGCTGCATGGCGATCCGCATTCGGGTAACGTACTCAACACCTCGCAAGGGGTGCTGTGGACGGATTGGGAAGATGTGTTTATCGGACCGATTGAGTGGGATATTGCCTCTCTCGTGGCAACTCCATATGTCTTTGGAACGGATATGGAAAAAGCAGCGGCAGCCATTAGGGGGTATGGACAAGAAATTGATAACGCAGTTCTAGATTTATGTGTTGAAGTCCGAACGTTTGTGGCGCTAGTGTGGTCGATCGTTCTTCATCAACAGCACCCTAGTCCACAGCGACAGGCTCGTATTGAGAGACGACTGGAATGGTTTAGAGAGCGGGAAGGTCTAGTATGACAGATCTTGTGTTTACTCCTGCCTATCAACTCGCGCAGATGATTCGCGATCGCAAAATCTCTGCCGTCGAAGTTCTTGACGCTCACCTGGCTCAAATCAACAAACACAATTCAAAGCTCCATGCGATTTGCACCTTAGATGAAGACAATGCCCGTGCAAGAGCCAAACAAGCGGATGAAGCCCTCGCCAAAGGTGAGAATTGGGGAATTTTACACGGCGTTCCCGTAACGATTAAGGACATTTTTGAAACCGCAGGACTGCGTACTACAGCAGGCCATATTCCCCTCAAAGATTACATCCCTCAACAAGATGCAACAGTCGTGGCAAGGCTACGGGCAGCAGGCGCTATCATCCTGGGAAAAACAAATCTGGCGGAACTGGCTGGCGATTATCAAAGCACGAACTCCCTGTTTCCACGAGTGACCAATCCCTGGCATCTCGACTACACGCCTGGTGGCAGTTCTGGCGGCAGCGCCGCCGCTGTTGCAGCAGGGCTTTCGCCGTTAGATTTAGGCAATGATATTGCAGGTTCCGTGCGACAGCCTGCCCACTTCTGTGGTGTGTATGGTTTGAAGCCGACCGATCGCCGCATTTCAACCGCAGGGCAAATCCCTGAAGTACCGGGAATGCCAATATGTATTCGGCAAATGATGACTGTCGGCTGTTTTGCCCGCTCGCTCGAAGATATTCGACTTTGCTTTTCGCTGATTGCCGGGGCTGATGTTCGCCGCCCAGATGTACCACCGATTCCGCTTGATACTCCTTCTAACCAGTCATTGCAGAACCTCAAAATCGCCTGGATTGACGAATGGGCTGAGGTTCCTGTTGCTGCTGAAATTCGCTCGGCAATGCAGGCTCTAGCGCCAACTCTTGCTCAAACGGGCGCTCAAGTTGAATGCTGGATGCCTTCATACTTCGAGCTTTCAGAAATCCTGAACCTCTATATGCGGATGGCAGCGTACATCAACATCTACGCTCAACCAGTTGATCGATATAACCTGCGTCGTAGTTTGACGCAAATCTTCCGCACTGCAACCCAAGGTGACACAAGCCTGCGAAAATTAGGAAACTTCAGCCGCTTTCTACCTGAGCTATTAAATCCCAGCCTGAAAGGCTATTTTGAGGCACTTAGCGAGCGCGATCGCTTCACGGCTCAAATGGATGAGGCATTGGAACCGTGGGATGTCTGGCTTTGTCCAGTAGCGGCAACTCCCGCTTTTACCCATCGTCCTGCCTGGAGTGCAATCGACATTGATGGCAAACCCTATCCCCATGCCGTGGCAAACGGGGCTTATACGATGCCGTTTAATCTGAGTGGACATCCGGCTGTGGTGATTCCCATTGGGCAAACTCACAAGGGTCTACCGAGCGGGTTGCAAATTGTCGGTAAGCGGTGGAAAGAGATGGAACTGTTGGCTCTAGCGCAAATGATTGATAGAGTAATTGGTAATTTTCAGCATCCACCAGGGTATTGAACAATCTGTGATGCTTATATCAATTAGCTAAATGTTTGCTACAGATAGCCCCTCAACAAGAAATTGCCACTTCGTTAAAGAAGTGATGTCTTGTACGGTTAACTTGTCCAAAACCTTTTTGAGAGAGTCTCTTAACTCATCTAAGTTATCAAACAGTTCCCACTTCATCGTGGTCTGCGAAGCATATTTTGGACTAAAAGTTTAAAATATGCTGCAAGTGACATTTCCCCCTAAAAGCTAAGTGCGATAGGTAACCGAATGGTAACCCTTTACCTAACAACCTGGCAAGCGGTTTTCTTCCATCCCAATACCTCCAGAATCATTGCAGATCGGGAATCCTAAGTGTTCAGAGATCAAAAACTGAACAGAAGGATGGTTGCGCTTTATCTCTTCGTTGATTCTGCGCCGCGATGCCTCTCTCTTGTCGATCTCCTGATTAATTTCTCTTACTCGCTCCTCTTCGCTCGCGCAGTAAGCCCGGTGTCGCTCAAGAACGATCTCAACATCGTCGAACTGGGACACAGGAGTGCGGTTGGTATTAGGAGAGGGGGTTTTACCGCCTTGTACCCAAGCTGCTCCAGGCGCAGAAGGCGCTAACAACGTTGCTACCAAAAAAGTTACCCCTAAATTTTTGATCATTGCCTTGCTCTCTCATATTCGCTTTATCCTATATCCACGAATTTATTCAAGATTCAGAAAAATTAGTGAGGTCAGGAGGCAGCGCGATCGCTTCAGGCGTCCTCTTACCGATTCGCCCTAAGCTTCTAATCGCTTCTGCACAGATGTAATTATTATCAATAGTTAGGTGGCTCTTAAGGAGTAGATCGTGAATCAAGCACCGATTTCGTGTAATAGCGACATGGAACCCTGTTGTTAAAATCCAGCCGACTGGATTTTAACAACGCCGAACCTCCTCGCTACGAGTGGAAGCTGGCATTTCGTTGCACTCATTCTACCCCTGGCAGTCGGGTGCGCGATCGGAGTCCTTTCCCGGACTCAATCAAACTTAGGCGTGAAACTAATGAATTTGATTCTGAAACGCGCTGGCGTGGGAACACTAAGGGATAGTCTACATTTGAGTGCTATGAAAAGAATTTTAGACATTGCCGGAGCTACCCTAGCTTCGCTGCTACCTTCATCGAATAAGCTCTCGATTGATAGCTACGGTCAGAGCAGCTCTAACATGACCCCTGAAGAAATTCAAAAAATTATGCAATGGCTTTTCGCTAGCTTGGTGAACGCGGGGTACATGGGCAAGGCTCATCTGATTTGGGATGCTGGCAACCAGACCTGGGACAAACCCGCTTTGACTGGAGTGCTGAGAGATGAGCCAGTTTTCCTCTACCGATACGGCTCACGCCCTTCACCACCACCAGAAAAGTGCTACTGGCGCTTGATAAACGAGCATCCGAGCTTAAGGGTTTATCAGCTAGAAATACAGCAGGATGACTAACCGTGCGGAAAATTCCAGAATGCTCACGCTGTCGGTTCAACTTTCACAATCCTTACCTAGTCTGTCACGATTACCCGGCTGGACCTCCAGGGGATAACTGCCTGCACTTTGCCCCTGACCCTGATGCCTTAAGAGAAGAATTGTGGGAGCCTCATGGAGCTAGCTACTACAACGGCGAACTCATTCTACAGCCACACCAGCGCTGGACAAGAGAAGAGCAGTTAGAGCTTCTGGACACTCATCCTCTGTTTACTGGTAAATGCCCTAGATGTAGCTACCGATTCCCGCCTGACAATCCACCTGAAGTGCATTGGGATTGCCCCAAGTGCGGTTGGTTGGATGATACGGTGTAATTTATCGATAAATTCGGAGCTGTGGAATAACAACAAACCAGTCTTCAAGGATTTCCCCCGTAACCTCATGTGTCTTGAGATGCCGGAAAACACTTCTAAGTGTCACCTCACCGGGCTGAAACTGAAATTGAGTGGGCAAAATGCCCTTTTGTGTTAATTTAGCTTTGGCAAACTTTGATAGCGCTCCAATCTCAATTCCTTGTTGAGTCAGAATTACCCAACCATCTCCAAAGGTATTGACTTTCATTTGGAGAGGTTCACCTTCGCGGAGATTTTTGATAACTGCTTGCTGATTTTTAGTAGCCCAATACCCTAAGTTGACATCACTGGGACTTAAGTCAAAGTAGAACAATTTTTGGGGAAGATTGGGATTTTCCTGAGCTACCTTTTGGCAGCTAACTCCAGCCTCCTGGATAAAATTGCTGAGTCGGGTACCGCATAATATTAGTTCTGACCTTGCTCTAGTCATGGCTACATAGAAGAGCCGCCGTTCGGATTCGGTTGTCGAGAAATCATCGGTTAATAAAATTACTTGCCGAAACTCCAGTCCCTTGGCACCATGACAGCTCGTTACGAGGACGGCATTCTCTTCTAAAAATGCCTCTCCACTTTCGTTGAATTCAAATATAGCTGTAAGAATTTCATCAACGCCAATCGGTAAAGCCAACTCTTGTAAACCATAGCCTCGTTCCCGATCTAAATCGCTGGCAATTTTCAGCAGAATTTTAGCAGTGGGTTCTGACTGTCGATAATTCCAACGCTCAAACAAGCTGACAAACAAGCGATAAACGGATTGAACGGGAGTAAGAATTATATGATTATTTTCCTTCAACTTCTCAATGAGTTGGTAAGTTATTCTATGTCTAACCAGCTTAATTCCATCTTTCTTAAGTGCATAAGTAGGAATCCCGTCTGACTCCAACAGCAAGCGAATGGGATTGAGGTGATTCCATTCACGGGCTAAAACAGCAATCTCTGAGGCGGGAATTCCCTGTTGCCACCAATTTTTAATTGTTTGTTTAATCCAGGCAGCTTGCGAGGAAAGGTTGTTGAAACTAAAGGCTCTCACTGGCAGTCCTCGTTCGCCAAGCCGTTTCGAGTTGATGCGGACTTGCTCTTCAGGTTTGCGCTTGCAGCGATCGCTATTGTGCCGAATTAGTCGATTCGCTGCTTCAATAATTGATTCCGTAGATCGATAATTTTCTGTGAGGATTAATTGCTCGGCAAGATATTCAGTTTGGAATTGCCGGATATATTCAGGTGTCGTACCCTTGAACTGATAAATGTTCTGGTCGTCGTCCCCAATAACGCACAGATTAATCTGAACGGATCGGGATGCATCCTCAGATTCTCCCAGTCCAGCAATTGCCTTAATTAAGCGATACTCGTTTTCGGCTACGTCCTGGTATTCATCGACAAAAATATACTCAAGATTGCCCAGCAACTGAATGCGCCGCGCTTGGGTGTCTTCGTCGTCTAATTCATCGCCTCCTTGCTCGATTAGTTCGCAGGCTTGTTGGAGCAGCTTTGGAAAATCTATCTCCCGCGAGTATCGCTCCTGGCTTAGCGTGCGCCCCAACAGTGCCAGTGCCAAACCGTGAAACGTAAAAACTCGTAACTGGAACGCTAAAGGTCCAATGAGGTCTTGCAGCCGCACTCGTAACTCTCTGACGGCATTGCGGTTATAAGCCAGTACCAAGATTTGGTCGGGAGCGACGCGCTTAACTTTAACTAAATAAGCGATGCGGTGAACGATCGCTCTGGTTTTACCCGAACCCGGACCAGCAATGACGGCTAGTGCGGGACTTTCGCTCAAGACAATTTCTTTCTGAGCTGGGTTTAACGCTCCCATAATACGCTCGTAGTCATCCTGAGTAACTGGGCGTGTGACTGCCTCAGTAGTCAGTTCGGGGTAAGTTTGGCACAATTCGCTAGCTGGTAGGCTAAAGTAATTGGCAACTAACTCCTGGCGTGCTTCGTCGGAGGGCATCAAGCCGTACTTCACCATAATGTGAATCCGGCGAGTCTGCTCGTCGTAATGAGCTTTCACTTCTGGGTAACGGCGGGTAATGGTATCTATCCTGGCTCCCTTAATCACTTTAATTTTGAGTGCTTGCTGGAAGAGATTGAGTCCCTCCGTCAATCTGAGCAGTTTCCGTTGGTGCAGCCAGAGCAATACGGCTTCGAGTTCTCGCTCGTACCAAGTCAGCGGCTGCGTTTTTTTAGCTACATCTTTTAGCAGTTGCCCCAGCTCGGATTCCACCCGTACTCTTGCGCCCGTTACCTCGTGAAGTTTATCGTACAAAACCTCGATTACTGCCCTTGCTAACGTTTCATGCCGCTCCACGTTTTCTAAAACTTTGAACCCTTCCAACCGGACGATATCTCGACCGACTTGAGCGAGGCGAACCCACTTCATCGCCGCCCAGCCCTCTAAAATATCTAACAGTGCAGCAGCACGTATTTGCAAGCTGCCGTCAGGGTCTAGGCGAGACGCTAACCCTCGCAAATTCACCTGAAACCGCTCGCTTTCGCCCTGAATGCCCAGCAATTCTTCCAGCAACTGCTTCTCCAACGTGCGAACGCGCTCGTGATTGCGTCGAGCATCACCCTTAACGCCTTTAGTGACCAGGAAAGCGAGCGGAATTTCATACGAGCAAACCCCAGCCTGTTGCAGTTCTCGAAGGCATCGAATTAGCTCCTTGGAACTAATCCCAGACTCATCACTCAAGCGATCGAGGGAAAATGCTTTATCCTGCTGGCTGCAATACAATGAAGCGAAGTGCATCGCGTAAATCAGCCGCTTGAACTCTTCTACTCGACAAGCTGGTAGGTTTTTAGAGTGAGCGTACTTTTCAAACTGTCGGTAAGACTCATTGGGCGTTTTGTAAACCAGTTCAAATTGAACAAAGGTGGATAAATTTTCCGCCCGTTCTAACAATCCAAAGCTTTCTAGATGGTGCAGGGCGACCTTAATTTTGGTGTCTCGCTGTTCTTGCTCTTGAGCAAACTCTTCATCGAGCAAGCTAGCTTGAAAAATTTCATTAGCGCTAACCCAAAACCAGTCTTGGGATACTTTGTCTCCCTTTTGAAGGCGATCGCGCAAACTCCTGGTAGAAATAAAGATATTGTGTAAGTTGGCCTCGCTCAGTTGATTGAGGCTTTGCAGGAAAAAGTTCGTCTCGGCATCTTTTTCATCGAACAAAAGAGTACAGGTGGCTGGCTCTCCATCACGTCCCGCTCGTCCGGCTTCCTGAATGTAATTCTCCAAATTGGCACTCATCGTGTGGTGAATCACACACCGCACGTCAGCGCGGTTAATGCCCATGCCAAAGGCGCAGGTAGCGGTTACCACGTTTAACTCACCAGCCTTGAATGCCTGCAAGACTTCATCTTTTTCACTCTTATTGAGCTTGCCGTGGTAGTATCTCGCTTTAATATCTGCCTGATTGAGCAAGTTAGCTAGCTTTTCGGCGTTCTTCCGAGTGGTGGTGTAAATGAGAACGCATTTATTCTCACGCACTGCCTCCTTAACGTGTTTGAGTATAAGTTGCTCTTTGTTGCTGCCATTACAGCGAATGACTTGATAGTCGAGGTTATCTCTGTTGCTACTAGAGAGAATTTCTCGACTGATTTCCAAACCCGGCTTGACAAACAGTTTTTTGATATCATCTCGAACCGCCGCTGTCGCCGTCGCCGTCATTAGCGCCAGCCGAGGCATGGATAGCTGTTTCTCTTGGTAGAGTTCTTGGATAAACTTGGGGACATAGCGGTAGTCGGGTCGAAAATCGTGTCCCCACTGGCTGATACAGTGAGCTTCGTCAATTACCCACAGCACAGGGGGACGTTCCTGTAATAGCGCCCGAATACTGAGCGAGCGCAACTGCTCTGGGCTGATGTAGAGTAATCCCAAGCTTCCTTCTCTGAGTTGCTCCAAGCGTTGAGAGCGCTCAAAAGCGGTTAGGTTGCCGTTGATAAAGGTAGCAAAGTTAAGATTGTTGGCGATGAGGTCTGCCACCTGGTCTGCCATCAGAGCCTGTAGCGGAGAAATGACAACCGTAAGGGAAGAGTATTTATCCCAAAGCATGAGGGCTGGCAGTTGGTAACAGAGCGATTTTCCCCCTCCTGTTGCCATCAGAATCAGCGGTTGTTCGCCTTTGAGGATGGATTGAACCGCCTCCTCTTGTATCGACCTGAACGCTAGAATATTAAATTGTTCGAGGTAAGGATGGTAGGTGAACCCATCAGGTAGAAGAGGGCGCACTTGGGCTAATAGTTTCTCAAATCCCGGTAGATGGCTTAGCCAACCCGAAAAGACGGCATTCGATTGAGTTACCTGGCACTCATAGTTCCAGGCAATCAGCGCTGCCAGAGACAGGCGAGTGTCAAAGTCATGTGTTACTGCATTACTAAAAAATCTTTCCAAATAGTCTCGGTCAAATCCCGCGATCGCAGAATATGGCAGTTCGTCTAAAATTGGAGACTCAACCGCTTCCCAACCGATAAGGGTGAAAAGTTGTTTGTAGGCGCTATCAGCTTCTTGCGTGCCACATGTTAGCAGCCAGCTATAAGTTCGTCCAAGTGATGAAGGCTTGTTCAATAGTTCTGTTAAAATCTGCTCTAGCAGAAGCCTGGTAGCGCGAGCATCTTCTAAAGGATTGTTAAGAGAATAGTGACTCGGCTTGTACTCCTTGTTCAGCTTGTGAGATGACTGAACTGGAAACGCCAAGACTGATAACTCTAGCGTGTCGATAATCGACCACGGCTGCAATTCCGGTTTTTGTTTAACCAGATAGGGATAGTCAAAGCGTCGGAAATTATGACCGCAGATTGACAACCCGCTTTGTTTGAATTGAATGAGTTGTTGATAAGCAGGAGCTAAACTTTCTCTCTCGAAGTCCTCTTTGAGAATTGAGGAATCTACCCCCAAGCGGTATATATTTTCTCTTGAATCTACTTCTAAATCTAAATAAATATAATTTGAATCTAACTTGGCTTTGACATCAGCACTAACACCCTGAAACTCTTCTAGAAGCTGCATGAACGAGCAATTGGCAGAATATACACTACAAATCCTACTCATCCCCAAGCCTCATCGTAATCCGAAAATTTACGCAAGAAATTCCTACTCCCTCTCCCTCGTCCCCAATACTCATGAACTCCAAAGGGCATGAGCATTCACCCAAACGGCTGACCCCACCGTTCCCAATTCTCTTTATTGAAAGGGGACTGCCATTTCTTAATCAGCGCTAATTCTAGCTGCTGCCGGGGCTTTCTCTGCACGGGAGTGTTCCACCAAAAGCCAATACCAACCCCTGTTTTCATCCCGTATCGATAGTGCAAGTCCTGATATTTGGACAAGTACTCTTTGCAACCGTGATTGTCCTTCCACCGATGGTTGGAACGGCACGTCTCGCCAATGTAGAGAACAAGCTTACCAGTGGGAGTGTTAGTGTCAGTCGAACAACTTTTAGTGGTAAGCGGCACCGCTATGTCGATCACAATATAGATACAGGAGTCCCCTGGGCTGTCAACAGGCCATCTCCAAAATGACATCGGTTGCAGCAGTAAGCTGAAGGGGTCGATCGTGTCTGGATCGACGTGCGCCGGGGAGATACCCAAACCGGCTAGATCGAACAGCGTGTCCTGCTTGGCAAGCAGGCTTGCTTTCACCTGCTGCTGGTAATTAGCAATTTTCGCTTTCCACACTAACAGAGCATCAGCGCTCATCACCAACTGCTCTTGTCTGCTTGGTGACTTGGGATGGCGTGGAAGATTTGAGAATAGATTGAGTTGAGTTGGTTCCAGGGGTTTCTGTTGAATGCTGCCTTTCTATTTTCCACGCTCTTGTGGAGTTGTCCAATCGCAGCAGCAATATGCACCATGACAACTCGACTTGCGGCACTTATGCTCCAACGACTACCTTATGACATTGAACTAACCCACGCTGACCTGCCATAAGCGATACTAAGAGAGTTCCTTTCCACAGATGGCTTGCAAGTGTGGGGGAGTATGAAGATTTCAGGTTATGAAAGATGGAGCTTACCTGTTTAGGTAAGCGCGATCGCGCTGGCTGGTTCGATAGCTTTCCGATCTTTAACCATGTGGGTATAAAGCGTATCCCCACACGGTTTGTTTTTCCTCAAATCCCACCAAGTAATTCAAGTTCTGCCGTTGTGAGACCATCCAAACCAGGTGGCGGATCGGAGTGCCTCATACGTGCGTCGGCTAAAAGGGATAAAAGGTTGTCAAGCGCGTTTCCAGGGACATCAACGCAGTGTTGTTTGATGTACTGAAGTCCAGCCGCCGCATACTCTTCAAAGATTGTGATGAGATCATCTTCATCCTGATTTTCCTGACCAAGTATTGCGATAGACTCTTTATCCGCTAGAGCTAGGGCGTAGATGAATGATGTATCCTGTCTTCGTTCAAAAATCCCCCAGTCAATTCCTTCTCCAGCCTTCTCAATAGGCTCACGCTTCCCAACTATAGAGTACCCAATGGCAGCAGCAAACATCATTAATGCCTGCTTCGTTTCAAAAGGGCTATCTTTCTGAAACACTAACTTATCAATCAGATCATCAAACCTTGCAGGAGGTCGAATACGTCTTGTTTCGTTCATAATTCAACTTCAACGAAAATTGTTTTTTCAAAACCATCATCAGACTTAACTACATATGGATATTCACGCCCACGCAAAGTGATGTTTTTAGGCCGCTCTTTTGGAGTTACACACTTTAATACCCATTGACGACCAATTCGCTGCTGTAGTTCTTCTTCAACTTCCCGTCGCCACTGTGACTCAGAGACAATAACGATTATCTGCGGTGAGAGTGTAGGCATCCACTTGGCTACATCCCGGCGATATTCCGATTCAAGCTTACCGAATGCCGAGTCTATTACTAATGGATAAAGTCCGCCTTGAAAGAGAGCTGCTTCTCTTCTACCTGCTTCTTCATAGGTGACACGAGCCTTATCCACCAAACTACCAATAAAAGCTAAACTGAGGACTTGTTTTTCACCAGTGGAAGCACCGCGTACTGGCTCTATAGTGCCACCAATATCTTTTGTTAGCTGGAGATGAAATTGCTCATCCAGTTCTGCTTGATAGTCCTTAATGGCAATATTGCTCCATACTGCACCCAGTCGCTGTGATAGGTCAGTTCGTAGTTCTTCATACCGTAATGCTCTGATTCTCTGTAGTGCAGAGCTTACATTAGATAAAGCTACAAAACGGCGCTGAGCCAACCTTCCCTGAGCATCAGCCTTATCTAAGTTCTTGATTTCAATATCTTTCTGATGAATCTGCTCGTCTAGAACAGCCACTTGCTTTTCTTTTTCATGAATGCTGAGTTTAAGTTTGTCTAACTCTGTATCGATATGTCTCCGACGAGATTCAAGTTTAGCCGGGTCTTCACCATGTTCGCGGTTTCCTATTTTTGATGACAGTTCATCTGCTTGTTCTTCTAGTTGACGCCGACGTTGCCGAAGTTCGTCTCGCGATTTTTGACGAGTATCAATCTCTGACAATGCCTGTTCCCGACGGTTGAGTAGTGGTGGCAAATCTGAACTTGTCACTTTCACAGCAGTATCTAGCTCTTCAGATGCACAACCAGCACGATTACGCCAAGCCATAACGGAGTTATATGGCTCTTCTTCAGGTTTTAGGTTCCTGCCACAGATACAAGTCTGATTTTCCAGAAGTTCATCCACAAACTGACGTTTAATGCGGATAGGTAAAACCTCGTTGTCATGAGCTGTTTTTAGAACTTCTTGAGCTTTCTTCACAACATCTGGTGCCAGAACAAGATAGCCATGACGAGAGAGAATGCGAGCGATATCATCCCGATGCTGTTTCAGCTGTTGCTCAACCGACTTTGTTTCCCTTTCTACTGCCTCACGCTCAGCCTGCCATTTAGCTAACTCTGGCATCGCAGCTAGCTTTGAATCAATTACCTCTTTCTCTTGCAGCAGAGCATTTTGATTATTGATTAGCTGCTCTAACTCCTGTTCAGCTTTTATCTTATTAGCCTCAATCTGGTCGCGTTCTTCACGAGCTTGTTGTCCTTCCTCTCCAGAATGATTAGCTATCTCTTGACGAAGTTTGCGAGCAGCTTCACCATCAAGATGATTAATTGCTCTATCAAAAAGTTCAATATCAAGAAGAACTTTCACTCCTTCTTCTACTTGATTGTATGCATCTGGGCTGGCAAGTCTCTCAATACGTTCACCGTTGAATAAAAAGAATGGGTAAAGTGGCTTTGGTAGTAGCTGTTCTAAAGTAGTTTGTGGGTTATTTGGTTCTTGAATTTCACCGGTTTCATCAATAAATGTCAACTTCAAAGTTTCGGGGGAACGAATATAACGATTACCTGAATCATCCTTGCCAACTACGAGTCGTCGTTCAGCACTGTAGCGCTTTCCTCGATCTTGAAATGTAATTTGGATTGAAACTGGTATCTCTCCACCTATGGGAATTTGAGAAAAACCGGCCTCATTCTCTAGACGTTCTGTATACTCAAAGTCTGGGGAAAACTCCCCATACAATAACCAGATAAAAGCATTGAGAAGTGTTGTTTTTCCCGCACCATTAAAACCATGAAACACTGTAACATTTTTACTTTTATCAGCCGCGAATTTGACTGTTTGCAGTCCGTAAAACTGACGGAAATTTTCAAGTATAAGTTCTTCAAAAATCATTTAATAACCTCCATAATAGCCGACCAAATGTCATCATTTATGTGCCTTGGATTTCTCATATGAAGTTTTGCTCTTTCAGCTTTGACAACTCTACTGAGAAGCAGTTTTTCTTCAGTGCTTAATTCTTCGAGAATAGCGCGTACTTGCTCTGTAATTGGCCTTTGCCCTGTTTCAGATGTCATGTTCCTCGATTCCTAAATCTAATAAATTTAATCGGTTCCTTAAATCTAGTAATTGATGGAGTGCTTCAGGTCCATTAACGGCAAGCTTAGCAAATTCAATCACTCGCAATAATTCCTTGCCAACCAACCGACGAGTAACAGGATAATAAGGTGTTCCAGGCATAGATAGTTCTAGTGGTGGCTCCACAACAAAGTCAAATACCTCTGCTATCTCCTTACCTGGAGAAGTTCGTAGTAGACGACCGCGACGCTGGATAAACTGGCGTGGATTTGAGCTGCTAGCAAGAATAAAGGCTCGCTGTGTTTCAGGAATATCAACTCCCTCATCTAGACAGCGAATAGCAACGAGGCATTGAACCTCTCCCGATGCAAACTGACTACGTAGCACATCTCGACGGCTTAATGGTGTCTCGGCTGTGTACTTTGAAACAGTCATGCCTAAGCCTGCTCCCAGAAGACGTGTAACGGCATTAATTTGACGTTCTACAGATTGCTCACTGGGTACTTCAACAGTGCCATCACCGCAATAGACAAGGTTGTGTGTACTTTGTCGCCGGGGAGTAAGGAGCAACTCCAGTGCCTGTAGTTTTCCACTCGCTGTAGCAATCAAACGTGCTCGTCGTATCAGTAAAGCCTCAAGTTGCCGAGAGGATAGCTCTATGTCCTTATCTTTCCCAAGTAAACGAGCAATACTTACGGTTAATTCGTAATATTCATCAAACTCCTCATCAGTCAGCTGAACGAGTTGTGGATAGTAACGATACGGGCAAAGAACCTCATCTGTTAAGGCTTCCCGCAGTGTATAGTGAACGAGTGTTGGTCCAAAATAGTCAGTCAGTGCTTGTGTTCCAGTTGGATCAAACCAACGCTCAGGGGTAGCAGAAAGACCCAGACGATAAGCAGCGTTTGGAGGCAAGCTAGCTTTTGTCTGCTCTGCACCAAGATTGTGAACCTCATCAGCAATCAAAAGCAGTCGAATTGGAAATCTGCGTAATAGGTTCTGGAAGGCTTCAGAGGAGAAGGTAGCATTTGACGTGATGACGCTTGAAAGGAGCCGATTTCCAACTGCCATATTGTATAAGCGGACAGAGAACTCTTCCTGCCATCGCGATCGGGCTACTGCACAGGGAAGCGGATCGAGTCCGAATCGTCTGGCTTGTTCAATCCATTGAGTGACGAGGTGGAGATAAGGGCAGACAATGACAATTAGCAGTGGCGCTCCGATGGACTCATAAAGCTTGGCAGCAGTAGCCAGAGCAGTTATCGTTTTACCACTACCAGTTGCCATTTCAAAAATTCCACGCCCCGACTTCTCAAACCATTCTCGGATAGCCCTGATTTGGTGCGATCGCAACTTCAGTTCAATGGGAATGCCAAGTGTTTCCTCCAGACCAGGCAGTTGACCAATCATAGGGGGAAGTTGATGGCTATCTTCTGAATTTAAATACTCGATAGATTCAGAGACATTATGAGGGCGGAGTAAACCGAGACGTGCAGCTTCGGGAAAAGAGTATACTGCTAGACCAGAAGTTTCAGAGTTCCAAAGAGCCTCAAAGTCTGCAACCTTACGAGCAACGCGGCGCTCATCAGCAGGTTGCCAAGAACGAAAGATATCTGCCACTTCAAAGTTGTGTTGGAGTGCTGCTTTAG
>DALYIW010000052.1:2501-8674 GCA_031970155.1 Coleofasciculaceae cyanobacterium CTOTU46601 | reverse complement strand
TAACGGAGCCAGTAAAAGCAACACGGTATCCCTTATCGTCTTCAAAAATTCCTAGTTTTTCATGGTAGATTTCTTGACCAAAGCCATCTTGAACTACAGCAACCTTCAAATCGAAGTGGCGAGAGGCAACAAGCCAAGCAAGCAGTTCACCCAGCTCATTAGCAACTTCCTTGGGAGAACCAAGCAGTATGTCTAAGCGAGGCTTACGCACCAGAGCCGGTCGGTTTCGGTAACCACGCTGGAGAGCATCGATATCTTTTCTGCTGAGGATTGGAGAGCAGACAAGTTGCATTCGGCCATTTGACTTGAAGAATGAGTGAAATGCCTGAGGACAAGTAGTAAAGACACTTGACGAGAAGAATCCAACAGCACGCATGAAAACTGCGCTGTGTTGCAGACACCGTTCATACAAAGAACGTTTTGGTCGCTACGGTATTGAAGGCTAAGCGTTAGATCCGACAAAGGCAACTGAACCTCCGAGTTTTGCACGCCATAAATTTGTATAAAGGTCGATTACTCCTGATGAGCGAGGAACTCACGGAGATACGTATTCATAAAATAGCTCCAGTCCCGTCGCAAGTCTCCATACTGGTTTTCAGGATCGCGGTGCATATTCTCAGCTTTGGCGTAAGCCATAAAGATGAAATCTATGACAGCACTTAGGCGCAGGGTAATGCGACTCAAATCATCAACTTCAACAGCATCTGGTTGGCTTGCCCAAGTCTTCAATGGCAGTAAAACCTCTTTATAAAAAAGGTGCCGACTGTTGAGCTTCAAAATCACCTTATTGTTGAGGTGTTCAATCTCGAACAGTTCCTTTCCAGGCCAAGGAATATCCTCAATCGTAACTGGGTTTTTGGAGATGCGATCCCGAACCGCATCAGCCGCCTTGGAGTCCTTCTCGTCTGTTAGATGAAGATCCTCAAGTAGTTCTTCGATCAAACGTTGCTCATCCGCAGGCGTTAGAGTGGCACCAGCTAGGCCAGGAGGCATGGTGACTTGAGCGGTGCGAGCAACTGTCTCAGCTTCGGTGTGATTGCTCGATGTGGAGCGTTTTTGCTTCTTGACCTCACCCCAATCCTTTCTGATGTCTCTCCGAGCTTTCCTAACAGGCTTATCAAGCCAGTTTTTGATTTCCTCTCGTAGCTTGTCAACAGGTACAGCACCTTTTTTTACATTCCGCACGCGGAAATATTCGTCAAGCGTTGCTGGGAATGACACCTCAATCCCGATATACCTATCTAATTTTTCAACCTTAGTGGGCAGCAAGCGCGGAACAATATCGTAGTAAATCTCCCGACCATTACGTAATAGGCTAATACATCCTTCTGCTTCCTTAATCTGGGCTAGTTGTGTGATGTCACGGTCAAACTTATCTCTCTCACCACCATCACCTTCTTCCCAGCGGAAGATTCGTGGAGCCAGATAGACTTGGATTTCAACTTTTTCGTCATCAATATATATTTCACCCTTTTCAATATCAACTCCTCTGAGGTTATCCTCACTGATTTCCTTGCTTTTTAGTTCTTTTTCGTAATGGTTAAAGATCCGGGGATTATCAATGAGGAATAATGGATCGTGTGCTTGAATCTCTTTACTTTGGAACTCAATTTTCAAGCCATTATCAATGAACTTCCGATAAGCACGCGCCAAAAATTTCCGCACAGATGAGTACTGATTTTCAAGCGAGTTACCGTAACGTCCACCACCTGTAATACGATCTACTTTTTCCCAGACAACGATAGTGTATGATTCAAACTCGTTGCCATTTTGATACTGAACGCAAGAAACAAGGTCTTTTGGAAGCTTATCGAGCTTACGACAACGGATTTTGAAATCGGGGTCTTTATCAATTTCTTCAAGATCCCAATAAGCAAAGAAGATATCTTCGCTGTCAGAAGGCTTACTATAGACTTCTAAGCGTCTGGCCTGAGAGAGCGCAGCGATAACCATGCCAACACCAAAACGACCTAATCCAGTTCGGTCATTAAACCGCGAAGACCAACCGAACTTTAGACACTTAGCCAGTATGCTGCCTGGAATGCCGATACCGTTATCAGCAATCACTACGCGATCTACCTTTTTGCTCTTACCCTCGCTGACTTCACGCATATCGATTTGGACAAGGGTAGCCCTCGCCTGCTGGCTGTTGTCAACAGCCTCACCAATAGCTGTGGGAAGATCCAAACCATTGTCACGAAGGCTAGTTAAGGCAGCACCAGGTTCAACGAGATCGGTGAATTCCTCGGTAATTGGAAGCGCAGATGTCATGTTTTTTCTCACTAGAATTGCAAGAGTGGAGTTTAGGACTGTTTTCTGTGTTGAGTGGGTATGCCGACGCAGTGAAGGACATACCCGACTTTTAAACTTTTTGGTTAGCAGGAACGAAGCGAGCTAACAGGCGAAAAAAATGTGGGACAGCAGGCATTATATGACCTCCTGCCATGCTGCATGAATACGCGCACGTACACGAGAAATGTTTTTACGGACGGCTTTCACACATACATCTGTACGTGCTGCAATTTCTACAGCATTCTCATCCTGAGCAATATTAAGGAGGAGTAAGCGGTCACGGCTGTTGAGGCAGGGTTCACTGAGAATCCAATCAAAAATTTCTGTGATTTTACTCTGGCTTGTAGACTTATAATCTGGTTGCTCAGCCAGTATGTCTTGAGTGCTATGGCGACCTGCTGGAGCCACAAACCGAACAATCTCAACCCGTCGTTTCAAAACTTTTCGAGCATCAGAAAGAGCATTACGCGCAATGTACCTTGGGTTACCAGTTCGGTTCGGTTTTGCAGTTATAATATCAAGCGCTCGCTCAATTAATTGTTCTTTAAAAGAATTGCGTACTTCTTCAAGCTGCTTGTAGAGAAGAATCATAGCGTCAGCGCTCTCCTTCGAGAGCTGCTCCACGCAAAAATGGGAATTTTTCACTTTTTTAGTCCTTTTTCAATGGTTGTGAACGGCATGCACCGATCACATCGGGAACTACATCTGAGGTCTTCAGCTATCAGATGAGCTATGTCAGGCGTCGCCATGCGGTCGTTGCCAGACGTTTCCAGTCCACGCTATGGTCAACTGGCTCATTCTTCATTGCTGAACTCCTCTACATATTAATGGGGTGTGAGATCCCAAAATGTCGCAAATAAGCGGCTAGTACAGCGCGGCAGAAGTCAGCCGTCTTTGCTACTGTCAGCGTTTAGGTGCTTGGGCGAAGCATTTGGTCAGCAAAATCCTCGTTTTTGCCCCTGAGTTATCGCCCAAATGCTTCACTCCTACAGGATTCTGGGACTCATTTGGCAGTAATGGAGCCGATTCTGTCCGGAATTACTCTAACAGATAGCTTGCTGGATGCGATCGCTTCTTGCCGAACAATAGGCATCGGCAATGTTGCAGTAGCGGCACTCCCAAGGGCTAGGTGTTGGGTTTGGGGGTGTGGTACTACAGATTGTGGCAATGGTTTGGCGGAGAAGCTGTTTGAATTGGTGATCGACAGCCCAAGCTGGAATTTCCACCGTACCATCTGGGTATACCAGCCGTCCGTGCGGTATCTGACCTTGGCAGTATTCTTTGGTTTCAGGTGCTAGGGGTAGCAGGAGCATATACAGCAATACCTGAAAGCGGTGTGAGTCTCGACACTTCCCTGTCTTGCAGTCTTCAACAACTACCCAACCATCTTTGATAGCAACAATGTCTGGTCTGCCCGCGACGCAGATATCAAATAGTTTGCCATTGACTTTGAGCGAGTTGGCATACTCTGAAGCCTTCAGCTTGAAGCTGGGAAGCCCGTTGAATGACCATCTCGTCGTGTTCAGATGAGTCATAGTGGCTGGGTGCTTTTTCAAACTGGTACTGGGTAGGCAGCCATACTGAGAAATTGCACTGTTTCTCTTGTGCTAGGAGTTTGGAAAGCTGTTCTACTCTGGCATAGAATTTGAAGCGTTTTTTCATTTTTGTATTCCGTTAATGAAGAATTGATATTCATCAAATTAATCTGGATAAACCAATTTGAAAATAGAAATAATTAGACCTAACTAGATGTTGATAGAACTAGGTAGAGCCAAGTAGAACACCACTTGCAAATTTAGCTAAAGTCTATTTAGAATTGCCGAAACTATGATGCAATAGGCTTGTTTTATGAATTCGCTAAGATATGAAGACAATGAGCTAGATTTCCTCGAAGCAACAGCTATACGGTTAGGTTTCACTACTGAAAAGTCTAAGTTTGTCTTTGTGCAATGCTTTCTCAAAGACAATGATAATTTTTTAAATAAAGACCTAGCTGAGGATTTCGATCGTCAGTTGACGAAAGACTCCAGCGACGCTGGTAATACTCTGCGCGACTGTTTGAAGCCAATATTTAAAAAGCTTGAGGCTGAAGGCTGTAATTCTAAAGGAGCTAAAAAAGATAAGCGTCCGATAGCTAAATCGTGGCTTCGTGACACCATTTATCCAAAATGGTTAAAAGAACGTCTATGGGAGCAACTTAAGGCAACGGCTACCCCTACTAACAAAATGGGGCCAGTATTAGCGGAACTGGCTACTTTGGGAATGCGGCGTAAATACTTAAAAACCGTGCCCTTGGGAAGTGAGATTAAATTTCATGTGAATCTTGATAGGGAAGGATACTTAATACTGTTGGAAAGAGAACCGTCAGGGATTTTGTGTTGCTTGTGTCCGTCAGAGTATGCTCCTGAGTCGCGCCGCCCTGCTGGAGTGACAGTTTTGCCCCAACCTTCTTCGATTTATTTTGGTGCGGACGAGGAGGGCTGCGAGCAGATTTTAGCTCTTATCACCCAGGAGTTGCCGCCCTTAGACTGGCTACCTAATGGCAGCGAGGAACCCTTGGAATTGAGCGTAAGCCATCTTAATGAATTACTAGAGTATCTGAATTACAGCTCAGACACTAAAGTCCTCTACGCGGAATACATGGTTACGTCCATAGATGGCAAAGGACTCCTTGGAGGATTAAGTGATGTCTGAGAGTATCGAGGAGAAGATTCGTAAGCTCAACGAACTCACTGTTGAACTTCATCAGCGAGGTGAGTACGGTCAAGCAGTAATTTTTGCCGAGCAAGCTTTAAACTTGACGCGACACCTATGGGGGGATGAGCATCCCCATGTAGCTACGAGTCTGAATAATCTGGCTGGGATCTACAAAGCCCAAGGACGTTACACAGAGGCTGAACACCTCTATGAGAAGGCGTTAAATCTGAGGCAACACCTGTTGGGAGGTGAGCATCCTGATGTAACTGCCAGTCTGAATAATCTGGCATTGCTCTACCATGACCAAGGTCGCTATGGCGAAGCCGAACAATTTTATGAGCAAGCGTTAAATTTAGCGAAACACCTGTGGGGAAATGAACATCCCCATCTAGCTGCCAGTCTGAACAATCTTGCATTGCTTTATCATCAGCAAGGGCGCTACGAGGAAGCTGAACGTCTCTATGAGCAAGCGCTGAAATTAATAGAACGCCTATTAGGGAATGAGCATCTCTATATGGCAACAAGTTTGAATAATTTGGCTGGAGTCTATCGTGACCGAGGACGCTACGAGGAAGCCGAACACTGCTATGAGCAAGGGTTGGAATTAATGCAACACCTATTAGGGAACGAGCATCCCGATGTAGCAACAACTCTAAATAATTTGGCTGGAGTTTACCATGACCAAGGACGCTACAGCGAGGCTGAACCCCTTTACAAGAAAGCTTTGGCTCTGAGGCAACGCCTATTGGGAGATGAACATCCCACTGTAGCTTGCCATTTGAATAATCTGGCAGGACTCTATCATGACCAAGGACGCTACGAGGAAGCCGAACCCCTTTATAAGCAAGCTTTGGTTTTGAGGCAACGCTTATTTAGGAATGAACATCCTGATGTAGCTAATAGTCTGGATAGTCTGGCAGGACTCTACTATGACCAAGGACGCTACAGCGATGCTGAACTTCTCTATGGACAAGCTTTGGTTGTAAGACGCCATCTTTTGGGAGATGAACATCCTGCTATGGCAACCAGTCTAAATAATTTGGCTGGGGTCTACCATGAACTAGGACGCTACAGGAAAGCTGAATCTCTATTGAAGCAAGCGTTGGTTCTGAGGCGACGCCTATTGGGGGATGAACACCCTGATGTAGCAAACAGTTTGAATAATCTGGCTGAATTCTACCGAA
>DALYIW010000052.1:0-2451 GCA_031970155.1 Coleofasciculaceae cyanobacterium CTOTU46601 | reverse complement strand
TTGAACTTGCGGCGACGCCTATTAGGTGATGAGCATCCCAGCGTAGCTAACACTCTCAATAGTCTAGCTAGCCTCTACTATGCTCAGGGGCGCTACAGCGAAGTCGAATCCCTTTTGAAGCAAGCCTTGTCATTAACTCGACATCTGTTAGGAGATGAACATCCTGATGTAGCTAACACTCTCAATAGTCTAGCTAGCCTCTACTATGCCCAAGGGTGCTACAGCAAAGCTGAACCCATTTATGAAGAAGCGATTGCTCTGACGAAATGCTTGTTGGGGAAGCAGCATCCTAATGTGGCAACTAGCTTGAGCAATCTGGCAGGATTATTAGCTGCCACTAATCGACCTACTGAAGCACTGGCGCACCTGCTCCAGTCAACCAAAATCTATGACCGCATAATTAGTCAAGTATTTGCCACCAGTTCGGAGAATGATCGCCTTGCCTATCTCCAGAAAATCAGAGGTAATTTTGACATATTTCTATCCCTGTTGTTAAAACACCTCTCTCACTCTACTGAAGCGGTACAAGCAGCACTGGATTTAGTTCTGAAACGCAAAGCCCTGACAGCAGCAGCCCTAGCCGCTCAAAACCAGGCTATCTACAGTGGGCGCTATCCTCACCTCAGCGACCAGTTCCAGCAATTGCGGTCATTGAGCGACCAGATTGTCCACCTCACCTTTTCTCCACCTAAACCTAATGAGCTAACCACTTACCAAAAACGCCTAGCTCAACTAGAAGCTCAATATAACGCCTTGCAGAAGAGACTAGCATCCCAGCTTCCAGAAATCCAACTACAGGAGCAACCTGTTGACCGTTGCGCTGTAGCTTTAGAACTGTCGGAAGGCGTGACGCTGGTAGAGTTCGTCAGCTTTCGTGTCCGTGATTTCAATGCAGTCCTCGCCTGTGGGGAATCACAATGGCAACCCTCCCGTTACCTTGCTTTCATCTTACCCGCAGGGCAACCAGACAACGTGCAGATGATTGACTTGGGGGAAACAGAACACATCGATCGCCTGATTCAAGCCTTTCGCAAGTCCGTGTCTTTGGGAGATAACTATGCACCAGACCAGATGGGAATGAGGAAGAAAAAGACAGCCCCTGCGTCGAACAGGAAAACCCCGAAATACCAGCCACCCCCAGAAGCCATCGAACTGTATCAAGCCATATTCAACCCCATCCGCCCTTACCTCGGTGCAGTTAAGCAACTGCTACTCGCTGCTGACGGCAATTTGAGCCTAGTGCCATTTAAGATACTCCCCACTGACGAGACAGGAGAGCGACTGCTGATGGACGAATACAACATCAGTTACCTCAGCGCTGGGCGAGATATCCTGCGCTCCAAAATTCAGACATCACGCCTTGCTTCTCAAGCTTTAATTATTGCTGACCCGGATTTCGACCTTAAAGAGGTAGAAATCACTGAAGATATACAGCAATCTAGCCCTAAAAATCCCCAGCAATTAACCCTAGAAGAAGATTTTCTTAGTACTTTAGGGAATAAAGAGGAGGGCTTTTCCCGTGTGATTGGTACTCGCTTGTTAGGTGAAAGCGTTGCCCAAATGCTGAAAGTCCCGCCAGTAGTGGATAAAGAAGCGCTAGAGTCTCGCCTCAAAACTTGCCAATCTCCCAGTATTCTGTTAATTGCGACTCACGGCGTTTTCTTCTCCCACTCGCCATCACTTCCTCCCTCTTATCCAAACACAGAGCAAGAGTTGTTCAGCTTTAACCGCTTAAGTAGGGTAAAAGCAGAAGATTCGATGTTGCGTTCAGCACTCGCCTTCGCTGGCGCTAACGCTTGGCTACAGGGAAAAACGCTTCCCAAGCAAGCAGGCAAAGGCATAGTTTTTGCCCAAGACGTAGCCGCGCTCGACCTCTGGGCAACCGAACTCGTTGTCCTCTCTGCCTGCAACACTGCAATGGGAGACATCAAAATTGGCGAGGGCGTCTTTGGGTTGCGCCGTGCCTTTGCCGTTGCCGGAGCAAAAACCCTTGTAATGAGCTTGTGGTCAGTCCCTGATCGCGCAACTGCCCTACTGATGGAGCGTTTCTTCACCAATCTGCACCAAGGTCTAGGCCGTGCCGATGCCTTACAAGACGCCCAGAATTACATCCGCACTATTACCGTCAAACAATTGCAGCAATCTTCCCTTGGTGTCGCAGTGCTGGAAGAATTACAAGGACTAAAACCACAAAATCATCAACTTTGTCAAGATGATAGACCCCTTGAGCATCCCTATTTCTGGGGAGCTTGGGTTTGTCAAGGCGATACTACAGCAATGGTAAAGTCATAGGGATGAAACTGAGTTAGGTGAGCGCCAATCAGCACAAAACGCGATCGCCAATCTATTATGTGAGACTTCACTGCTGTTGAACATTGGATTAGCATTACACGGATTATATTACGTTATTTTGATACGTTGTCAAATTCCAGTCGGCTGGAATTTGACAAC
>DALYIW010000051.1:28713-36254 GCA_031970155.1 Coleofasciculaceae cyanobacterium CTOTU46601 | reverse complement strand
CATGCCGATCACGCCGTTCATGGGCGTGCGGATTTCGTGACTCATGTTCGCGAGGAATTCGGACTTGAGTCGCAACATTTCCAGGGCTGCTTCTCTGGCTTCCACCAACTCGTTAATCCGGTCAGTGACAATCACCACACCACCTACTGACCCTTCCGGAATATACCAGGGTTGAACTGCCCAGCGAATGTAGACCGTAGATCCATCGTCTCGCTCCCACCTATCTTCTGACTGGGAAAGGACTTCTCCATTGAGGGCTTTATGAACAAAACTTTGCCAGCGTTTAGGGAAGTCTGAGAACACCTCACAAAGGGTGTGACCAATAATTGATTGTCCCTCTAAGCCATAATCTACTAACCACTTTTGAGAGTGGACAAGAAAGCGCATTTGTGCATCAAACATTGCCATTGCTACTGGGGCATTAGCAATAATTTCTCGTAGTTGCTGGCGCTCTCGAAATAGAGCCTGTTCTACCTGCTTGCGCTCGATGCCCAGAGCAATCTCATCAGCTACGGAGGCGAGGGCTTTGAAGGTGTTTTCTGTGATGGGTTGGTGGGCGAATGTTGTGAGTACCCCCACTAGCTGATTTTCTACAACTAGAGGATATCCGACAAAAGCAGTTATTTCCTCTCGCGCTGCCCATTCTCGAAGCAGGAGGTCGCATCCTACTTGCTTGCCTAAAACAGAGCTACTACTTAGAGCAAGAGAGTCACTAGCGCTAATATCGCACAGATGGGGATCGTCCAGAAAACTATTAGTTAGGTGGGGCTGGCGTTCTTTAGCAATACGACCTACTTCAAAGCAACCTACTAGGATGCGGTTAGGAAAACCATTAGGGGGGGTACAGGTTCCCGTACTGACCTGTCGTTCTAGCATGTTGTCTGCTGGGTTGAGGATCCAAATGCAGGCTAAGGCTACGTCAAGGTATTGTACGATCGCCTGAACACAAGGTTGCAGCATCCGCGATAAGTTGCCCCCTTCAGTGAGGGCCAGGCCCACGTCAGCCGCTAAAGCCGCGTGACGCGATCGCTCAACCAGCACAGCTTCTGCCTGCTTGCGATCGCCAATGTCACGCATATAAACGCACAGTCCATCTAGGTACGGGTAAGCTCGCAATTCATACCAACTATTCCCTCGCGGACAAAATCGTTCAAATTCAACAGCGACCTGCTCTCTTACGGTTTTGTGGTACTGCTCAAAGACATCGGAGTCAAGATATTCTGGAAACTCATTCCAAAAATTTTGACCGAGAAGTTCTTCACTTTTTTTGTTAAAAAGCTGCTCGGCTTGCCCGTTAACATAAGTAAACTGCCACTCGTGATTTAAGGCAAAGAAGGCATCGGTGATACTTTCAACAATCGTGACGATTCTCTGGTTCGACTCTTGTAGATCGCTTTGGGCACGTTTGCGATCGCTGATATCCATGATCACGCCATCGAGCCAGCATACTTCCCCATCTTCCCCACAAACGGTTGCTCCCTGTTCATCAACCCATCTAATGCTGCCCGAAGCGTGAATAATCCGGTATTCCAGGCGGTAGGAGTTATGAGTGGCTACAGCCTCCTGAACAACTTGCTCTACTCTTACTCGGTCTTCGGGATGGATGATACTGGCAAAGGTTCGCACCTGGCTGTTGATAAAATCGGTAGCCCGGTATCCAGAAATATCTGCGATCGCCTCACTAATAAATGACAAAGTTGAGTTAGAGTCTCGTTTCACCCGATAAACCGCACCGGGCAGATTAGCCACCAACGTCCGAAATCGCTCTTCACTAACCCTAAGCGTCTCTTCTGCTGAAGCTCGCTCTTGCCACAGTGAAATCGCTGATGCTGCCGCCTGTAGCAAAGCTATTTCTGAAGATTCCCAGGTGCGAGATTCCCTACAGTTATCAAAACCAATAAACCCTCTAAACTCGCCCTTCACCATCAAGGGCAACACTAATATAGACAGAATTCCATGTGATTCTAGAATTATCCGCTCTGACTGCGGAAAATCTGCCACAATTCCAGTAATAATCTCACCCTCTCCCAAAAGCTTTGCCCATCGCGGCAGGAATTCATCATAAGCCAGGTTATCGAGGGCAAACTGAGTCTGTCTGAGATAAACAGCCTTGCTATACCACTCAGCACGCTGACTCATCCGCAGATAACCGGCAGCATCTCGATAATTCTCAAAGGCGTAAACGCGACTTGCACCAGTGGCTTTCCCTAAGATTTCCAGAATGGAGTGGTAGTCATGATTTTTATCCTTCAACGCTAACAATCGTTGCTGCACTTCAACGATCGCGGCTAAATAAGATTCACGGGTAGCGATTCTTGCCTCGGCTGTTTTCAGCTGAGTAATATCAGTACTAGACCCAGCAACTCGATAGGGCTTTCCTGTATCATCCCGAAATGCGGTTCCACGAGAGAGAACCCATCGGCAGCTACCATCCTTATGCAGCAGTCGATGTTCAATTTCCAGATGGGGAGTGAATCCTTGCAGATGATCTAGCGCTGCTATGAGTACGGCTTGCTGATCGTCAGGATGCACTCGATCTAACCAATCACTTGGAGAACTAGCAATTTCCTCTGAGGTATAGCCTAAGAGAGTTTTCATGTTTGGGGCTACATAGAAGTGATGGGTCAGGAAGTTTACCTGCCAAACACCTACCTGACCACCACTAATTGCCAAGGCATACTGCTCTTCGCTCTCCCGCAGTTTTTGTGACATCTGAGTTCGCTCAATCGCATAGCGCAAGGCGTGGACTAACAGAGGACAGTCTACTTGTCCTTTGATCAGATAATCCTGCGCTCCTGAGCGAATCGCCTGAAGGGCTAGAGTTTCATCATCAAGACCCGTCAGCACGACAATTGGTGTGAGTGGAGAATGCGATCGCGAAGCGCAGCGCTCAATCGCCGCCCGTAATCTCGCCACTGTCTCCAATCCTTGACTGTCTGGTAATGAGAGATCCAACAAAATTACATCAAAAGTGGCTTGCTCCAACAGTTCAAGGGTTGCCTCCAGCCACTGCACATGAGTTAGCTCAAAGCGTATAGCTTGGGCTTCCGACAAGAACTCTTTGAAAAGTTCAGCTTCTTTGAAGTTGTCCTCAACCAAGAGAACTTTGAGCAATTGAGCATCCATTATTTTGTTTGTCATTCCCTCATGCTAAGTCCCAAAAGATGAGCCTTTTTCCCGTTTAACCGATAAACGTTGCCAAAGTTTGCTTGATCGTTTATAGCATCTGGCTGTTGCCGTCGGACGCTACGAGCGCGTCCTGCTGCTTTAGAAAAGATCAAGCGCTGGGTTAGTCAACGCCATCAAAGTGACGGTTAATAGTTGCTGAGTCGAAGTGTCGCCCTACTTAAACTGACAGTCCTCCACTGACCTTTGAAAGTATGAGGGATGATAGCGCAGCGGGACGTTAGTCCGGGATGATAGCGCAGCGGGACGTTAGTCCGGGATGAGGGTACAAGCCCCGTTATTTATTAATGAAAAAAATCTTCATTATTTCAAGCACCATTAATTATTTATGGAGCTCTTCATCCTTCATCCTTCATCCTTCACCCTTCATCTTCTTTGATGATGCTAGCTAACCTTTGAACTGTTGCACGCAAATACTCTGAATCTTTACCTAATATGAAGTTTTAGCTTCTCACCTCAACACTAGTAGAGTGGAATTCGCTAATAAACAGTAGGTAATTAAGAATTTACCTATTATCCGTTTCATCCCACGTACTTTAGTAATGGTATGAGTTTAAAAATTTGTAGATTTTGTTACGAGACGCGATAAAGCTGCGTCTGTACATGTGACCCTGATTGAAAAACGTCCTCTTGCTGAAAGAGGAATCACTAAAACTCTAACAATTTAGAATGTTAGAATGATCTGAATCAATACTCATCTACAGCGACCGGAAGCGCTACAAAATTTAACCAAAAGTTAATCGTCGCTTGAACAACTTCCATAAATTGATCGAGGTCAGCTGGCTTAGTGATACAGCAGTTAGCATGTAGTTCATAGCTTTGGAGTATATCCTGGGCAGTGGTTGAGGTTGTTAGCACCACCACTGGCAGCAATTTTAATTTTGGGTCAGCTTTAATCGCCGCCAATACTTCACGCCCATTCAACTTCGGCAAATTCAAATCTAGTAGGATCAGGTCGGGACGAGGCGCATTTCGATACTTCCCCTGCTGATGAAGAAATGCCAAGGCTTCCTCGCCGTTCCTAACTACATGCAAATGGTGACACATATGGAACTCATGGAGAGCTTCCTGCATCAGTTCTACGTCACTGCTGCGGTCTTCTACTAACAAAATTTCGGCGGGGTTGCTAACTCTAGTAAATTTGATGCTCACTCTTAGAACAACACTTCATTAATCATTAAGCTCGGCTTGCCAATCGCACTCACGAGACAGGAAGAGGCAAGCATCTCACAAAGGCGGTTGTTTTGATTAACTTTACCCGATTGCTAAATGACTGGAGTGCAACGAAGAAGCATCGTTCTATGAAGATAAAAGCTTTATACCTATTCCTCATCATGCCTACAACTAAGGCAAATCGGCTCTCCCCAGAGAAGGAAGTGAAAAAGGAGAAACCTCCTTCTGTAGGATTGTGAAATAGAACGTTGATCCTTGACCTAGTTCTGACTCGACCCAAATGCGTCCGCCATGACGTTCCACAATCTTTGAGGCGATCGCTAAACCGATACCAGTACCAGAATACTCCTCTTGAGTATGCAGGCGCTGAAAGATCACAAAAATCCGCTCCGCATACTTAGGATCGATGCCAATGCCGTTATCACGCACCCAAAACAACCACTCTCTCTGCTGACGTTGTGCGGCTACCTGAACGACTGGTGGCTCTTCACACCGATACTTGATAGCATTACCGATCAAGTTTTGAAACAGCTGCACCAACTGGGTTTCATCAGCCATAACTGTGGGAAGTTCGCTACGTGTCACCGTCGCACCACTCTCACTAATTGCCCCCTCCAAGCGGCTAACTACAAGGTCAAATATCGCTCCACAGTCACAGGAAGTAAAGTTTTGAGGCTGTCTCCCAACTCGTGAATACTTAAGTAAGTCATTAATCAGCGCTTGCATCCGCAGCGCTTCGTCCATAATGTATTGGATAAATCTGTTACCCTTCTCATCAAGTTGACCAGAGTAGCGTCGTGATATGAGTTTGGCGTAGCTAGCGATCGTTCGTAAAGGCTCCTGTAAGTCGTGGGAAGCAACATAGGCAAACTGTTGCAATTCCCCATTAGAACGCGCCAATTCCTGAGAATGGCGAGTCTCTTTCTCTAGCATTTCAGCCTGAGTTAGAGCAATGCTTAACTGATCAGCCAGTTGTCGCAAAAGCTCGATTTCATATTGGTTCCACTGCCGGGTTGTAGAACACTGGTGGACAAACAACATTCCCCAAATTTTGTCTTTTAGGAAAATTGGCACAATGAGATTAGCTCGGATTTTAAACTCTCGCAGCATTTCTAGATGGCAAGCTTGGAAGCCAGCTTTCTCTACGTCAGGCCAAGCGTGAATCTCTTGTTGATATTGCTGTAAGTAATCTCCTTCTAAGCAGTCATGGACAAGTTCTCGTCCAAGAAGACTCTGCCACCCAGGTACTACCGCTTCCGCAACGACTTTTCCATTGCGATTGGGCAACAAGCGATAGAACAAAACGCGATCGGCCTGGAGCAACTGTTGTAGTTCAGTTACCGTAGTTAAGAGAATTACCTCGATTTGCAAAGAATCACGGATACGGAAGGCAATTTCTGCTAACAACTGGCGATACTGGGTTTGACGCTGTAATTCTTGCTCAGCTTGCTTGTACTCCGTGATGTCCTGAATCATGGCCAAGCCATAAATTACTTTCCCTTTTTGGTCACGTAACACAGTACAGGTGAGATGAGCTAATAAAACCTCACCATTGGACTTGTAATAACGTTTTTCTAATTGATAGCTAGAAATGTCCCCTTTGCTGCATTGCTCGATATAAGGCAACTCGATGACTAGATCTTCGGGATCGGTAATCTCGACATAGTTAATCTCCATCAATTGGGCTTCTGTATAACCCAACATCTGGCAAAAGGCTTGATTAACTTGCCTGAGTTGTCCGTCAGGAGTAGCAAGTGCTATACCAATGGGAGCCTGGTCAAAAATTTGGCGCAACCGTTGCTCACTCTCCCGCAGTGCCTCCTCAGCTTGTTTACGTTCAGTGATGTCCAGCACCGTCCCATATAGCTGAGTGACTTGCCCTTGAGGGTTGCACCTAACTTTTCCCCTAACGTTTACACAACGGATCGAGCTGTCTGAGCGTAAAATCCGAAAGTCAAATCGAAAACAGGTTCCATGTGCGATCGCACTTTCTACGGTTTCTTCCCAAAGTTCTCGATCATCTGGGTGAATTTGTTGTAAGTGTTGTAAATAGGTCGGTGCTGGTTGCTCACAGTCGAGTCCAAAAATCCGGAAGACTTCATCTGACCAAGTAATCGCTTGTGTAGCCACATCAAATTCCCAGCTGCCGATATGAGCAATCTTTTGAGCTTCTGCAAGGTAGGCTTCGCTTTGGCGTAATTGTTCTTCTGCCTGGGTACGCTCAACGATTTCTTGGTTGAGTTGTTCAATTGTCTGTTCCAGTTCAGCTGTACGCACGGCTACTAACTCCTCAAGGCGTGAGCGGTATTGCCTCAACTCCTCCTGAGTTTGCATCTTCTCCGTAACATCTCGGCTAGTAACCACAACAAATTGAACGCTCCCAGAGGCATCAGGGATGGGAATCATCATGTATTCGCGCTGCCTAATTCCATCAATCATCGGGACACTAGTTTGACCGGTTAGTGTTTCTCCTGTAGCAAAGACAGCTGCCCGCCTGTTTTGGTGCTCTTCTACGAGTTCCGGTGGAAATCCTAACTCTTGCTCCGTTTTGCCAATACTCTCTGACTTCTGCAAGCCCAGTGCCTCCAACCCAGCACGACTGGCATAGAGAAGGCGTCCATCGCGATCGAGCAGATAAAAGTGGTCAGGAGAAACAGAGAGGATCGTATCCATCATCTGCACTTGCTGCTGCAATTGGTCTTGAAGCGATCGCAATTCCTCCTGTGCCTGCTGGTTCTGTGTCATATCGGTAAACACGATCAGCGTACCGATAAAAACTCCCTGTCTATCTAGTCGTGGTGTCGTAGAGACGACGCCAGAGAGTGGGGAGCCATCTTGACGGCGAAATAAAATAGACTGCTGTTTAATCGCCTGCTGGCTGCCAGCCAAGTGCTGCTGCACGCCTACATCAACCTCGTTATCGATGAAGTCAAAAACTGGACGCGCTAGCATCTCTTCTTTGGTGTAGCCAAACAGTTCTACCAGACTTGGATTAACGTAAGTTGTCCGCCCTTGAACATCTACTATCCAGATAGCTTCATTGGCTGTATTCAGGAGGTTGTGATAGTCTGCTTCAACTTGCTTTTGACGCTGATATAGCCAGACACAACAGCTGCTAATAACAATAGTACAAAGCACTAAAACAACATTGATCATCTGACTATTAGTTACGCTCTCAACTA
>DALYIW010000051.1:28319-28583 GCA_031970155.1 Coleofasciculaceae cyanobacterium CTOTU46601 | reverse complement strand
AGGGAGTGGGGAGTGGGGAGTGGGGAGTAGGGAGTAGAGAATCCCCATAAATAAATTTAGGGGAAGTGATGTTTAATTTCACCCACTGACTTATCCAGCTTGCTAACGTTGGTCTTATGTAGCTAATCCTTTTTCTGTTCCCTCAAACAGGAAACCAGAAGAGTAGGGGTTGCCGAAGTATCGGGTAGGAATCCCCCACAGACTATAGCTGAAAGAGCGAAACAAGAAGTCGCTATACTTCCAAGTGATACCTTTATTTATTTT
>DALYIW010000051.1:0-28309 GCA_031970155.1 Coleofasciculaceae cyanobacterium CTOTU46601 | reverse complement strand
AAATAAGAAAAAACCAATTTTTTTTTTAAATTTATTTATTTTTTGTTTTGAGCCTAGTGAGGGCAGATATTATGACATCGTATGCAACTTCTTCTGCCAGAGCTGAAATGAGCGAGCTCCGGCGCTTAAAAACCTTACTACCACCCGAATTGCAGAGCTGGGTCATGGTGGAAGGAAGCACCGAAGTCAATCCTCCCTTGCTCCGTACCGAAGAGATTGGCAGAGACGAAGTGGAAATTCAAATTGACCTAGCCAAATGGGAGCAGCTAGCCCTTGACCAGCGTAATCTATTATTCTGGCACGAAGTCGCCCGGGTTCAAAATGATACCATCCCCAAAGAAGGCTGGGAAATGGCAGCTCTAGCCATTGGTTTGGGCGGTGCTGTGGGCGAACTGTGGGTGCAAGATGGTCTACTGCTGTTGTTGGCTGTAGCGTTGTGTGGCGTCTCAGGCTATCGGCTGTATCAGAAAAACAATGGAGAGAAAAACTTAAAGGCAGCAACAGAGGCTGATGAAAAAGCGATCGCACTTGCCACTCGCTTTGGTTATACTCTCCCCAATGCCTACAAGAGTCTCGGCAGTGCCTTAAAAACCTTAATAGAAATCACTCCCGGCAGACGGCAACGGCAAAAATACGAAGCACGACTTTCTGCCCTGAAAAAAAGTGCTTCCCAAGCTAAGGCAAAAGTTAAAAGCCAACGCGAAGACAAGATCTAGAGTTGACCAATCATCTTATGGGTCTGCGGCACCACGCGCACTAGCTTAAGAGTCCGCTTCATTAAGGCCTGCCAAGAAAGAACCTGTTCGGGAGAAGGAGTGCTCATCAGTAGCGGGGATGACTCCAACGGCGTCACTGGTTGTAGAAATACTGAAATTTGGGGACTGACATCTGCTACCAATTGAGCCGCTTGCTCCAACTCTCCGGAATCGGTGTTGCCGTCAACAATCAGCTTGACAAATACCTCCACTGATGATTCAAAGCACAGTTGGAGAAAATCTGCGTGTGCTTGCCACCTGTTTTCGCCACTCACACTAGGCAGCTTGATATCCATACCCACCGAGTCTAAGTAGGGCAAAACCATCGCTAGTTGTTCGGGACGATGACCACCGGTTTCTAGATAAATCGGCAATCCCGTCAACTGGCGCAACGGCGGGAGAAATTCTACGAGAAACGGAGCATGAAGCAGAGGTTCGCCGCCCGTAAGCGTTATGCTATCGTGTAACCCCGGTTGATTAAGTCGGTTCACCCATTGCAGTAGAACGGGCAGCGCTACCGGATTCGGGTAAGATTCAAAGTCACGGTCTCCGGGTGTTCGCTCAATGCGACACTGAGGAGGGATACTCCAAGTATGGGCGCTGTCACAAAAATGGCACCGTAGATCGCACAGGGCAAAGCGGATAAACAACTGACGGCTACCGACGTTTAACCCTTCGCCTTGAATCGCCGAAAAAATTTCGCTCAGGCGTGCGGTAAGTAAAGTTTTAGATGACATCTTAAGATTAAATAAGTTAGCTAACTATAAATAAACGTCACTGAGTCAAATGAGTCTATCAGCTGTAGGTTGTAGGCAAAAACCCATCTCTCCCCTAAAGCCTATACCTGATTCTCCAGTACTTGCATATAATTAGACCAACCTATCTGATTACCTTGAGCCAAATGATTGGCGAACTTGAAGGTTGTAAGACAGAATATGGTCAGAACGATAGCTCAAAAAAGCTAGGTGACAACTTAAGTACAAAGAGTTTATGCCTGACCCAGTCTCGCAAACAAGTTTTGAGGTAGTCTTGTTAGACGACACTGCCCTAGTGCAGATACCGGTTCGATTGGCTGGGAATGAAGCCGTTACTTTTAAGGAAACCTGTCAACAGCTTCTGCAAAATGGTTCAATTCCCCAAAAAATCATTTTCGATTTCAGCAAGACAACGTTTATTGATAGCAGTGGAATTGGTGCACTAGTTAGTAATCACAAACTCGCCCGCCTCAAAGAGGTGCCTCTAGTGCTTCGGGGTGTACTTCCTCAGGTAATGGCTGTTTTACAAATGACAGCACTCGATAAGGTGTTGGCGTTTGAGCGACGGGATGACTTTATCAAGCCATTAGGCGGCTGTGAAGAAAAAGAACCGGAAAACCCTTGGCAACCTGAGGCGAAATCTAGTTTCTGGGGTTTATTTACTAAAGAGCCAAAAGTTGAGTTACCAACGACTCATCCTTCGGTGCGCTCTTGGGTAAAGCGAGCATTAGATATTGTAGGGGCTTTAGTGGGCTTGGGAATTACTGCTGTTGTGTTTATTCCGATCGCGATCGCCATTAAACTCGACAACCCCGGCCCGATCTTCTTTGGCCAAATCCGCAAAGGTTGGATGGGAAGGGAGTTTCGGATTTGGAAATTCCGCTCAATGAAGGTTAATGCTGACGAGATCAAAGCACAGCTAGAAAAGGATAATGAATCCGATGGCAAGACATTTAAAATTAAAAACGACCCTAGAGTAACCCGAGTGGGTGGCTTTTTACGGAAAACTAGTCTGGATGAACTGCCTCAGTTCTGGAACGTACTCAAAGGCGAAATGAGTTTGGTCGGCACTAGACCACCTACACCCAATGAAGTTGATATCTATGAAGTGCCGGAATGGCAACGTTTAGATGTCAAACCGGGTATGACTGGTGAGTGGCAAGTGCATGGGCGCTCTTCTATACGTAATTTTGAAGACATCATTAAACTAGATTTACGCTACCAGCAAAACTGGAGTTTGGCGTATGACCTAAAGCTCATTTTCAAAACAATCTTGGTTGTACTTCGTAAAGATAGTGGCGCTGTTTAAAAACACTTGGACCCTACGGTTCATGAACAATGAAAAACCACTCCAAGAATCCCGTCTCCAGGTGGAGACGGACTTAAATGCTTTGACAGAAGTTTTACAGTGGTTTGAAGAGTTCACATCATCACTACTACCTCAGCAATTGCAATCTCAGTGTCAACTGGCTTTTGTAGAAGGCTTTACCAATGCGGTTCGCCACGCTCATCATGACTTACCTCAGATAACACCAATTGAGCTGGAGTTGAAGCTGTTCACTCACTACCTGGAAATGCGGATATGGGATAAGGGTGAGCCATTTGATCTCTACGCCAAGCTGCAAGAAGCCCTCAACCAAAACGAAGATCCACTATCTAAAGAAGGAGGTAGAGGGCTAATTTTTATGCACCAGCTGACGGATGAGCTTTCTTATCTGCGTGAGCCTGATGAGCGCAACTGTCTGCTACTACGCAAACGGCGCTAAATCTCAGCAACAGCTCGTTCAATCAGGCGTCGCGCTAAGGTTTGAGTGCCTGTGTGTTCGTAATAGTTAGTAGAAACATCCAGAAAAGCACCTAGGTAGTCTAATTTATCATCAGCAATTTCCACAAACCCTTGTAGGTTATTTGCTACCTTTTCTGGAGTCAAACCTTTAGCGCCAACAAAACCACTCATCCAACCTTTTACAGAGTCAAAACTGCGACCAATAAAGTCAAGCTTTCCGCCAGAATCATTGCCAGGAATCGCGTCGCTGATACTGCTAAAAGTATTATTTTGCTCTAAATCTGAAGGACCCAGACCAGAAAGGGTGGATTGGGCTTGCATGATAAAGTCAGGGCCTAGGGGAATCAAACCATCAAAACAAACCAGTGCCGTCATTCGCATCAAATTTTCGCCACTGTAGTCCCCTAAAGAAGCAACAAAATCCCCAATACTATCTCCAGGGATGCCGTTAATTTGGCAGAAGGCTACTAACTCTACCACTAGCTTTAAGCACAGATCAATGGTCTGTGCTTTATCAGCTTTTGGTGTTAATCGATTTAAGAAACCCATTAGGGGGATTTTTTCGCCGACTTTATTGGCTAAAGCCGCCGCACCAAGAGCATAATCTGTCTTGTCAACGGTTTGGTAAAGCCACATGGCGCGTTGGTAGCCTTGAGAACGATCGTTGTACAGATAAACTGCGCGATCGCCAATTTGCTGAATGATCTCTTCGTCCGTTTCGCCCGTGACTTCGCGAATGGTATTATCAAAACCTACTAAATTGTTCCACTCACCAGGAATCACAAAATCAAGTGACCTCAGTGCCATTGTGGTGATATTGTTGGTCGGCAGTTCATCAACGAGTTCAAAAATTGGTTTGCTCATAGATTCGGCTCCTTGTCTTCGTTTTGATCTTTGTACCCGACGCTACCAGAGCGCGTTTTGGGCTTAGAGTTGGATAGTGAAGAAAATCCCATCACAATACAAGTCTCCAGAACATGGAGACTAGATGAGAGTCCTAACACCCTTATCTACTTAAGTCGAGCAAGACCATTGAGGTCAAACTTTTGCAACCAAGCTTCGCGATCGCTAGCCTTAAAAGATGGATCGCGGGAGAGAACTTTCACCTGGTAGCGATTGTTAACAAGAACACTGGTTTGAGTACTGCCCAACGTTGCTGCTGGATAACCCGCGATTTTTTTGGTGCTTTGCTGAAATTTGGTCACGGCTGAAGGAGTATTCTTCACATCAGATACAGCAAGCATCGCCACATCTTTGCCACCTTTTTTCAACTTAGCTTCAGCAAAGCCTTTTTTCTCCTGAGTAAAAACACGCTGGTAGCCATCCCCAGCTTTAGGGAAAAATTTATTAAACTCGCTACCTTGCGTGGAATCTTTGACAACAGCCTGACCACTTTTCTGCTGGCTACTTTGCTGTTGGGCTTGTTCATAACGAGAAGGAGGTTGTTTGGCACAAGACGCGACTAGAAGTAACACACTCAACAGTAGAGGAGCCAAAATTTTACTCAGACGAGGCATAATGATTATTTTCTCCTTGATAGTTGAAACTCTCGTACCACCAATTTTGGCTCACGGCTTGCCAAGTGTGGATCTCCCTGAAGTCACATCGCCAAAGCTTAATTTTAGTGCATATGATCGAGGGATTAGTCTCTAGCTGACGAATTAAGGAAAGCGTTCTCTTGCTGATTGCGAAAAGCGATCGCCAACGGTGCATTACGCCAGAAATCTTGTGTTCATAGACAAGGAACCCTTCGAGAGTTAAGACTTATAAAATTCTCTTGCTTTTTTGTTAGCCGTTTGATGCGGCAGCACATATAGCTTTCAAGAGGTTGATTTGGGTTAAGCTACATCAGCCAGTAAACCGGAATTATCTCTGTTGAGGCTGTTGACGAATTAGAGAGCCTTGAACGCTAGTCGGCAAGGAATCTTCAAACACTGTTCCCAAACATAAGGCTAGAAAAGAAGAAACAATCCTAGGACTCATTCACCTTAACTAACTCAGCAAGTATCTACCCAGATTGCAACCTCAACTCATGCGCATTCTGATTTATACATACAATTATTTTCCAGAGCCAATTGGGATTGCGCCCTTAGTCACCGAACTGGCAGAAGGTTTGGTAAAACGAGGGCACCAAGTTCGCGTTGTTACTGGTATGCCTAATTATCCTCAACGTCGGATCTATGAAGGATACCGAGGCAAACCCTACATGACTGAACTAACTAACGGCGTTGCTGTGCAGCGTAGTTATGTCTGGGTTCGTCCTAAACCAAGTTTGATTGACCGATTACTACTAGAAGTGAGCTTTGTTGTCACTAGTTTTATACATGCGCTGAGGGGCAAACGTCCGGATGTCATTTTCCTAACAACTCCACCCCTACCTGTTTCCGTACCATCAGCTCTTTTGGGATGGCTGCACCAGGCCCCGGTAGTTCTAAATCTCCAAGATATTTTGCCAGATGCCGCTGTACGCATCGGCTTACTGAAAAACCCAAAGCTGATTCGTATTTTTGAAGTCTTGGAAAAGTTTGCTTACCAGACAGCTACCAAGATTAGTGTGATTGCTGATGACTTTGTTGGTCACTTGCAGGAGAAGGGAGTTCCTGAACATAAAATCGTGCAGATTCCCAACTGGGTTGACGTTAATTTCATTCGTCCTTTGCCGAAAGAAAAAAACCAATTCCGCACTGAGCATAAACTCAATAGTAATTTTGTCGTCCTCTATTCCGGTAACATTGCTCTCACTCAAGGCTTAGAAACGGTCATCGAGGCAGCAACGCGCCTGCTTCATATGCCTAAAATTGCAATTGTGATTGTCGGAGAAGAAAATGCTTTACAGCGATTGCACGACTACTGTCAAAAGTGTAAAGCAACTAATGTCACACTACTACCGTTTCAACCTCGCGAAAGACTCCCAGAAATGCTAGCCGCCGCAGATGTCGGATTAGTCATCCAAAAACGCAACGTCATCTGCTTCAACATGCCTTCCAAAATTCAAGTATTACTGGCTAGTGGTCGCCCAATCGTGGCATCTATCCCTCCTAATGGTTCAGCTGCCAGAGCCATACAACAAAGTGGTGCTGGTCTCCTTGTCCCTCCTGAAAATCCAGAGGCCTTAGCGGCTGGGATCTTAGACTTGTATGCCAATCCCGATAAACTTGAAGTACTTGGCAAGAAAGGGAGAGAGTATGCTGTTGAGAAGTATTCCTTCGAGCAAGCGCTCAATCAGTATGAAGAACTCTTTGCTACTGTTCAGAAGCCTTGAGCTAAAATAAGGGCAAGAACATGTTCTCCTGAGTTGCTGACACGCAACAGATGAAAAAGCACGACCAGACGTTGCATTTAGGAGTTTTTTGAAGTGATGCGCGATCAGGTCTTAACCTGGTTAGCAGAAAACGTTCCTGCTTCTCGGATTCAGCATATTTTGGGTGTTGAGCAAATGTCGGTTGAACTGGCTCAGCATTACCAGCTAGATGTCGAGAAGGCGGCTTGTGCCGGACTGATGCATGACTTGGCTAAATATTTTAAGCCCAAGGTGTTGTTGCAGATGGCTAGGGACGCGCAGGGGACGGGAAGAAGGCCGGACATAGAAATAGATTCGGTCTGTGAAGCCCATCCTCATCTTTTGCACGCAGATGTCAGCGCAATTGTTGCCAGAGACCAATTTGGTATACAAGATGAAGAGGTGTTGGAAGCGATCGCTCTTCACACTTTGGGGCGTCCTGGCATGAGTGACTTGGCGTGCGTTGTATTTATTGCTGATTCTCTGGAGCCTAATCGTGGTAATACACCAGAGTTGGAAGTCTTACGACAAGTTAGTGGGCAAGAACTACATAAAGCCCTTTGGCTAACCTGCGACTATTCGTTGAAATTTCTGCTTGATAGCCGTTGCCTGGTTCACCCACGCACAATCCTAACTCGAAATTGGGCGATCGCTCAATCAAGCCAACAAATGCAACCAACCAGCCCTCTCACAGATACGGTAACAGCGTAATTGGGTAGTGAAGTTGGCTCTTATTCTGAATCTGCACCAAAACAGCGCGTTGGCGTTGGTAAAACCATTCTCGGAGATTAGCTTGCAATCAACCACACAAGTAGAGTCGCTCAATTTGGGATTTGAAATTTTAGACTTTGGATTGTCCCCACGGAAGAATCCGGCGCTTGTTCCTCTTCTAATCCTGTCAACGAAAATGTGCGCTATCAAAAATCCCAAATCGGCAAGGTCAAGTCATGAGCGAAGGCCTTGTACTGCTTCAAGCAGTGGGCTTTCGCCTAGGTCGTTAATTTTTGATACATGTTTGTTTGGTTTTGAAAAAGGAATTTAACATTTTGATGAGAGATCAATTAAAAATGCCTTCAACTCTAATTGCTACGGGTGCCCAAAAACCAAATATGAGCCACGAGCTGGCATGGACTATTGCTCAGGCCGCAGATGACCGCAAGGGTGGAGATATCCTAATCCTACAGGTGGGAGAAGTGTCGTACCTGGCAGACTACTTTGTGATTGTCACTGGCTTTTCCAGGACACAGGTAAGGGCGATTTCCCAGTCGATTGAACAAAAAGTGGAGACGGTATGGGATCGCCTGCCTCTAAGGGTTGAAGGGCAAGCAGAAGGAAGTTGGATTCTTCAAGATTACGGGGAGGTGATTGTTCATATCTTGATGCCCCAGGAGCGAGAGTTCTATAATTTGGAAGCATTCTGGGGACATGCAGAACAAATTGAATTTCAGGCGTCCCAACCGCAACAGTGACTAAAAACATGATGGAATCTTCTGTTTCTATCTGTCCTGTTCCAGCTGAGCAGCAACCAATTAATGAATACCAAGAGTTACAAGAATCTTGGTTTTTTAGCTGGGTGACGCTGGATCAGCGAAGCTATATTATGAAGCTGGCTTGGGTCTGGGGATGGAGTTGGCTCGTCGCAGGACCGGTTGCCGCAGCAAGTTTTGTGCCGAAGAAGTATTTAGTGCAGTTTATGCTTTGTGGCGGAGCTGGTGCTAGCGTATTTCTGGCTTTGACGTTGCTGCGACTCTATTTGGGCTGGTCTTACGTGCGCGATCGCCTCTTGAGAGAGACAATATTCTATGAAGAGTCAGGTTGGTATGATGGTCAAACCTGGACAAAGCCGCCAGAAATTTTGATGCGCGATCGCTTAATTGTCTCCTATCAAATCCAACCTATTCTGCAACGTCTGAAACGGACGTTCACCATCCTTGTTCTATTTTTCATCAGTGGTAGCCTAATTTGGAATTGTCTATAAGCTCTAAGCGCTCAGTCAGGGGAAAATCTGCCCCGCCAAGACAGCATCTATTGTGTCCCCTCCCAGTGTTAGACTCTTACGCATGACAAGGGGAAAACGTACTCAAACACCAATCTTAGAAGTCCGTTTACTGCGAGAAGGACTCGTCGAATCGACGCATCGTGTTCAAGCCGTCGTTTGTGACGAGCGAGGACGGGTGCTATCGGTCGCTGGAAACCCAGAGACCTCGACATTTATTCGTTCCGCTCTTAAACCATTTCAGGCGCTGGCTGTTACCACCACTGGCACACTGGAACGTTATAACCTGAATGACCGAGATTTAGCGATTATCTGTAGTTCCCACCAGGGCAAAATCGAACAGGTACGACAGGTCTTTAATATCCTTTGGCGCAGTGATGTTGACCCGTCCGCCCTGCAATGTCCAATTCCTGAAGGGAAACACAGCCCATTACAGTACAACTGCTCTGGTAAACATGCTGGGATGTTAGCCGTCTGCCAGCAATGTCAGTGGCCACTCAATAATTATTTACATTACAACCATCCGGTACAGAAGCTAGTTTTGAGCCAGGTTGCTGAGTTAATGAAGATGCCAGGGGAAGAATTAATTCGTGCTCATGATGACTGTGGAGTACCGACTTACTTTGTCCAACTTCGTCAAATGGCCTCCTTGTACGCTCAGCTAGCTTCGGGTGATAATTTGGCGATGGAGCGTATTGTACGCGCCATGACCCATCATCCAGCATTAGTGGCAGGAGAAGGTGACTTTGATACTGAACTGATGCGAATGTCTGAAGGAGAACTTGTTAGTAAGGCGGGGTCAGAAGGAGTTCAATGTATTGGTCGGATTGGAGAGGGCATGGGTTTAGCCATTAAAGTGATGGATGGAGCTAGGCGAGCTAAATATTCCGTCGCTATCCACCTGCTTAAGCAAATGGGCTGGATTACTCCCTCTGTATCGGAAACTCTAGCAGAAAAATTCATGAAACTCAGTAACTTCAAGCGGTTAGAGGTAATTGGCGAACTTTCTATGCTTTAAAAGTTGTCATTTTCTCCAATTAAGAGCTATACTAGCTAGAGCGACGCGGGATAGAGCAGTCTGGTAGCTCGTCGGGCTCATAACCCGAAGGTCGGTGGTTCAAATCCGCCTCCCGCCACCAAATTGAAACTAAAGCAAGCCCTGCAATCCTCAAAGGTCGCAGGGTTCTGTTTTATGAAGGATGAGGGATGAAGGATGAAGGATGAAGGATGAGGGATGAGGGATGAAGGATGAGGGATGAGGGATGAGGGATGAAGGATGAAGGATGAGGGATGAGGGGAAAGCACCATTTATTTATGAAGAAGAACAGAAATCTTCAATATTTAAAGCACCATGATTTATTTATGGGGCTATTCCTGCATTCATCCTTCTTCCTTCATCCTTCCCAGTGACGGATAAGTTCAGCGACTGACCAAGCTTGAGCGATCGCTCCCTGGGGTGAGTGAGGTGGGTTGCCATCAAAAATTTCAGAAATGGAACCCAGACAGGCTTGCTGCTGCAAGTGAACTAACAAAGGTTGCCAGTCGAAGGGAATAGGTTCTTGTTCGTAGAAGCGCTGCCAAGCCCGGACAAAAGAACCGATTAGCCAACTCCACACTGTTCCCTGATGATAAGCGCTATCACGATGCAGGCGATCGCCACTATAGTAACTGACATAATCAGGGTCAGCCGGGTCGAGGCTTCGGAGACCATAGGGAGTGAGGAGGCGATCGTGAGCCACCTGTAACACCCGACGCCCCTGCTCTGTAGGAAACCCACAATGATATAGTGACAGTGCTAGAACTGCATTTGGGCGAATTCGAGCATCTCGTCGGTCATCTGGCTCAATTGTGTCGTAAAAATAATTCCGCTCTAGATTCCAAAACTTCTGCAAGGACGCCTTCACCTTTTGCGCTTGCTGGTCATAGTGTTGAGCTTGGTGTAAGAGACGCACGGGATCGACACAGGCATCTGTGACCAGTTTTTGAGTCCATCGGCTAATCCAACACAACGCAGAATACCAAAGAGCATTGATTTCTACAGGTTTTCCCCGACGCGGCGTGACTGGTTTACCGTCAATTACAACGTCCATCCAAGTGAGGGCAACATTTGGAGCATCCCAAGTTAGTAGCCCATCGGAGGCATCAACCCGAATATTATAAAGCGTGCCAGCGGTAAAGGCTTTGTAGATTTTCCGCACCACGGGGTACTGCTGAATCAAGAAGTCCCAATCTTGCGTTGTTTCCAGGTAAAGTCCTAGAGTTTCAATCCACAATAGGGAAGCATCAATGCTGTTATATATGGGTTGAGCATCGCCATCAGGAAAGGTATTGGGAATCAAACCATCACGACAGTAGCTGCCAAAGGTTTCTAGTAACCCCCTAGCCAGAGCGAAACGCCCAGTTGTTAAAGCCAGCCCCGGTAAGGCAATCAGTGTATCGCGCCCCCAGTCATTGAACCAAGGGTAACCAGCAATCACCGTAGGACCACTAATTGAGGCACGGTAGGCAGTAAATTGATCGCCCGCTTGCAGCAACTGACGCCAAATCAAGTCCCGATCGCTTTTCACAGTGGTTGGCACTAGGGCAAAAAGCTGCTTGTGTCGTTCTTGCTCTGCTTGTAGTGCTTGCTCAAATACATCGGAATTCAGCTGAGGTAGGGTCGATTGGGCTGATCCCACTCTCGCTTCTAGAATTAGAGTGTCTCCTGGCTCCAGAATAACGGTTAGGTAACCAGGACTATAGAGGTCTTCGCGATCGCCTAAACCCCGCAGATTTTCCTCTGGATAGTAATAATTCCAGTACCAAACCCCCTCCGGTTGATAATGACCCGCACTCCAGCGTAATACCCAAGGCATCCCCACTTGACCAGAGCGAATCCCTTGGAGGTAGACTTGAGTCGGCTCCACTACTTGAGAAAACTGTAACTCCTCATCCTCTAATTGCTGGTGGTGAAAGTCGCGATCGCCAATTATTAGCCGTAGCCTCAGCGTCGCTACCTGGCTACCTTCATATCGGTACTGAATCAAGATGCGGTTACACAACTGCGGTGGCTGTTTGTTACTTAAATCTTCTCCACTCCCAACTCCCAACTCCCCACTCCCAGGGAAGCCATAAGGCATAACCATCTGCCGCGTTAACTGCCAGCCTTCGGACCCCCAAGTCCACTTTGGAGATGGCTCTATTTCAAACGATCGCAGTAGCTGATAGCCCAAGGGTTCGATTTTCTCACCGCCGTTCCAGAAATTTGTTGAGAGTGCCCAATTCTTTCCAGCTACTTCTAGGCTGGCATCAAGATGAGATAGCAATAGGGTACGCCGTCCCGGTGGCTCTAGGGCTGCGATCAACCAGCCGTGATACGTGCGAGTCCGAGCATCACAAACTGTGCCACTAGCAAAACTGCCCAAACCATTAGTTAACAGCCATTCCCGCGTATCTAAATCATTCACTACTGTTTCGTGCTCCCAAATTTTCTCCTCAAAACTGAGGGTATTACAAGTATGACAATCGCCATGAGAGAGCATCCTGCTGGCTTGCTCTGCAAATTGGCCACATTGAGGAGATGGGGAAGCTCAACAAGAAATTACTCTCCTCAATCTTTGACTCCCTGAACTTCTAGATTCGCCTCCGCACATCCCTGAGACTCTTAGAAAACCCCATTTTAAGCATCGGTAGGGTTTACGCAAATTTCTCATGACGAAGGGCTCTTTGTAGGGGTGAACGGCCGAGAACCCCTACTATATGTGGTGTCCATGCGTAAGTCCTGATCGATTTAGCCTTTTTGAACAGGATGATCGACTTCCTACTCAAAATCGTTATGAGTATGATATATTTGTAACAGTTCGTAAATAATCAGTTTTTACCAGTATCGGTAAGGTTGGAATAACATTACCGGAAAAGTATAGCGAACGTATAGGCGAGAAAAATCAAGGAGAGTAAGTTCATGACCAACCCGATAGAAGGATGTCTGCGGGTAGGCCAATCGGCCCCCGACTTCACTGCCACAGCTGTAGTTGATCAAGAATTCAAGACAATCAAACTGTCTGACTACCGTGGCAAGTATGTTGTCATATTTTTCTATCCACTTGACTTCACATTTGTCTGCCCTACTGAAATTACCGCATTTAGCGATCGCCATGAAGAATTCAAAAAGCTAGACGCCGAAATTCTCGGTGTCTCAGTTGACAGCGAATTCTCTCACCTAGCTTGGATTCAGACCGACCGGAAGTCTGGCGGGATTGGCGACCTCAACTATCCTCTGGTTTCTGATATCAAAAAAGAAATCAGCACGGCATACAACGTCCTTGATCCAGATGCGGGCGTCGCTTTGCGTGGTTTATTCATCATCGACAAAGATGGTGTCATCCAACACTCCACCATCAACAACCTGTCTTTTGGTCGTAACGTTGATGAAACTCTGCGTACCCTGCAAGCGATTCAATACGTTCAATCTCATCCGGATGAAGTCTGCCCAGCCGGTTGGCAACCCGGTGACAAGACAATGGTTCCTGACCCCGTGAAGTCAAAGGTTTTCTTCGCAGCGGTTTAAATCAGGAAGACAACTGTAAGCTCAAAACCTAAAAATCAGCCTCAACACTGCCTAGAGAAATTTATAACCTCAAGCGTGTTGGGGCTAAAACTTGTATGTTTTTAAGAAGGATTTAACACTCCATGCTGACTTCTAATGATTTTAGCGGTTTACTCAACGAGCGATTCTTCCGCAATTTTTTACCAATACCAGCCACCAATACTCTAAAACTAGGCTCCACAACTCCTGATTTTGAGTTACCTGATATTACTAACAACTGTCAGGTAAAGCTATCTAATTACCGAAAAAAACAACCAGTCCTTGTGGCTTTTACCCGCATCTTTACAGAAAAACAGTACTGCCCCTTGTGCTTCCCTCACATTAAAGCGATGAATGAGAATTATGATCGCTTCACACAAAAGGGCGTTGAAGTGTTGATGATTACTAGCACTGATACAAAAGCCAGTCAACAAGTTGTTAAAGACTTGGGTTTAAAAATACCCTTACTTTGCGACCCTAGCTGTCGCAGCTTTCAGGCCTATGACGTTGGTCAAGCGCTAGGTGCACCTCTACCTGCCCAGTTTCTGATCGATCAGCATGGAAAGCTCCGTTTTAAACATTTGTTTTCCTTCCTGTCTCCTAATGCCGAAGTTGATACGCTGCTAGAAGTGATTGACCCTTCGGCAACGCTGGCGGGTCAACGGTTCGGCTTCGCTCACCGTTGACCAGTTATAAATCTAGTAAGACTCAATTGAGCAGTCTGAAACGTTGCTAGTGGGTGGTTGCTGTGCTAAAACTTGAGCTGTCGCTTACTAGTTCGCCAAGGGTACATTCTTGATAGGAGTCAATTAGATGATGGAAGAAACCATTAAAATTCGTTCAGTTGCTCAAAAGGACTGGAGTACAACTCTTCAAGGTTTTCAACCCGATGAAGTTGAGCAGGTGTTACAAATCTATGGTGCTGATGGGGTAGTAGTTGGTACTCTCTGTGAATCTGTAAAGGGCAGATACTACATTAACGGTAAACCCGAAGTTGACTACGCCTCTCTACAAGCAGCAGCAGGAGCACTTATTAAAGGCGAAGATTAAGTACAGTATCAATCAAGTTAAATTTGTAACTATTGGTCAGTGAAGAGGCGCAGCAAAGAAATTGCCGCTTCTTAAAACCCTTGTGAACGCTTGTATTAGTGAGATTCGTTCATTGATACTTCTTTAATTCTCATCAACTGAGATTTGGGGACTTTAAGAACTTTCTCCCCCTTGTTTCAGACCCCAGCTCATACGAGGAGCTGGGGGGATCAAGGAGTATCTTCAGCAAACATTTAGCTGTTTGATGTTACTTAGCTCAAACATCAGGATGTCAGCTCAGCTGTAGTACAGCCTTAATTTGGCAAAATTCCTGGGATTCAGCGAAAAATGCCCCCCCCTCGCATTGAATTTTTGAGTAAAGACAAGTTTTATTAGAGGGTTGAACTGATTTAAAAGTCTGGCTGTAAAGGACAATATTTAAGATGCTTACAGTCCCTGTGCCCAGTATCGGGTCTTACAGCTACAGCTGGCTGCACTGGCTTGTACAGCCGCAGTTAGCCATGCACATCCCGGATGGCTTCTTGAACTTGCCGGTTATTTTGATTACTTGGGTAATTGCGATCGCTCTAATTACAATCTCTTTAAATAAAGCGCAAGCAGAATACCAGGAACGCGCTGTGCCTTTAATGGGAGTTTGTGCAGCCTTTATCTTTGCCGCTCAAATGATCAATTTTCCGATTCCCGGTGGTACTTCTGGCCACCTCCTGGGTGGAACCTTAGCAGGAGCCTTATTAGGGCCATGGGCTGGTTCTCTGGTGATGGTGGCAGTATTCTTCGTCCAAGCTGTCGTGTTTCAGGATGGAGGCTTGACAGTATTAGGAGCCAACATCTTTAACATGGGATTGATCGGCACCTTCTGCGGTTACTATCTCTACCGGACGATTCGCTTTGCGGTCGGTCGCGATACCCTACGAGGAGTAGGAGTTGGTGCAGCTGTTGCAGCGTGGACAAGCGTAGTAGTGGCCTCCATTCTTTGTGCAATACAACTGGCTTTGTCAGAAACCGTTCCTTTGACAGTAGCTTTGGGGGCTATGGCATCTTGGCACCTATTAATAGGCATTGGTGAGGCGCTGATTACAGTAATAGCGCTCAGTTTCATTTGGCGGACTCGTCCCGATATTTTCTATGATCCGCCTCGCAAATCTATATCTAGATCGCGTTCCCTCTCATCCCGTTAAGGATGTGCATCGAATTTGACCTGGATTAAGCATTTTAGTTTATGAGTAACAACTTTTCACGAGAGCGTAACCGTGTTCTGGTTATCACTGGCTTAGGGATTGCCTTACTAATTGCGGTGTTTCTCTCTCCCTTTGCCAGCAAACATCCAGATGGTCTAGATCGAGTTTCACAGGATCTGAAGTTTGAGAACAAGGCAGCTGAAGACGCACCTGCTCGTAAGTTGCCGTTCTATTCTATTTTTGACGAGTATGCCCTCAGAGGTGTACCGGAAGCGATCGCCACTCCCATAGCAGGTTTAGTCGGAACCTTAGCAACGTTTGGTTTGGCTTGGGGAATCGGTAAACTAGTGGTTCGCGGTTCTAATTCATCTATCACGGATCATGATGCATCCCCTCCCGATCAACCCCTCGAATAGCTAGGACGTTCATTAGATGCTGCTACACGTTGGGGCATTTCATCTTGATATCGATAGCAAAAAGGTGACTTCTTGGCAAAAACTCGCACCTCGAACCAGAATACTATGTACGCTACTGTTGCTGTTTGCCATAGTCTTAACCCCAAATGGACATTGGTGGACTTGGGCTATCTACGGATTGGCTTTGGTCGGTCTTATACTAATTAGTCGAGTAACGCTGCCAGTACTACTAAAACGGGTAGCTGTTGAGTCACTTTTTATTAGCGTCGTTCTCCTGGGTACTTTGTTCCGGGATGGTGGACAAGTTCTTTGGGCTTGGGGTCCACTAAAAATTACTACAGTAGGACTAACCGTATTAGGGAGTGTAACGCTTAAGGCTCTGCTCTCGCTTGTGCTACTAAACCTACTGACTCTAACGACTTCGATTCCAGCACTGCTGAATGCCTTAGTGGAATTGAAAACTCCGCCGTTGTTAGTGGCGATTTTAGCTTCAATGTATCGCTACATCAATGTCTTGATTGGGGAGTTTAACGCCATGCGTCGGGCAGCAGCATCTCGCAACTTGATGGGCAGCAACCGTTCTTCACGCTTGGTAGTTGGTAATATGATGGGTTCGCTGTTTATCCGCACTTATGAGCGAGGAGAACGAGTTTATCAGGCCATGTTAGCACGAGGTTATCAAGGGATACCGATTGTCGAGAAAGTTCCCTCCGGCGGACAGCGCGACATTTTAGCTCTAACTTTGACCGTAATCTTAGCCATGATTGGGCAGGCTGTTTACCTGCTGTAGTCGTAGTAGGACAGTTTCAGCTTTAAACTCCTAAATTCAAAATCTCAAACTAGCCTGATGCACCATAATCCAATATTCATCGAAAATCTTAGCTATAGCTATCCAGATGGTACTCAGGCTTTAAAGAATATTAATTTGTCGATTAAAGCTAATGAACGAGTAGCACTAATTGGGGCCAATGGTTCGGGAAAGTCTACCTTGCAGTTACACCTGAATGGAATTATCCTGCCTCAGGAGGGACGAGTGATTATCGGAGAATGGCCTGTAGACTCCGAACATTTGCGAGAGATTCGGAATTTTGTAGGGCTGGTGTTTCAAAATCCTGATAATCAGCTATTTATGCCCACAGTTTGGGAGGATGTTACTTTTGGCCCGATGAATCAGGGGGTGCGAGATGAGGAACTAACACAGCGAGTTCTTCAGGCGATGGCAGCAGTTAATATTGACCCAGAACGCTATGGGCAACGAAGTACTGAAAATTTGTCGGGAGGGGAGAAAAAACGAATTGCGATCGCAGGCGTACTAGCGATGCAACCCCAGGTGTTAGTATTCGATGAACCTTCTGCCCAGTTGGATCCTCGTTCTCGTCGTCAGTTAATTGAGCTACTGCAAAGCTTACAACTGACTCAACTCATTGCAACGCATGACTTAGATTTAGCGTTAGAACTATGCGATCGCACGGTAGTTTTAAGTGAAGGTCAAGTTGTGTACGATGGCGAAACGGAGCGAGTGATGAGCAATCCAGATTTCTTACTCCAGCACGCTTTAGAGTCGCCCTTAAGCTACAGTCGGCCTTACTGTCTGTGCGAAGATGCACCTGTTGCTAGAGTACCGCTGACCAAAAAAGGATGAGGGATGATAGCGTAGCGGTAGCGACGTAAGGAGCGTCGGGATGAGGGTACAAGTACTTTTATTGAGGATGAACAGCAATTCTGGATAGAGGCGAGTGAGCGATCGCTTGCAGAATTGTGGGAAAACTCCGAGGATGACATCTATGCCAAACTACTCCCTCTACGCTAGAGGCTTGGCAGGTGAGGGTGATCGCGATTGTTAAAATACATCCATGCAGTTTGAATGGGACGAAAATCAAAATAGTCTCAATATTCATGAATATTTCTTTAAAACCCGAACACGAACAGTTTATTCAATCTCAAATTCAAAGCGGGAGATTTGCGAATACAGATGAGGTAATTAGTGAAGCATTCAAACTTCTGGAAGAACGAGAGCGCAGGCTTGAAGAACTCCGTCAGAAAATTGCAGTGGGAGCTGAACAAATTGCCAGAGGGCAAGTCACCGATGGTGAGACAGTCTTTGCTAGGTTGCAAGAAAAAATTAGTCGTATTGCTGAGTCTGGAGCATGAGCAGTTACTCCTTCTCAGATGAAGCAGCCCAAGACCTTGATGATATTTGCGAGTACGTTGCTCAGAGCAATCTCAGTGCAGCCAGCAGGCTTTTTGATGCCATTCGTCAGAAATAGCAAGCTTGTAGCAGGCTTTCCAAATATGGGAAAAAGCTATGATATATTGTCTCCTAATTTACGAGGATTTACTGTCGATGATTACATCGTTTTCTACTATCCCAGAGAGGATGGAATTGATGTTGTTCGCGTAGTGAATGGATATCGAGATTTAAAATCGTTGTTTTCAGAATTCGATAATGGCTAAAGGTATGAAGACTCCCAAAATGATATAACCGCTCTCAACAAGCGATCGCTTCCTCATCAACTCGTCGTTGCGGTAAAGTTCTCGTAAAAGACTCTTGCCCTAGCCACAAAAGTGACGTATGAAAGCCGTTTTAATGACAGCAGCTGGTGAACCCGAAGTTCTACAACTTCAAGAAGTCCCAAACCCTACAATTCAAACAGATACAGAACTCTTAGTGCGTCTCCATGCCGCAGGCGTCAACCCAATTGACACTAAACTGCGGCAGCGCGGCACTTTTTATCCTGACCAGATGCCAGCCATTTTGGGATGTGACGGTGCTGGAATCGTGGAAGCTGTCGGGGCTAACGTCCAGCGCTTTCGTGTAGGCGATGAGGTGTACTTCTGTGCTGGTGGACTAGGTGCCAAGCTGGGAAATTATGCTGAGATGGCTGTGGTTGATGAGCGGTTTATCGCCCACAAACCGGCTTCTCTGTCCTTTGCTGAGGCAGCTGCTGCTCCCCTCGTACTCATTACTGCCTGGGAATCCCTCTATGACAGGGGACGCCTGGAAACGGGGCAGACAGTGCTGATTCATGCTGGTGCTGGAGGTGTTGGTCATGTCGCCATCCAGCTAGCAAAACTCAAAGGTGCTGAGGTTTGTACTACTGTTGGTTCTCAGGATAAAGCGAGATTAGTTCGTCAACTGGGTGCTGACCATCCCATCCCTTATAAACAAACTGACTTTGTGCAGGCGGCTTTAGATTGGACTGAGGGTAAAGGAGTAAATGTTGCCTTCGATACGGTAGGTGGTAAAACTTTCTATGATACTTTTGGTGCGGTGCGAGTGTATGGCGATGTGGTGACGATTCTGGAGCCTGATTCAGCGTATGGTAATTGGAAGGTTGCGCGATCGCGTAATCTCCGCATTAGCCTCGAAATCATGCTCACCCCCATGTTGCAAGGACTTGTTGAGGCCCAGCAGCACCAAGCTGAAATTCTTAAGCAGTGTGCCACTTGGATTGATGAAGGTAAGCTCAAAATCCATCTGGGTCAAACCTTTCCCCTGCAAGACGCTGCTGCTGCTCACAAAGCTATAGAAACTGGGTCAACAACTGGCAAAATTGCACTGCTGATCTGAAATAAGTTCAACTCAGATTTTTCAAGGCTCTTTACGTTCAGGGAAAGCATCATGCACATAGTCGATCTCAGTGACACGCTGCAAAACGATCAGAGTTGGACTCCGTGGTGGGCACGCAACTCGGTCACTTATCAGGATCACAAGTTCGGACGGTTTGCAATTTGGTTGCTCTTCAGGATTACGCCGAAGTACTTGCGTGGCGGACTCGGTTGGGCTAATGATGTGATCAAAATCTCTACCCACGGCACAACTCACATGGATGCGCCTTGGCACTACGCACCCACTTCTGAGGGGAAGCCAGCCAAGACAATTGACCAAGTTCCTTTAGAGTGGTGTTACGGCGATGGTGTAGTGCTGGACATGCGCCATAAGAGAGATGGTGAGGCGATTACGGTGGAGGATGTCGAATTGGCTTTAGAAAAGATTAACTATAAGCTCAAGCCGTTCGACATCGTGCTAATACAAACCGGAAACGACCGACTGTTAGGAAAGCAGGAGTATTTCACTCAGGGATGTGGTGTTAGCGCACAAGCAACGCACTGGTTGATCGATCGCGGTGTAAAAGTGATGGGGATTGATTCCTGGGGCTGGGATATACCACTGCCAGCGCAGGCTAAGCAGGCGAAAGAAAGTGGGCGGAACGATGTTTTCTGGGCTGCTCATTTCGTTGGCATTGACAAAGAATATTGTCAACTGGAAAGGCTTGCCAATCTGGATAAATTACCAACTCATGGCTTCAAGGTGGCAGCGTTTCCGCTGAAGGTAAAAAATGGTTCTGCCGGTCCGTCTCGGGTGGTAGGCATCATAGAGAATTGAGCGGCACGATGAAACTCCTGACGTTTGTTCCAGGTTCTGACTTATCAGCTACTCCACTGTTGGGGGTTCTAATCGATGGCGATCGCACCATTGTCAATTTGCAAGCTGGAAGCCTAGTTATGGCAGGTGTTCCTGAACCTTTTTTTACTGACATGCTGGCTTTCCTGGACGCCGGGGAAGCTGCTAGAGCAGTAGCTGAACGGGTAAGAGATTTTGTCATAACTCAACGTCCACCGGAAACCACCTATCCCGTGAGTGATGTTGTGTTGCTCTCTCCTGTGCCGCGCCCACGTTCTATTCGCGACTGCTTGGTGTTTGAAAAGCACCTCATCCAGGCAACTCGGACAGTGGTTAAATGGCGATCGCCACTTCTTGCTAACTTAGACGCTTGGGTAGAGAAGTTGAGGGGACGACCACTGTTGAGTCCGCCCAAGGCTTGGTACGAATCCCCGGTGTACTACAAAGGTAATCCATTGAGTGTTGTAGGCACAGATACAGAGGTGCATTGGCCTTCCTATACAGAAAAACTCGACTACGAATTAGAGTTTGGCATATTTATCGGCAAGACCGGGCGAAATATCACGGCACAAGAAGCACATAACCACATCGCTGGCTACGCAATATACAACGATTTCAGCGCTCGCGATATCCAAATACGGGAGATGGAATGTCGCCTAGGTCCAGCTAAGGGGAAGGACTTTGATACAGGCAATGCGATCGGTCCGTATCTAGTTACCCCAGATGAAATTCCGACTCCATACAACCTCACCATGAGTGCAAGGGTCAATAGCCAAGAGTGGTCAAGGGGCAACAGCAGCAGTATGCACTTTACCTTCGAGGAAATCATCGCCTACATCTCAAGGGATGAAACGCTTTACCCAGGAGAGTTTATCGGCTCCGGTACAGTGGGGAGCGGCTGCGGATTAGAGTCAGATCGGTGGCTCAAGCGAGGGGACGTTGTGGAGTTGGAGGTGGAAGGTCTAGGTGTATTGCGTAATGTGATTGTGTGAGCTGAAGAAAGTGCGATCGCCTAATCTCCCCATTAGCCTCGAAATCATGCTCACCCCTATGTTGCAAGGACTGGTTGAAGCCCAACAGCACCAAGCTGAAATTCTCAAACAGTGTGCCACTTGGATTGATGAAGGTAAGCTCAAAATTCACCTAGGTCAAACCTTCCCTCTACAAGACGCTGCTGCTGCTCACAAAGCCATAGAAACTGGGTCAACAACTGGCAAAATTGCTTTATTGATCTGAAGCTCTGTTAAGGGGTTTTAGGTCTGTTGGTTTTATGTCATTGTTGTCCAGCCAGCTAAGTACCAAATTTTTCGATGCATCGTTTAGTTTCAGTGATGCCAACATTAAATTTTTCGATGCATCCCGATCAGCGGCTTTTGGATTGAGTAAATCAGCCATGTCTATTTTATCTTTAGTTTCTTGAGCTATTCTGCGACTAGCCTCTCTAAGGTCTTGTAATACTGCATCACACCTTTCCTTCTGAGACAGTTTTTTATCCTGGAAATTATAATCAAGTTGAATTAGGCAAATAGCGCGATTGAACTCATAGAACCAGAATGTGTCTGTCGCATCTAGCTCCTTTTTCTTTTGCTCACTTACATCTTTCCATTGTTGAGTTGCTTCTTTCCGTTCTTCAATAGCTTTAGTTAATTCAGCTTGTGCTTCTGCCCAACTCGGTTCTTCTTTATCTTTATAAACGTAAGCCAATTGAGCGTGATAGCGATGCCGTAACTCAGGTTCTTTAGTACATTTCAATAAAGCTTCAAAGACTGGAATTGTTCTTTCCATCTTCAACAAGTCGCCATGATTTAATGCCTGTAATCGTGTCTGTTTGGCTTGCAAGAAGATAGAAGTTCTGGTTTTTGCAGAAGCATCTCTAATCGCCTCTTGGAGTCTATCATACTCCTCCTCGGAAGAAATAAAGTCTAAATCAAACTGACGGTCAATTACAAGTTCTATTGCCCTAGTATCGTTTTTATCTTGCTCATCAAGGTTGAGCTTTAATTGTCCTTGTTCCTCATGAACCTGAATAACTTTTTGATTTAATTCCTCTTGTTTTTCCTCAACTTTATTTTTAATTTCGTTAACCTTTGGGTTGACAAGTTTGTCTAGAACCTTATTGATGACCGTTCGACCGCCATAGCCACCTATAAGTCCTGTCAATATGGTAAGAGGCAAAGGTGGCTCGGAAGAGTTGATATTGAAATCAGGCACAATTGGAGAGATTACATGAGCGCCAAGAATACCAATAATGCAATCAGCTAGAAAGCCTAATTTGATGTTATTTTTTGTGATTTGTGGCAGTTCTAGTTCCCCATCTTGCACGGTGTAGCAGAAACCGCCAATTGCTCCAGTTATGGTTAGTACAAGCCAAGAATATATCTGAATTGAATTCTGGGCTGTGCTTGTTTTGTTCTCTAGGGCGTACACTAATGATGGCCATAAAATTATTCCCATCAGGAAAAACGCTAAAAAATGACGCCATTTAACTGTTTTTAGAAAGGTCATAGCTGGAATGCTTATAAAAGACTTACTTAAAAGTAGAAACTTGTATTTATAAAATTCAAAGTTTATCAGCCTTATTCCGGATGACTGAAGAGGTTTTGCTCCTTCTGTTTTGCCTTGCTAGTAGCCATCTTCAAGAGCAAGGTGCTAAATGCCAAAAATGAGAAAAGTTACATTGGGGTTGTTGATTAGTATCTGGATACTGTTTTTTCTTGTAACACCAGTATCTGCATTGGCAGCAACACCACCAGCAGAGCGATCGCTCCTTACCATAGAACTGCTGCAAGAACGCCTGAAATCACCCGTTCAAAGCGAAGGTGTCCGCACCATCGATCTCAGCCAGCTAATTATTAACTTGCGACCAGAGAATGCTGAGTTTCGCGACCAGTTTTATCAACTGTTGCAAACCCAGCTAAATCGGTCAACAACCCCTTTAGGTGTAGACTTCAGCCACTCTGTAATCCAAGGAGATTTCGTCAGCACTAATCTGACTTTGCGGACATCCCTCTACGGAGAAGCATTGTCTCCTCTGTTGACACCCCAAGAGCAACAACAACTGCTGCGTGACCCTCGTCGATTGTCTCAACCTACACCAGTGCCTTTAATCCCTGTCTTCCGTGGCCCACTCAAGCTAGTACAAACTCGCTTTACGGGAACGGTAAATTTTGTCAATACTTTCTTTCTCCATCGAGTAGAAGCCAACGGTGCCATCTTTAGCCAGGAAGCCGAGTGGTCAGGAACACGCTGGACTCGCTTAGCAGACTTTGCCGATGCTACCTTTAGTCGGGAGGTCAACTTTTGCGGCAGTCTGTTCTTTGCCAAAGCAGGATTTTCTAGGGTGCGATTTCGGGGTGTTGCCAATTTTCAGGGCAGTACCTTCGAGAGGGATGCTATTTTTAGTCAAGCTCAATTTGAACAACTGGCAAATTTAACGCGAACGACCTTTGGTCACGCTGATTCCTTGGACGCTAGCGAAGTTGCTGATACGGCGCTAACGCGATCGCCTAATCCAGGACAAGCCGATTTTACCCAAGCCACGTGGCACGACCGAGCATTATTTAGCAAAAGCCAGTTTACTCAATCTCTCTTATTAACAGAGGCAACCTTTGAAAAAGCCGTTGCCTTTCGAGAAACCCAGTTTAACCAACTGGTAAATATGCGTGCAGTCAGTCTTCTCGAACAGGTAGATTTTAGCAATGCCAGGTTTTTTTCAGATGCCTATCTAAATGTTGCTGGTCTAACTTTTGACTCTAACCAAGCAAAAATCTTTGGAGATTCAGGTGAAATTGGTCACCTTCTTTCCGTACCAATGCTGCAAGGAAATGAGGACGTGCTACGCAATTTAGTGCGAAATTTTCGCTCTATGCAACAAATTGCCGATGCTAATCAGATAGAGTATACGACCCAACGACTACGGCGGCAGCAACTTGGTAGTCGCCTGATGGGAAGAAGCTTCTTGAGAGCAGGAAAGAGTGAAAGAACATCACAGGGTTACCCTCTCACAGGGTCACCCTCTCACAGGGTCACCCTCTCACTTCTTCCCTGGATATTAGAAGGATTTTACTGGTTAGGATTGAGCCTGCTGTTGTTGCTGAGTCGGTATGGTACGAGTTTCTGGCTAGTGTTTGGGGTTGGGATGGTTGCGATCGCTTATTTCGGCCTACTTTTCTGGCTAGTGGATCGTTTCCGCCGTCGCCATCCTCAATTGATCGTCCCAAGTTCTTTTGAAATGCCATGGATGCTTGGAAGTTATGGGATCTTAACTTGTGCTGGTGTAACCGCTATCTTTCGTACCAGCGATCAACCCTGGCTGACACTGGCGTGTTTGGGAGGCGTCATCTTACCCGTACCAATGCTACTGCTGTGGCGACTGTATAAAGAAGGTCGATATCATGACCTGATGGATGTCAGTTACTTTGTCGAAGATGGTAGCCTACGTCAGTTGCGATTACTAATCGGACGCCTACCAGTGATGCCCCGGTTTGAGATTTTTCGCGATCGCTATATGCCCATCCTCTGGAACCGCCACTGGAACTGGCTCAACTACTACGACTTCAGCCTCAACAACTTACTCAAAATTGGCTTCAACGACATTCGCCTGCGAGACGAACATCTCCCCGGCATCATCACTACTTTAGTGTGGTATCAATGGAGCCTTGGCATCCTCTACATCGCTTTGCTGCTGTGGACTCTTTCCCGTACAATACCTGGCCTGAATTTACTCATTTATCTTAAGTAATATTGCAATTTATTATAAATTTTCTTGATTCTGTCTATAATTCATCATGCTGACAAATATAATTTTTTTCTTAATTTTTTGAGGTTTATTTTTATTTTAAGATAAGTTTTAATAGATTTAGGCTTATGCAACTGTCCGGTTTTTGAGCAACTAAAAATAGTTGCTTGTTTTAAGATAAGTAAAACAAAGAGTAAAACAAAGATTAGTGTTTACAAACTTGTAAAAATCTTTACAAGTTTAATGTTTCCCTGAGCAAACTCCAAGAATAATTAAAAGCTATAAAATAGAAGTAACGAGATTAATAAAAAAAGCTTTATCTATCTCGATAAAAATAGATGCGTCAGTAAAAAATAAGCGTCTATCTCTGGGAACAAAAGTTTTATCTGGTGCTGCTGAAACGAACTCAATCTACCAACCCAGGCTGTTGCTGGGTAACAGTTCAACCTCTATTGTTGGTGTCTTGTAACTAGTAACTCACTTCTATCCGGACGTACTAGGGGTTTCTAAGTCTAAAGAAAGAGTTCAGAGAAAATTCTTTCCCAGGGTGTATCAAATTACACATCGAAACACGTTAAACAGGAGTCAACCTAAAACAGACTCCAGGTATTCACCTTCTGCCCTGGCCCAAAGCAATGTTACCTTTAGAACTAGATCACCAAAGCGTCACCCTAGGGCATCTGGGTAACGCCATCCCTGATACGCTCTTCCAAAACATACCCATCGGTGTTTTGGTATTGGGAGTTCAGGGTGAAATCCGTTCAGTCAATCAGGCTGCATTGAGCTTGCTAGGACTGACCGAAAGTCAGATAAAAGGTCAAACACCTCTTGATCCGGATTGGCATGTGATCCAAGAAGATGGAACACCGTTTGGGTTAAAACTCCAGTCGGCACCAGTACAAGCAAGAGAGATTGTGGCTTTATTCTCAACCCAGCACTCGCAACGCCACTGGGTTCTGGGAATTTATCGACCAGCAAATGACGACCCTGGTAGCTTCTACAATTGTGATTATGAAGCTGCTACTTCTTCTGTGGAGCAGGCTCATTGTGGCGAAGCCGCTTTGAAGAGGCGAACACTCACCAGAATGTCGAAAACTCAACCAGAAGGGTTACTCTACTGCTCAGAAACTTCTACTCAAGGCTACTGCAAAGATGGCTCTGAACAAGAAGAGAGATACCCAACGGGAAATAGCGATCGCCCATCACCAACCCAGAAAGCTAAGCTTTGGAAACACTTATGGCGATCGCCAACGGACAAAGCTGTACAGTTACCGCACTTATTGTATGGAGATAGCCATCGCGATCGCCAAGCCTTAACGACGCTTCGCGAACAAGGGTTAGTGCTGCCGTCGAGTGCCGAGCGAGTCTGGCTATCTGTTAACATCGAGCCACAGTTTAATCCTGATGGCTGTGTAGAGCAAGTTATCTGCACCTTAAGTGACATCACTAATTTTAAGGCAGGAGAACAACTCTCAAAAATTTATGAGTGTTTTTCCAGCCTTGGTTCAGATCCAGATGAGAATATTAACAGCCTCACGGCTTTAGCTGGAGAACTACTAGGTGGAACCTGGGCTACCTACAATCGGCTGCATCAAGGCTTACTCTGGTCATTAGGTCAGTGGCGCACACCCACCGACTTAAGTAGCGTTAGCGAACCCAAAAATCATATCTGTAATGATGTCATTGAGCGTGGCAGTAACCAAGTCTTCGTAGTGCCAGACTTGCAAAATACTACCTATGTCCAAATCGATCCTGATATTGTTTCCTACCAGTTGCAAACCTATGTGGGGCAGGTAGTTAGATGTGGCTCTGAGCCGATTGGGTCGTTATCTGTCGTGTATCAGCATCACTTTATCCCCAGTGAAGCAGAAAAGAAGCTGATGGGGATTATAGGTGCTGCGATTGGTGTTGAGGAGGAACGCAAGAGGGACGCTGTGGTTTGGTCACAAAACGAAGCGAAATGGCGATCGCTGATTCAAACTAGCTCTAACTTAATTACGATTTTAGATGCTGATGAAACCATCCGGTACGCCAGTCCTGCCATACAAGGCGTTCTCGGATACAAGCCAAAAGAATTGATTGGCAAAAGTACCTGTGAATTTGTCCACCCAGATGATATTCCCTTAGTAAAAAACAACTTTCAAACCGTTCTCCAAGACTCAACAACCACCTTATCTATTGAGTTCCGGGTGCGACACAAAGATGGCTCATGGCGTTATATCGAGTCAACTTACGGTCATTTACTCATGGATACAACAGTGCCTCGCATTGTTGTTAACTCCCGCGACATCACAGAACGGAAACAAACAGAAGCAGCATTAATTCAATCAGAAGCACAATTAAGAGAAAAAGCGGCTCAGCTGGAACAAGCCTTACAAGAACTACAAGAAACTCAAACCCAACTAATTCAGACCGAAAAAATGTCTAGTTTGGGGCTGTTAGTCGCCGGGATTGCTCACGAAATTAATAATCCCGTCTCCTTTATCTACGGCAATATTCCCCACGCTACTCAATACACTCAAGACTTGCTGAATCTTGTTGACCTCTACCAGCAGAACTATCCAAACCCAGTACCAAAAATTCAAGATGAGCTTGAGATAATTGACATAGACTTCCTCCGCAAAGACTTACCCAAAGTGATGGAATCAATGCAGATTGGAGCAGAACGCATTCGTCAAATAGTTCTGTCGTTGAGGAACTTCTCTCGCGTAGATCGGACGGCCAGAGAACCAGTCGATCTACATCAAAATATCGATAACACCTTACTTTTGTTACAGCACCGACTAAAAGCGAAAGCAAAACAGACCCAAATTCAGGTACTCAAAGAATATAGTGACCTGCCATTAGTAGAGTGCTATGCAGGGCAACTCAATCAAGTATTTATGAATATTTTCAGCAATGCGATCGATGCCCTAGAAGAAGCACGAACCATCAAGCAAGTAGAAGACGCAGAAGAAATGGATACATCTGTGTTGCCTACACTCAGGATTAGCACGGAACTGAAGAATGGAAATACAGCAATCATCCGCATTGCCGACAACGGGCCAGGGATACCACCTCAGATCCAACAACATATATTTGACCCCTTCTTCACCACCAAAGCGGTGGGTCAAGGCACCGGATTGGGATTATCAATCAGTTACCAAATTGTTGTTGAAAAACACGGTGGTCAACTGAAATGTTTTTCAACACCTGGAGAAGGCACAGAATTTTGGATTGAGCTACCAATACAACAGCCTCATCAACAAGCTGCATGAATGTTTGTTGTTAGTTATTGGTTATTAGTTGTTAGTATTGTAAAATGCTTGTCCTCTTTACTTGAAGAGACTTCCCAACAAACAACAAACAACAAACAACAAACAACAAACAACAAACAACAAACAACA
>DALYIW010000050.1:6136-36269 GCA_031970155.1 Coleofasciculaceae cyanobacterium CTOTU46601 | reverse complement strand
CGGTCAAGCAAGCCCTGAAACGGATGTTCCGCAAGCTGGAGGTTTCTACTCGTGCTCAACTGATAGCACAACTTCAAGATGTTCTGGGGGCGGGTAGGTAGAACTGACATCTTGCACCAGTCGCATCACCTGCAAGGGGGTTCAAAACCCCTTGCTGTTGTGCGGCTTACTGACAATGGTGCAACATCTCAGTTTTCCTAACTCCCGACTCCCCACCACTGACTCTTACTTTTTCGCGATAATCCAGATGGCATGAACTAACCCTGGAACGTAACCGAGTAGCGTCAACAAGATATTGATCCAAAAGTCTACGCCAATACCAACTTGCAAGAATACGCCAAGGGGTGGCAAGAGAATGGCAATGATGATACGGACTACATCCATAAGAATTCCTTCGGACTTAGTTCCACAGAGTACATTTCCATCATAGCGATCGCCTCATTGCCTCTATCTAGGCCTATATCGCTACAGCAACTCCTTCACCAACTCTTAGAAAGAACTTGTACCAAGTTGCGTTCAATTCGTAGTACTTTTCCTCTCCCTTGTCCCTCTTATCTTCCTCTCTACTATCTTTATCGGTTCTCCGTAGATATGATGACCCAACAAATTGATTAATTAAGGCAAACGTTTACTGAGTAAGCCATTACCCAGTACCTATTACCCAAAATGTGGTTTTTCACCTCAAGTACTGGAGAGATAACGTTTCCACTTTGCAGACACGCTCTCCTAACGTACTTTTAAGATTTTTTTAATATTGTTAATAAAAATTAATTTTTTGGCTCAGCTAATTGTTTTCTAAGAACTTGACTTTTCTTTTGTCACTCTGCCTTGTACAATCCTTAGGTACGCCTAATCATAGATTTCATCAATAGCATATATAGATACCTCTCTATCAAATAGGGAGCAGATATCTCATAGATTAAATACCATGAGTTTCCTTATGGATTGGATTTAATATTTCTTTGTAATTTCCGTTACCCAGTTAAATATTAGATGGTAAGCTGATACCTATGTTGCAATCTTAAGAAATTTCTAAGAATCAGCGAAGAGGATCTGGGTTCTTGGCTTTGCTCAAGATACCACAAGAACAAACTTCAGTCTTACCAACTTAATCAGGTTTATTACTGATTTAACGGAACTGAAAGTTACCCAAAAAGTCCAAAAGCTAGTTGCCAAGTTTGTCTAAGCTTGAGCCTAGAACTCTCATACCATCAAGACTTCAAGAGGGTTGAAGGTTGATTTAAGACTTTCGATCGCATCACATCAAAGCATAGCAATTTGTTAGTAGCCCTAGAAGATATAGGATTAGCTGCCAGGAGGTTTCATGACTAATTTTCCTAACTTTTCTCGACGGAGATTCTTAATAACAGCTGGTGCATCGGCAGCAGGATCGATATTCCTGAAAGGCTGCTTAGGAAACCCTCCTGATTCCGTCACAGGTAGAACTCAAGCGCAAGTAGCCCCACCTGCAAAAATTGACCCAGCACAAGCACCAGAAACGACTAAAGTCAAGCTGGGATATATCCCCATCGTCGAATCCGCACCTCTAATTATTGCTAAGGAAAAAGGCTTCTTTGCGAAGTATGGCATGACTGATGTGGATCTTGCTAAGCAAGCATCCTGGGGTTCCATGCGAGACAATACTGAAATTGGCTCAACCGGTGGTGGTGTTGATGGGGGTCAATATCAGATGCCTATGCCTCATCTGATGACTGAAGGTGTAATCACCAAAGGGAATCAAAAAATCCCCATGTATCTGTTGGCGCAACTGATTACTCAGGGTAATGGAATTGCGATCGCTAGCAAACACAAAGGACAGGGATTAGGCACAAAGATAGACCAAGGCAAGGCAGTTTTCGACAAACTCAACTCGGCAAAAACTCCCTTCACTGCTGCCTATACCTTTCCCGCAGTTAATCAAGATTTTTGGATTCGTTACTGGTTAGCAGCAAGCGGCATCAATCCCGATACAGAGGTTAAACTGCTGACAGTGCCAGCAGCCCAGACTGTCGCCAACATGAAGACGGGTACGATGGATGCCTTCAGTACCGGCGACCCCTGGCCTTATCGAATTGTCAAGGATCAGATTGGCTTCTTGGCAACATTAACAGCCGAAATGTGGAAAAATCATCCCGAAGAATACTTTGCTTTGCGAAAAGATTGGGCTGATAAAAATCCTAAGGCAACCAAAGCCATCTTGAAAGGCATCATGGAAGCCCAACAGTGGTTGGATAATTTTGACAACCGGAAAGAAGCCGCTGAAATCCTCTCCGGACGCAATTACTTTAATCTCCCTGCTGAAGTTCTGATCAACCCATTCATGGGCAAGTACGACATGGGCGATGGTCGTGTCATTGATGATAAAAAGATGGCAGCGTACTACTGGAAAGATGAGAGAGGTAGCGTTTCTTATCCCTACAAGAGCCACGATCTTTGGTTCATAACAGAAAGCGTTCGCTGGGGATTTTTACCGAAAGAGACCTTAACAAATGCTAAGGCGCTCATTGATCAAGTCAACCGGGAAGATATTTGGAAAGAAGCAGCTAAAGAAGCAGGAATTCCTGAAGCTGATATTCCGACAAGTACATCTCGTGGCGTTGAAGAGTTTTTTGATGGTGTCAAATTTGACCCAGAAAAACCAGAGGAATACCTCAATAGTTTGAAAATCAAGAAAGCATAAGTTTGTTGTTTGTTGTTTGCTCAAGAGCTAATAACCAGCAACTAATAACTGGTAACCGACAACTACTGACTACTGACTAATCTCAATTAAACTGAAGGAAGACTACAGCAATGACCACACTCCAGAGACGTGCTTCATCTAACTCCGAGAATGCATTTGTATCTCGCTTGCAGAAGCTATTGCCTGACCTTGTTCCACCGTTGATTGCGATCGCAATCTTCCTATTGGTGTGGCAGATATTTTCGATGATTCCAGGAGCAACACTACCAGGGCCGATTAAGGTAGTGCAAGAAACCTGGATATTGATTGGATGGCCTTTCTATGATAGAGGCGGTATAGACAAAGGTTTATTTTGGCAGGTTTTTGCCAGTTTACAACGGGTAGCGATCGGTTACACTCTAGCGGCAATTGTTGGTATCGCTTTGGGCATCTTAGTTGGTACAAGTAAATTGATGTCCAAAGCTTTAGACCCCATCTTTCAGTTCCTACGAGTTATCGCTCCTTTGGCATGGGTACCCATTGCTTTGGCAGCCTTACGGCAGAATGAGCCAGCAGCCCTGTTCGTGATTTTTATCACATCCATTTGGCCGATTCTAATCAACACGTCGGTGGGAGTCAGACAAATCCCTAGCGATTACAACAACGTCGCCAAAGTTCTACAACTCTCCAAAAAAGAATACTTCTTCAACATTCTTATCCCCGCTGCTCTTCCCTACATTTTCACTGGGTTAAGAATTGCACTAGGTCTAGCTTGGTTGGCGATTATTGCAGCAGAAATTGTGATGTCCGGTATTGTTGGAATTGGCTTCTTTATCTGGAACGCTTATCAAAATAACCAGGTCAGTGAAGTCATCTTAGCTGTGGTGTACATCGGTGCAGTTGGCTTACTCCTAGACAAGCTGATGATTTGGCTAGAAGGAAAGATTTTGCCACAAGAACAAAAGTAGACTGCCATAGCTAGTGGCTAATCTCTAATCTCCACAAACCATTAGCCATTAGCCACAAACAACAAACAACAAACAACTAATAACCAACAACATAACTACCATGTCTGTCTTTGTTGCAGTTGATCAGATCGAAAAAGTTTTTCCCCTATCCGATGGTGGAAAGTACATCGCTCTCAAAGGAATAGACCTCCAGATAAAAAAGGGAGAATTTATCTCTCTGATTGGTCACTCCGGTTGTGGCAAATCTACGCTACTAAACATGATTGCCGGTTTAGATCTACCTACCGACGGATTAGTGACTCTAGAAGGACAACGCATCAAACAACCCGGCCCAGACCGGATGGTCGTGTTCCAAAATTATTCTCTGCTGCCTTGGCGCACGGTACGAGAGAATATTGCTCTGGCTGTGAACTCAGTGATGAAGGATATGCCAGAGGGTGAGCGCAAAGCCATAGTAGAACAGCACATCGATATGGTAGGGTTGCGTCCTCATGCTGACAAACAGCCAGGAATGTTGTCTGGTGGACAAAAACAACGGGTGGCGATCGCACGGGCACTGGCCATTCGCCCCAAATTGCTACTCCTAGATGAACCCTTTGGAGCACTAGATGCGCTGACACGGGGTAATCTGCAAGAGCAACTGATGAAAATCTGTGAGGAAAACGAAGTCACTGCCGTCATGGTTACCCATGATGTCGATGAAGCAGTACTCTTATCTGACCGGATTGTCATGCTCACCAATGGGCCAGAATCTAAAATTGGTCAGATTCTAGATGTAGATATTCCTCGTCCCCGTAAGCGGATGGAAGTAGTAGAACACCCCAGCTACTACAGCTTGCGGAGTGAGATGATTTACTTCCTCAATCAGCAAAAGCGGATTAAGAAAATTCGGGCGAGAAAAACGGCGGCGATCGCACGTCATGGTCTAGAAAAAGTTAACCTCGAAATTGGCTTCGTCCCTCTAACCGCCTGTGCCCCCCTCGCAGTGGCTAAAGAAAAAGGCTTCTTTACCAAATATGGCTTAGACGAAGTTACCCTCGTGCGCGAAACCAGCTGGCGCGGCATCGTAGACGGCATGAACGGCAAGTATTTAGATGCGGCCCAAATGCCATCAGGGATGCCCCTATGGTTAACCTTGGGAGGTCATGAAAACAAACCCTTGCCAGTAGTCACAGCATTGACCATGACTCGCAATGGCAATGGCATCACCCTAGACAAGCGGTTTTATGACCAGGGCATACATACCCTAGCTGATTTTAAAAAGATGCTGTCAAGGTCTTCCAATCAACAGCACAGAATGGGAATGGTTCATCCCTCCTCCATGCACAATCTACTACTGCGCTACTGGTTAGCATCTGGTGGCATCGACCCCGACCGGGATATTGAGCTAAAAACTATCCCTCCAGCCCAGATGGTCGTCGATTTGCAAGGGGGAACCATCGATGGTTACTGTGTCGGGGAACCCTGGAACATCCGGGCAGCTATGGAAGGAGTTGGCTTTACTGTAGTCACAGACCTAGAACTGTGGCCCGGACACCCAGGAAAAGTACTTGGTGTTCGCGAAGAGTGGGCTGATGCCTATCCCAACACTCATATTGCATTGGTCAAAGCGCTGCTAGAAGCTTGTCAATATTGTGCAAATCCAGCCAATGACCAAGAAGTGCGTGAAATTACAGCCGGACGGGAATATGTGAGTACCGATGTCAGCTATATCCACATGGGAGACCCCAACGCCTCTACTTGTAGCCTAGATGTACCCATGCGAGAGTATGCTCATCACCTCTTCTTTGGAGAGGGTGTAAATCGTCCTAGTAGAACTGAGCAACTTTGGCACATGACTCAACTGGCGCGTTGGGATCATACTCCCTTCCCCAGAAACTGGGTAGAAATCCTAGAACGAGTAAGCCGAGTCCGCGTATTCAGCATCGCAGCGCGAGAACTAGGTCTTTCTGATCTTAGTTACACCAAAAGCGGGATTAAATTGTTTGACGGTACACCCTTCAATGCCGAAGACCCGATTGGGTATCTCAACAGTCTGCCAATTAAGCGTGATTTCAGCATCGCGGAAGTCGTACTCGATTCCCGTCCTAGCGTAGCTGCTTAAGTTACTGGTTGTTTGTTGTTTGTTGTTTGTTGTTTGTTGTTTGTTGTTTGACCAACCACCAATAATCAATAACCAACAACCAATGATTAATAACCAATAACCAACAACTAATAACTAACAACCAATAACTAATAACTAACAACCAATAACCAACAACCAATAACTAAGAACCAATGCTTAACCGTCCTCTGAGCTTTAGCGATACCCAAACCCTCACCAGCAGACAGTCTCCTGCAACTGCTACTAAGCGTGAGGCATTCCTGACCATTGATAACGTTTCCAAGATTTATCCAACCAAGAAAGGCCCTTTCACGGTACTCGACGGCGTTAACCTAACCGTACAAGAAGGCGAGTTTATCTGTGTTATCGGTCACTCTGGCTGTGGCAAATCAACGCTGTTGAACATGGTGTCGGGTTTTGCTTTCCCTTCTCAGGGAGAAGTCCGGCTGCAAGGAAAGCAGATTACTAAGCCAGGCCCAGATCGGATGGTTGTGTTCCAAAACTATGCCCTCCTGCCTTGGCGGACTGCTTTTGAAAATATCTACCTGGCTGTTCACGCTGTTTATCCCAACAAGCCGCAGGCTGAGAAAAGAGCGATCGTCCGGGACAATCTGGCCATGGTGGGATTAGCAGATGCTGGTGACAAGAAGCCGCCACAAATGTCGGGTGGTATGAGACAGCGGGTTTCGATCGCTAGAGCTTTGGCGATTCGTCCCCAAGTCTTGATTCTGGATGAACCTTTCGGTGCTTTGGATGCGATTACCAAAGAAGAGTTGCAGGAAGAATTGTTGAAAATCTGGAACGATCATCGCTGTACCGTGTTGATGATTACTCACGATATTGATGAAGCCTTGTTCCTAGCCGATCGCTTGGTGATGATGACTAATGGCCCAGCGGCTAATATCGGTGAAGTAATGCAGATTCCCTTCCCACGTCCACGCGATCGCGCCCGCATCATGGAAGATCCAGAATACTACAAGCTGCGGAATCACGCCCTAGACTTCCTGTTCCACCGCTTTGCTCACGACGAGTAATTTAGGATTGGGTTGAGAACATCACCCTTCGACTTCGCTCAGGGCCCCCTTCGACTTCGCTCAGGGTATCACAACAGAAATCTCTCGTAGAGACGTTCCGGTGGAACGTCTCTTCTGTTCTTCTGTACATGCCAATGGAATAATGACAAAGCAGCATTCATTATTTGCTAATCGCGTGGCCGTCCTTGCTACCATGCACCAAAAAGAACGAGCGATCGCCCCCCTTCTTGAACGAGAATTAGCAGTTACAGCACTAGTTCCATCCAATTTTGATACTGATGCTTTCGGGACGTTCACGCGAGAAATTAAACGTCCAGGAGACCAACTTGAAGCCGCCAGACTTAAAGCCCAAAAAGCTTTAATTCTTACAGGTGAAACTTTGGCTATTGCTAGTGAGGGAACATTTGGATCTCATCCTGTTTTACCCTATATTCCTTTTAACCGAGAAATTGTACTTTTATTAGATAAAGCGAATAATTTAGAAATTTTTGGTCAAGAAATTTCCTTAGAGACTAACTACAGTCATCAGCAGGTTAGTACTTTTAAAGAAGCCTATGAATTTTCCCGAAAAGCTGGCTTTCCTGAACATGGAATAGTGGTCATGGTTAACGCTTCATCTGACAGGAAAAGCGAGATTATCAAAGGGATAATAACACAAGAGCATCTGCGTGAAGCCGTGATATGGGCTTTAGGTCAATCACCCAATGGCAAAGTACATATTGAGACAGATATGCGTGCCATGTATAATCCCACAAGGATGAAAACTATAGAAAAAGCCACCCACGATTTAATTGCAAAAATCAATAAAGTTTGCCCTGTATGTGATTGGCCTGGATTTGAAGTCGTTGAAAGAATTAAAGGGTTGCCTTGTGAGTTCTGCAATCTTCCAACGACGATGATTCGTGCTGTTATTTATCAATGTAGAAAATGCAATTTTAGGCAAGAAGTGGTATTTCCTGATGGATTGGAAAAAGCTGATCCAGCACAATGTATGTACTGCAACCCCTAATTCAAAATTTGCCAATCGCGTGGCAGTCCTCGGCACCATCCATCAGAAATAACGAGCGATCGCATTACCCGCCAGGGACTCAAGTCCCTGGCTAACAGCTCATTTTCTATTGCATAAGCTCCCAGAAGCTGAGAAATATAGTTTAAAAAGACAACCAATAGCTGACTCGCACTCACTGAAAATTGTCCCAATGCATCAACCGTTGAAGTCTCTTAGCCTTGTAACTGCTACTCTACTCCTCTCTCTAGTTTCTCCTCTACAAGTAGCAGGAACTACCTCAGAAACATCAATAGCTCAAGCACAGACGCAAACGAACGAAAACCGAAAAGATGAAGCGAATCGCTTGTTTCAACAAGGTATGCAGCAATTTCGCCGAGGGCAATATCCACAGGCACGGGAAACCTATCAAACCGTGCTGGAGTTCCGTCGCCAACTCAACGATAAAGCCGCAATAGCCCAAACTCTGAACAATTTGGGACAGGTTTACAACGGGTTGCTTGAACAGGAAAAAGCCTTAGACGTTTTAAAACAAGCTTTACAAATTCGCCAAGAAATAAAAGACCGTTTTGGTGAGGGAGAAACGCTTGATAATCTTGGTGGGGTTTACTTGGGTTTGCGGCAAGATGAAAAAGCGTTAGAAACTTTACAACAAGCTTTGAGAATTCGCCGTGAGGTGAAAGATAGAGCTGGGGAAGGCGTAACTCTCAGCAGAATTGGATTTACTTACTTTTGGTTGAAGCAACAACCTAAAGGATTGGAATTTTTACAGCAAGCCTTGGCGATACATCAAGAAGTAGGAGACAAATTTCAAGAAGGATTCACCCTGTTTAGGATAGGGGGAGTTTACGCGAATATGAAAGACTATGCCCGTGCTTTGGAGTGGCATGAGAAAGCTTTAGCTGTAAACCGAGAGGTAGGGAACCGCGCTCTTGAAGGTAGAAGCTTACAACAAATAGCAGGAGTTTATTTCGACCAAAAACAATACGATCGCGCTTTAAAACTCTATCAGCAATCGTTGCCCATCATTCGAGAAGTAGGAATTCGCTCTCAGGAAGTGAGCATTCTCCAAGCGATGGGAGATTCTTACTTTAACCAGAAACAATACGAACAAGCAATTGACTTTTACCAACAAGTACTACCGCTTGCACGAGAAGTTAAAGATAAATCACGAGAAGCTTATGTTCTTGCTGGCATAGGAAATGTTCACTTCATACAAAAAAACTATGGTCGTGCCTTGGAAGTTTACCAACAAGCATTAGCCATTCAGCGACAACCTCTGAATGACCGTCCAGCACAGCTAAATCTCCTCACCCAAATCATGAGAACATATTATTTAAGCGCCAGTAATGCTAGTAAACAACAAGATTATTATCGTGCTATAAACCTAGCTAATCAAGCGATTACCTTAGCACCAGAAGCATTAAATCTTGCTGGAGAACTAAAAGACTCAGTAGCAGCAAAAGAGTTAATGGGAGTACAAACTCAAGTATATTTTTTCATAGGCTTGACTTATGAAAGCTTAGGAGAATTGGAGAAAGCCCAAGAATTTGCTCAACAAGTTTTGACTATTGCGCGGCAGTCTGAAGATTTGCCAGCAGAGAATCAGGCTTTATCTCTTCTTTTTGGGCTTTCTACTCGCCTAGGGGATGTCCTTAAGATGATTGAATTGAGTCAGCAACAGTTAGAAGTTGCCCGGAAACTTAAAGACTCACGTTTAGAAGCGTCTGCTTTAAACGCTCTTGCTGCTGCCTATGTAGGTTTCGGAGATTTTCCGAAAGCTATTGACTTATCACAGCAAGCTTTAAAGAAAGCAGAAGAAATTGATATTCAGAACTTACCTGAAATTTTCCAAGAACTGGCTTTGCAAATAAAGCCAAATTCCTGGAATCAATTAAGTGAAATTTATACACTTATTGGTGAATATGACAAAGCCTTAGATATTGCCCAACAGCGTTTAACGTTGGTGCGAACTTTGAAAAAACCTGCACTAGAAGCACAAGCCCTAATTGCTTTAGGTAATGTGTACACTAACTCCCAAAAGTTTCAAAAAGCAATTGAATCTACCCAGCAGGCTTTAGCAATAGCAAGGCAAATTCAAAGTCCTGAATTAGAGGCTGAGGCATTAAAAAAAATCAGCACGGGTTATGCTGTGCTGGGAAATTATCAGCAAGCTTTAGAATCTGCACAGCAAATCTTAGCAATAGCTGAAAAAATAAAAAATATCGAACTAAAACTTACGGCACTAGATATCCAAGGGCAGATTTACGCCGCCCAAGGAAACTATCAAAAAACATTGGATTTATTCGAGCAAAGCTTGACAATAGCACAGCAAGACAAGCGTCCTTTGCGTCAGTGGTCACAACTTGTGCAGCTCGGAGGATTCTACAATAGTTTTGGAGATTACCAAAAAAGCATTGAATACTTTCAGCAAGCACTCTCTACAGCCCAGAAAATGCAAAGCCCCCAGTTTGAGGGGATAAGTTTATTCGTTCTTGCTTTCACCTACTTTGGCAAAGGCGAACCCCAAAAAACTCTTGAATTTGCAACTCAGGGGCTAGCTATTTCCCAAAAAACAAAAATGGTTCCAGTGGAAATCTTGGCAAATTTGGTACTAAGTATAGCCCACGGTGAGTTAGGTAATGACCAAAAAGCAATGGAAACAGCTCAAGCGAGTTTAGCACTTGCAAGGAAAGTCAAAACTCCTAGCTTAGAAAAGCCATCACTTATAGTTTTAGGAAATTTGCATCATAAGTTCGGCAGAAAACAGGACGCGATGCAAACATACCAACAGGCATTAGCCATTAAAACTCCAGGAAAAACTGTAGCTGAGGAATCTGGCATCTATGCAGGGTTGGCTCGTATTTCCGCTGACTTAAACCAACCCAACACTGCGATTACTTACTACAAACAAGCCATTAACGGCATTGAGGATGTGCGCCGCAATATTCAGGAACTATCGCCCCAGTTACAAGCATCCTTCCTGCAAGCAACCGTTGATTTTAACCAAGTAAAAACCGCTGATATTTATCGCCAATTAGCCGATTTGTTGCTATCCCAAGGGCGGATTTTAGAAGCACAGCAGGTATTAGAACTATTGAAAGTACAGGAAATCCGCGACTATACCACCAATAAACGGGCAGGAGGTGAAAAACAAGATGTTGCACTGACAGCGACTGAAGAACAAATAATCAAAGAGTTTGGCAGTTTAATTGCCTTTGGACAGAAGCTGAAAGAATGTCAGGAAACGCGGTGTAGTGAGTTAAGCCAATTGCAAGATCAGCGTCAAGCTTTAACCCAGAAATTCAATCAGAAGATTCAGATGATTGAACAAGAAGTACGCGATCGCCTCTCCAAAGACCGCGCCCTCCTAGACACAAAGGACATACTGCGGGAAGGTGAAAAAATTGTAGAAGCTCAAGACGGCACTGTACTGATTTACGTTTTTGTACTCCAGGACAAAATCTGGTTGTTGTGGGCTTCAAAAGGAGGTGTTGTTAACAGCAAAGAGGTTCCTGTAGGGCAGAAGCAGTTGGGAGAAACTGTCTTGAAATTCCGTCAATTGCTGGAAAAGCCCAGTTCTGATATTGCCGAAGTCCAGGCAACAGGTAAACAACTCTACGACTGGTTGATAAAACCCCTCGAACCGGAACTCAAAGGCAATAAAATACAAAAATTGGTCTTCTCGCTTGATCGCGTCACCCGCTACATTCCCATGAGTGCTTTATTTGATGGCGAGAAGTACCTGATGGAAAACTACGCCGTTTCCACAGTACTTTCGGCTGGTTTAACCGATGTGCGCGATCGCTTACCATCGGGCACGGAAAACACTCCTATTTTGGCGCTGGGACTTTCCAATGCGGTTGCTGGCTTTAATGCTTTGCCGAATGTACCCATTGAAATAGATGCGATCGTGCGGAAACAGCAGGATGATACCAAAGGTATTTATCCTGGTCTAGAATTCCTCAATCAGGCATTTGATTTTCGTACCCTACGAGATAATCTATTTGGTCATAAAATTTTGCACATTGCCACTCACGGAGAATTTGTACCAGGACGCCCAAACGATTCCTTTCTCCTATTAGGCACGGGTGATAAGCTAACGATTCCTCAAATTGAAACTTTGCAAGATTTGGGTGATGTCCATCTAGTTGTACTGTCAGCTTGCCAAACAGCACTCGGCGGAACTGACCAAGACGGTGTGGAGATTTCAGGCATATCCTACTACTTGCTCAATACTGGAGCTAAGGCAGTGGCGGCTTCCCTCTGGTTAGTTAGCGATGACAGCACCAGCCAACTCATGCAGCAATTCTACAGCAATTTAGCTAAAGGAACGGCTACTGCATCAATCACAAAAGCAGAGGCACTACGACAAGCCCAACTGAGTTTGCTGCATAGTAAGAACTCGACAAGAGCGAACACGGATAATCGTAGCCTTAGTGTTATATTCAGACCCAGTTCGTCAACCCTCTCAACAAATAACACTGCCTCTAATTTCTCTCACCCTTACTACTGGGCACCCTTCATTCTGATTGGCAACGGCTTTTGAATAACGGTTGAAACTTTAATTGATATAAGCGATCGCCTAATCATCTGTATCGTCTGCTTCAATAGCCTTATGAGGTTGAGAGGGTTTTATGGTCGAACCGTATAAATCAACGAATCGTTTAAACAGCTTCATTGTTTCGTGATTGGAAACTCTACTTAGCTGGACTATACGGTGTATATTTCTGTTACCTATTTTACGCAAATAGGGTAAATCTTCAAAGAGTGTCAAACAAGAGGCAAAATGCAAGATGATTTGCAACAAGGGTCTAGGCCATGGCAGGTTACTGTAAATATCTATAAGTAACCGATGCTCGTTATCGCTGATAGGAATAGCGGTAAAGATGACCGTTATATGTTTGTTGTTATAAACCGGAATACTGAGTTCAACAGTATAGGGATTATGCAAGATTAATTCTACTTCAACTATTGGCGATCGCCAAATTCTCAGAGCATTGACGGGAGAATCTAAACTGGTTTGAAATTTGATGACTCCGCCCAAGGCTGTAGTCTGGAAATGACTCACATTAATAACTCTTAAATTATTAAGGCTAAAATTGTGAGTGGTCTCCAAATGTTTTAAGTTTAATAAATGATAGATTTGGCAGAGATAGGAAAAAGGTAAAATGTATTCTTGACTGATAAAATGTTGCTCTTGCAACTCAGTCATTCTGGCTTGAACTGTACATGGGGACATTTCATCGTGGTAAAGATTTAAATCAGTTTGATATCGTTGCAGCGTCCTTAAACCACCACTATTTAACCCTTTCTCCGGCTTCAAAGATAGCCAGCTTATAAAAAAGAAAGAGACTGTGAGCAGGTGTACGAGTTCTATGGCAGATAGATACCCATCAGCAAATGAAGCAATAGTTCTATCGATAACTCCAAACATAAAAGATGGAACACCTAAGCTCCAAATACTGCTCCTAAACTGAGTAAAAAAATTATAATTTTCTCTCCCTCGATTATTAGCTATGGCTATCAAGCCATTTTTTAGCAAAATATCCCTAAGCATATTAATTCAAACAACTGGATTTTTTCTACTGCTTAACCCCAAACCAATCCACCCAAAAAGGCTAACTAGATAGATGCAATCCCTGAGAGCTTAATAGCAAAAATTAAACCGACGAAAACAACGTTTTACTCAGATTACTTACGGTCGCTATTATCCGCTTCTCCCAGATAGTCAACGCATGTAGGTTAAGCCCTTGGAACAAAACCCAACTCTCAGGCTTCTTTGTTGGGTAACGCTCCCGCTCTACCCAACCTACATGAACTTAACTACAAAAATTAAATCGATTAGAAATGTTTGACTCAGAGTATTTACAGTCGATACTATCCGCTTTTCCTAGATAGTTGCTCTTATCTCAGATAAAGATTGAAGGCAAATATTTCTGATGAAGCTATGGCTTGTATCTCTTTAAAGTTAACACCTGATCAATAGTCCACCCTCTACCTGAGGAATAAGTTGTTATCTATGCCAACAATGCGACTGTATTAAGTTATTATGTATTAATTAATACAAATCATATTAATGGTTAAGTTCATCCAACACTTAAAATCTGTGGGATTTTAAGCTATGGGTAATTAGTAGCTCTACTGAGCTACTCAACTGATTGAAATAGTAGATGGACTATAGGTTCTCGACCGAAGTTCCAGATTCATTCAATTAAATGAAATCTGGTCAATCAGCTGGCAAGAAGTACAGTTGGATATTCAGAAAATTACGCTTAATTTCTTCAGAACACCTGAGAGGTTACCACCTCTAGAACCTGAGTTACACTAAGCAGACTACCCACCCCTCAAGGCACAAACAAGAGCGCTTAATTTGTTTAACCCTGCTCATACCATTATGTCAAATTAAATTAAGCGCTGGCGAATCCATAGGGCTAGTAGAGGTAATGCCAGTCGGTAGCCTTGCTCTGAGCCATAAATTAAGCCTTTGTGCTGTAGTCCGCTCAATGCACCTTGGAGACTACCACCTCTGGAAAGACCATGTTTGTTGATGTATTCTCGGCTTTGAGGCTTTTCAGTTGGATCTAGTGCCAAAGATTCTAAAAGGTGTACTTGATTGGCTGGCAGCAACATTAGTAACGACTCGAAGGTAATGGACAAATCTTTTAGCAATCCTTGAATCGCCTCCTGTACCTGAGAATACCGAATAATCCCGTCAGGCTGCCGCATAGTTTTCAGGCGGCGGATCAGTGTCATCGCATCACCAAAGTGTCCTTGCACGGCATCTAAGAAGAGTTCTAAGGCTTGCGATCGCGAATCAAACGTTAGCTCTTCTGAATGCAAAATCTCCCTTGCCCAAACAGCTAAAAACTCATCCGATAAGGGAGTCAGTTGTACGGTTTCTACAGGAGCGATCGCTTCATCAGCAGGGGTACTCGTTTCTGCAATAGTTGCGATTAGCACGTAACTCACCTGAGAGTGATGCTGAATCTCTCGCCTGAGAAACGTTTCCCATGAGCGATTGCGATCCCAAGAGCGGATGTGGGGGAAGCTATGCAAAATCAACACCACCTGCTTGCTCAAAGACTCACCTAAAAATTGTGGCAACTCGAGCAATACTTCAAAAGCTTGGGATAACTGCTGAGATTTGACAGAGCGCAACAATCTTAATTTTCTACCGCTTTCCTCTACGTCATAGACAAAAAATGATTTTGCTGTTGTAGAAGCAATCCACTGTTCAATCAGTGCTTGAGTGGCTGTACTTCTAAAAAATAGGCTAATCGTCTCGCATAACAGTTGTACAAATCGCTCACCATCTGTAGCTCGGATGCAGTCCACCTCCAGTGCGATCGCTCCAACTTCTTCTACAGCTCGCCGTACCAAGGTGCGCCGCCCACAACCGGGTACTCCAGCAATCAGCAAGTCGCCATCCTGGGCAAGTACCTGCACAATACGCTGAAATTGAGCCGGACGCCCGATTAATTCCAAAGGAGTAGACAAATCTAAGAGTTTCACGCGCTTTTCACCTTTTATTTTCATGCCTCACCTAAGCGCCAGCCTACTGATTGACTGGGTTATTCGGCAAGTTCTATGTTGATCATTGGGATTATCAATAGTGCTACTACTAGATCGGCACTATTAATGCGTGCTAAATAAAGATTAGCAATATTTATCCGGTATGTACTCATGACTGTATCTGCGATCGCCCCACCAGAAAAGCAGCCGACCCTATGGCATTCCATGGACACTAAGAAAGTCAGCTCTCTACTGGAGAGTGACACAGAGCAAGGCTTGAGTATCACTGAGGTTCAAGAGCGGACAGCGCGTTATGGTTTTAATGAATTAACTAGCAAGAAAGGAAAACCCTGGTGGTTGAAATTTCTCCTGCACTATAAACAGCCGTTGCTCATTGTTTTGGTAGCCGCTGGTTTCATCAAATTCATCACAGGCAGCTTTCTGAATGCAGGAGTGATTTGGGGAGTAACAACCACCAACGCCATCATCGGATATATTCAAGAATCAAAAGCCGAGGGTGCGCTCAGTGCATTATCACAAGCCATCACCACAGAAGCAACAGTTATCCGCAATGGGGAAAAGTTACGAATTTCCTCTCGCGAATTGGTACCCGGAGACTTGGTGCTGCTGAATTCTGGGGATAAGGTACCTGCTGACTTGCGGTTGATTAAAGTCCGTGACATGCAAGTCGATGAATCTGCCCTCACTGGAGAATCAGTTGCCGTTGAAAAAAACATTGCACTGCTACCCGACGAAACACCCTTGGCAGAGCGTAAGAATATGGCTTATGCAGGTGGCTTCGTCACCTTTGGACAAGGTGCTGGCATCGTCGTCGCTACCGGAACTCAGACAGAGACGGGCAAAATCTCTCAACTGATGGAGCAGCATACCAGCCTCTCCACACCTTTGACCCGCAAATTTGACCGATTCAGCCTCAATTGGCTGCGTGTGGTACTGGGATTAGCAGCGCTGACATTTACTGTGGGATTGAGTAACCGCCCCTTCCAAGATGCTCTTGAAGCGGCTGTGGCATTAATAGTCGGTGCCATTCCCGAAGGCTTACCTGCTGTAATGACTGTAACGCTAGCGATTGGTGTCTCTCGCATGGCACGTCATCATGCGATCATCCGCAAGTTGCCTGCGGTGGAAACTTTGGGTGGTGCTACAGTCATCTGTTCCGATAAAACGGGAACTCTCACCGAAAACCAGATGACGGTGCAAGCCATCTTTGCCGGGGGACATCAGTATAGTGTTACTGGTGTAGGTTATGGCCCTCAAGGGGAAATTCTCCAAGATGACCAACCCGTTGACCTCAACCAAGCCTCAGCGTTACGGCAATGCCTCAGGGCTGGGATATTGTGTAATGACTCTCACATCGAAACGAAGAATGGTCAGTGGGTAGTCATGGGTGATCCAACTGAGGGGGCATTGATTGCCGCTGCTCACAAAGCGGGTTTCACTCAGGTGGCGATGGAACTAGAGAGACCCAGGCTAGATTCTATCCCGTTTGAATCAGATTATCAGTACATGGTGACGTTGCACCAAACCCCCAGAGGCAAAACCATTTATGTCAAGGGTTCAGCGGAGTCGATTCTCAAACGGTGCAATTGGATACTTAACGATTCGGGCGCTATCAAACCAATTGATTGTATAGAAACCTTGCGCGAAACAACTATAGAGCGCGAAGTCAATATTATGGCGCGGCAAGGCTTGCGAGTGTTAGCTTTCGCTAAGAAGTTGGTGCCTGATGACCAAGAGACTGTAGACCATCACGATATTGAAAATGGTCTAATTTTCATGGGGTTGCAGGGAATGATTGACCCTCCTCGTGAGAGTGCCATCAAGGCGGTGCAAGCCTGTCAGGAAGCGGGAATTCAGGTGAAGATGATTACGGGCGATCATGCAGTTACGGCACAAGCGATCGCGCGTCGGATGGGAATGAACAAAAATGGTGCAGTTCTGGCCTTCACAGGTGCTGAACTTGCCGAAATGAACAAAAACGAACTGGCAGCAGTCGTAGAAGATGGCGTAGTATTTGCCCGTGTCGCACCGGAACAAAAGCTACGTATCGTCGAAGCCCTGCAATCCAAAGGTGAAATTGTCGCCATGACAGGGGATGGTGTCAACGATGCCCCAGCACTCAAACAAGCCGATATTGGAATTGCGATGGGAGGCACTGGCACAGAAGTTGCCAAAGAAGCTGCGGATATGCTGCTGACTGACGATAACTTTGCCTCAATTGAAAAGGCTGTTGAGGAAGGGCGTTCCGTTTACAAAAATCTGATCAAAGCCATTTGCTTCATTCTCCCAGTCAACGGCGGGGAATCAATGACAGTGTTGCTGAGTACACTCCTAGGCACACCCTTACCCATTCTGTCTTTACAAATTCTCTGGCTGAATATGCTCAATTCCATAACCATGACGGTTCCACTGGCATTTGAGCCGAAGTCTCCCGGAGTAATGAAACAGCCTCCTCGCGATCCAAAAGAGCCTTTGCTGTCACGCAGTCGCGTCTGGCGTATCATAGCAATCTCTCTGTTTAACTGGATTGTAATCTTTAGCGTCTTTGAAACGGTTAATCGCACTACAGGAAACATTGCTTTAGCTCGAACAATGGCTATTAATTCCTTAATTGCTGGACGCATCTTTTATCTGTTGAGTATTAGCCAACTAATACCAAATCTCATTGCTAAAATGGATGGTTCAATAGAAGAGAATGTGGATATTCCAGCAATTGGTTTTGGAATCATTGGAGCCATTATTTTCCAGATAGTTTTTGCTCATGTACCGCTCATCAATGAAGTTTTCCAAACAGCACCTCTCAGCTTTAACCAGTGGCTAATTTGTCTTGCTATTGGTTCACCAATGATTGTCTGGGCAGCCGTTGTCAATCGCTTTGACCCACCTAATTGAGTTATCTAGCAGTTTTTAATTGTCTGATAAGGTAGGGGCACGGCATTGCCGTGCCCCTACAATCTGTTAGGACGTTAGACGAACCCCTGTATCTACTTATGTCTAAAGGAAGAAATACTTTTCGACGCCCTGCGTCATTATGTAAGCAGAAGATTCTATAGGTATGCCTAGTCAGCTTCCTGGCATTACCTCCGCGTAAGCTAAATATAATCCTGAATCTGAATTTACTATTACCGACAAGGAATTAACCATGTCTAATTCTATCAAAACTAAAATTACCGACGATCTTCAAAAAGCTAAAGAAGAAGGAAAATTACGGTCGGACAGAATTCGAGAAATTGTCCAAGCTGCTGTAGCTCAGGGAGTAACAGAATTCAAAGAAGGTTCGGGTGAAATTCGTTCAATTATAAAGGATTCTGTCTCTAGTGTTATTGAAAACCTGAAAGACAGAGGGGAAGACATCAAAGAAGATATTACAGCCTCTATCGAAGGAGCTATTGAAGGCATTAGTAGTTTAAGACAAAAATCTATTGCTAAAAACAAAGCAGAAATCAAACAATTACAAGCTCAAATCGATAGTGAAGAAAGAGAACTTCAGGAACAAATTGATAGTGCGCTAACTGACCTTGAAGACGGAGATAAAGAAAGGTCTCCTCAGGTCAAAGCCGCTGTACAAGATGCAATTAATGCCATCAAAGATAGTGAAGAGGTATCTTTAATGCGAAAGCGCTATGCCCAACTTCAAGCTCAACTAGCAGTTCTCCAAGCTAATTTGGCTGCACGTTATGGGGAACAATACGAAGAAGTGAAAAAGCATTTAGATGATGCTAAGACTTGGTATGACCGAGCTCAGCCTCAAGCCGAAGTAGTAGCTGAACAGGTTAAGCAAAAGCGAATAGAATTTGAAAAGAAGCTGGGCGAGGCAGGCACAGCTGTCGCCCAGAAAGAACAACGAGTCAAACAGCTCTTGAAAGAACTCTGGAAATCAATTACTGATATTAATCATGACAAGTAAAAGATAAAAAAATAATCTCTCAGGGTCGGCGCTGGGAGATTATTTGTTATTTGTTATTTGTTGTTTGTTGTTTGTTGTTTGTTGTTTGTAAAAATACTTGCTAATAAATAATAAATGGCTGATAACTTCGCCTGCTGCCTACTTTAGTCAAGGACTCAGGTAATATTATTACATAGTTACAATAATTACAATACAATGTCGCTCAAACACCGCTCTGATTTAACGTGTTTGAGCGACTTATAATCATAATAAAGTCGTCAACTTGGGCAAATATTTGGTTTTTAATAGATGCCTTCTTCTCTACCTGCCTCTACACCTTCTGCTCTACTAACTTTTTCTTCATGCTTTACAATTACCCAGAGTGCATGAATACTACCGGGAAGCCAACCCAAGAGTGTTAGCAAAATGTTAATTAAAAGAGTTGTGCCAACCCCTTCAGTCATGAAAACACCTAATGGGGGCAAAACAATACCCAGGATAATTCGGAGGAGATTCATAATAATTTTCCTTTGCTTTTTCTAAACTGACATTATCTTCATTGTCTTGAAAAACTTTGCTAGTAACCTCCATCCAAAGGATTATTAGTTATCAGGTTTATCCTCGACTTAACTCAATGTATACCTGTTCTGAGTCGGACTTATTGGTTAAGAAAAGTAAAGCTATAAAAGTAGAATAATATCTATCTTCTTAGAGAGGGCGATCGCTAACTCATCGCCGACTATAGAAATAGTCCAATCACAATAAAAACTTACTGCTTTGTAAATGCGAGGCAAAAACTTATGATAGGAACCTTTTTAACTTTGTTAGCCACTGCACTTAGCTTACTTGTGGTTGATATAGTTGTACCGGGAGTTAATCTTGCCAATTTTCCAGCGGCTTTGATTGCTGCTGTCGCTATTGGGGCTGTTAACTCTTCTGTTAAGCCTATTTTGTCAACGCTGTCGATGCCGCTGAACTTTTTAAGCTTGGGCGCGTTTTCGTTAGTTGTTAACGGTTTGTGTTTTTGGCTAGCTTCAGTCTTTGTCCCTGGATTTAGAGTGTACGGATTGCTAGCTTTTATCCTGGCTCCAATCATCTTGTCTTTTGTTAACACGTTCTTGAGCAAGTACTTTGCTGAAAAATATCCTGACCTCAAAATTGCAGGTGTTCAAGGAACTCCCGACAAGATTGAAGCGGCTAAAAGAAATTCTGAACTCAAGCTGGAGTCTACTGAAAACAAGTCTGAACTCAAAACAGAAGTCTAAAGTTTTACCGAGTAAGCTCATCCCCCACCTGAAAGTCAGAGCTTCTATCGCTATTTAGTCAGGACTTACGCAGAACCTCTACATGTAGGGTGGGCAGTGCCCACCCTACTAGCTTTGAGACCTAGTTTGTATACTTCACTCAGTTGAAATCCGCTACAAGCTCAGCTTTTGTTGAAAGGCTGAGCTTTCTTATGCTATGTTCGCTTTCCGTTTTTGAAGCCAGTTTGTTACTAGCATCACAATTTAGATTTATGCGATCGCGCTATCCTACCACTTCGTTTCAAAATGGTTAGGAATTAAGCAAATTTCTTATTACAAACCGCTATGTGTAGGGGTGAACGGCCGTTCACCCCTACTATATGTGGTATCTATCAAAATTCTGCCTGTGTACCATAACGTTGTGCGATAACTACTTAACGGTTACGAGTTCCTTCTTGACAACTTGTTTATTTCGATTATTCTAGAAATATGGCTAATGAAGAGACGACTCGTTATGCAGACATCTTCGCTGCACTAGGGTCGGAACCACGACTTGAAATCATGCGGCTGTTGTTTGCGGCTTACCCAACCGGACTAACCGTGGGCGACATTCAAGCACAGCTGAAAATACCCAATTCAACGCTTTCACACCATCTAGAAAAGCTACGGGTAGAGGGTCTGGTTAGTTCCAGAAGAGATAAGCAATTTCTTTGGTACTCAGCCAACGCTGAAACCTTTGAGGATTTGCTGTCTTTCCTCTACAACGGCTGCTCTATTGGCAATTTCTCAAAACCTGATATTGCCAATCAAGTCGTTGAAACAGTTCAACCTACATCCAGAGAGGAAGGATTTATGTTTGAAAGATTCTTAAGGTCGCTTGAAAGTCTTTATCAAGACATATTTGCAGCATTTTTCCTACCAAGAGAATTTGAAAGATTCACCCAAAAGGCAATCCAGGTAATTTTTCTGGCCCAAGATGAATCTCGCCGATTAGGGCACCAATATGTGGGTACTGAACAGATTTTGCTAGGACTGATTAGCGAAGACAGTGGTATAGCTGCCCAGGTTCTCAGTACTGTGGGGGTGAATCTAGAAAAGGCTCGAATTGAGGTAGAAAAAATTATTGGTAACGGTAGAGGAACGCCTTGGCGTATTCCCTTCACACCCAGAGCCAAGCGCTCTATCGAACTTTCCATAGAAGAGTCCCGGCAGCTAGGTCATAATTACATTGGCACAGAACATCTTCTGTTAGGTATTCTTCGTGAACGCGATGGGTTAGGAGCTAGAGTTCTGCAAATTCTTGGGGTAGACCTACAAAATCTGGAACAACAATTGCGAACAAGCCTAACTTGAAAATAGGGAGTGGGGAGTTGGGAGTCGGGAGTCGGGGAAGAGGAATTTTTCTTCCTGCATTGTGAGCTTGTGCTCATGGTGCTTAACTTGAAAATAGGGAGCGGGGAGTCGGGAGTCGGGGAGAAGAGAAATTTTCATTCCTTCTTTGTGAGCTTCCAGTCAGGGTGCCTAACTAATACCGAGTTGCATTCAAAGAGGTAACTTTCTCTCCCCCTGCTTGCCAAACTACTATGTTTGAACGCAACTTGGTATAAGAAAGAAAAGGGGCAAGGAGAAGGGAAACACAAAGTTTTAATCCCTTTAATATTATCCCTTTTGCTTTAGTTCTGAAGAAACCTAAAACTTACAGCTGATAGTTAAAAATGATGAGTGTAAGAGTATTTTTTTGTTCTCCATCCCACGATAGAGAAACTGGACTCAGGCTAATGGTTAAGCTATATTGACCTATTGGGTAGACAAAGAAAGCATACTTAACAAATGTGCCAACAGCCAGCTTAGGTCGCTTAGGCTTATATTCGCTCTACGGTTGTGTTGTTAAAAAGTCAGCGTCCCCTTAGTTAGTCGCTTGCTTAGGTAAATTTTCAGGAGAATGAAATGACATTTGCTCAGCAGCAAAGATCAGCACAGCAACAGGAACTTAGTCCTGGCAGTGAATCGGAAAAGATAGGGCAACCCAAAGCTGATGACCTTAAGGCTCAAGGCAGCGGAAAGTTGTGTAACAAGGTGGCGTTGATTACTGGTGGAGATAGTAGTATTGGTCGTGCAGTGGCGATCGCGTTTGCTAAAGAGGGTGCAGATGTGGCGATCGTTTACCGAAATGAAAGCCAAGAAGCCAAAACGACCAAACAGATGGTTGAACAACAAGGACGTTCATGTCTCGCTATTTCCGGTGATGTGGGCGATGAAGAGTTCTGTCAACAGGCAGTACAACAAACCATCGACCAGTTGGGCAAACTTGATGTTTTGGTGAATAACGCGGTAGAACAGGATTCCTCAGAGGATGTTAAAGACATCAGTACTCAACAGCTAGAGAGCAATTTACAGACCAATCTCTGCCCGATGTTTTACATGACAAATGCTGCCTTGCCTTACCTTTGTGAGGGAAGCACAATTATCAACACCACTTCTGTAACGGTTGGCAAGGGTAATGAACAATTACCTGACTCGTCAGCAAACAGAGGGGCAATTATGACCTTTACTCGCTCCTTGTCGCAATCATTGGAAGATAAAGGTATTCGAGTTAATGGTGTTGCGCCAGGTCCGGTGTGGACACTTCTCGTTCCTTCAACTGCAACTGCTGAGAAAGTCGAAGAGTTCGGCAAGCAAGTTCCAACGGGAGATAATCTGCCGGAAGAAATTGCACCTAGCTTTGTCTTTTTAGCTTCAGATGAAGCTTCTTACATGGCGGGTCAAATAGGATTTACGCGAAGTATGTTTTAGCTGCAAGCGTTATCCTTTGGCACCATAGCGGAAGCTTACCACGTTGGCGAAGCCTTCTCCGTTGGCGAAGCCTTCTCCGAAGGAGTAGGAGTAGGAGTAGGAGTAGGAGTAGACTTGAAAATCTTTCTTCCCCGACTCCCGACTCCCGACTCCCGACTCCCTATTTTCATAGCAGCCCCAAAGATAAAGACTTATGCATTTGCCTTCCAATACACCTTCCGGGTGTCAAATGCATAAGTCGAATGATTTTGTTTCCTCAATTAATTTTTCTTTACTTAGACCACTACTGCATCAGCCATATGTCTCAAAATGTTTCAGCATTTTTGCTGATGAGAGAAAAAACAACCTCTCTTAAAAGATGAAAATTTCTTGTTTCCGACTCCCGACTCCCGACTCCCGACTCCCTATTTTCAAGCTGGTGACTCAGGAAAGGGGGTCAATTGAGTACAACCGCTTCAAGATAGACTCAGCGACATGCACCTCGTCATCCGTGCCTTTTACCATCACTAGATACTCAGAGTGAGAGTCGTGATTTATATCAACTGGGGTTTGGTCTTCGGGAATCTCTGAACCAGTCCAAGCCTCAATCAAGCCGCAGCTTGCTGCACCAAGAGCAGCACCTGTAAGGGTCGTCACTAGAGTTGCTCCAGAAGTTCCGAGTACTACTACCAGACCAACTCCAGGCAGCGTTAACAGACCAAGCCCCACAAAGCAACCAGCGATCGCACCTAGCATACTACCGACAATCGTCCCGGCTGTTGCCGTGCCTTCTTGAGGTATCTCCCTAACGCGATCGCTCATAATAGCCTTATCAAGCTTTTCGTCACGGTCTGCGTCTTTGCTAACGACACAAATCTGTGCGATTGAAAACCCTGCATTGTATAAATCTTTGAGCGCCTGTTCCACATATTGGTGGTTGGTAAATCTCGCTACAGCATATCTGTTTTGACCGGGAACCATTTATTATCCTCCTTGTATAATGTGGACAGGCACACCAACTGTGCATCAGCTAACGATAGAAATAGTTTTAATATCTGTTTGAAGTCTTTTTTACATTCTTCCAGATTATCTTTATTATTTTTTTCATAAATATAAATTTATCCCTAATTAAGGGATTTTAATTGTAAATCTCAATATAATTATATCTTTTTTGACAAAACCACATCTTTTGTTGGTTGGTTGTTGGTTGTTTGTATTGTTTACAAATAATTAACAACCAGTAACCCAGGAACACCGACTTTTTGTGAAACACCTCTGGCTATATGGGGCGGATGGGCAAAAATAAGGTCTCCTCTATCTCTTGCTGTATTATTGGTGTCAGCTGACAATTGCTATTAAGACAATCCACTAGCAATTTATTGGCGTTACTATACTGTTCTAACCGTTGTTGCAATGTTTCGCATAAGAGCCATTCGTGTCCAATATTTCGATGTTGAATCATTAGGGTTCTTAGTTGCGATGTCCAGGTTGAACCATTAATTTGCCACCACTGCTTGAGAGTTTCTTGGTCTTCATCGGGGTTAGGTAGCTGGTTTTTAAGTTGCTCTAGAGGGTCATGTATCGGCTTGCCCTTCGTCAGTGGGTTAAGGTCGAGGGCAAGGCGAAGGGCACTAAAGCGTTCATAGACTAGTTCTGGAGTTAAAGCTAGGGCAACGCCTAAAGCATGAGTTAAAGCCAAATCTAGGGCGAGTTCACCATCCTGTTCAGCCGCTAGCTTGCGATCAATTAGTAGCGCTAAACCTTGGTCATGGGCAAGTCGGTGTTCAGGAGGAAGGGCAAGTGAGAAGTAAAAAGCGCGGACAGCTGCTGGCTTGTAGGGAGTATTGACTTCTATCGATTTTTGTGCTGTATAGCTGAGGAAAAGTTGCAGTGTTTCATCTGAAGCGGCGATCGGGCTGACTGGTGCACTGGAAGCTTGAAGGGGTAGCGACTCTGAGGTACGATGACTGGCGATCGCTAATTCCTCTAGAGCCACTAAACTGGGTCTATTGCTATCAACCGTTGGTGCAAACACTAACGCATCGACTTGTTGCTTCATCAGCTGCAATAGCCTATCTGCATTCGGTAACATCTGTGCCGTCAGTAAAAATACTTCCCGCCAACGTTGCTCAGTTAGGTGACTGACTAGCTGTTGCAAGGACACCTCAGAGCTAGCGACAATTGATCTAGCTGTAAAATACTCTTGAAACGTTAGATGAGAAAATGAGTAAATCTGGCGTGCGCGCTCTACTAAAAGCCCATGCTGCGTCTCGATAGATTTTAGTACAGCGGCACTATCCAACTCGAAGACAGAGGAGTCAACGCGATCGCTGGTTAATGTGCGTAAATAGTCTGCAATCAGCAACTGAAGTGTATTTTCTTCAAAGAAATAATCTCCCTTCTCAAAAGTAATCGCCGCTATCTGAGTAAGAAGTTGCAATTTGTGAGGCAACGATAAATTACGATAAACATCATCTCGCTTAATGCCTCTGGCTTCATCCCAGCGAATCAGCATCAAGTCAAGTCCTTGCTTGTAAAGGTCAGAACGTTTTGTGGGGAAATTTCCCTTTGTCTGGAACACTAAGCAAGTAAGATTGAGCAAGATGGGTGTAGCTGCTAGTTCTCGGATTGGCTGATTTTGTGGAAGTTCCATCTGCTCAAGGAACAGAGATGCTTTTTTCAAGCCTAACTCTGGTGAATTTCTAGCAACGGCTACAAACCACTTTTTAGCAAAATTTTCAATTTGAGCGGGTTTAAAGTCGGCAATTTCGACCTCAGTAAATCCTTGAAATCTGTACTCAGAAGCTGCAAGACGGCAAGTGATAATCAGCTTGTTTTTATAATACTTTTCCGAGAGTTTGCGAATTTGTTTGATGACTTCATCACTCGCGGCTTCTGGTACTTCATCCAAGCCATCCAGTAACATCAAGACTCTGCCGTGATGGAGCAGGGTTTCGACTTCTTGCGCTGAGACACCAGAAGAGGAAAACTTTTGATTAATGTAGTCCAATAAGCTGAATTTATCTTCATCTAGAGCATCTTCAGCAAAGTTATTCAACCGAATAAAAACAGGGACTTGATTAGCTTGAAAAGCGCCTTGATTGCAATGAATAGCGAGATATTGCAAAAAGGTGGTTTTACCAGCTCCAGGTTTACCAAGTACCATCAACTTGGCATATCGCTCAACCGCTTCGAGACCTAGTACTCCTTCTTGACGAACTTTACCTAAACCTAAGCGATCAAATTGTTCGGGTTGGAAGCCTTGCAAATCAGAAATTTCTAACCAGCGTTGGCTAGTGATTTCTTCGAGAATGTTGACTTCAACGTAGAGGTCATCTAAATTGATGGGTCGAGCAATATCTAATAGGCGCAGGGTGCCGCATTGATGTTGAATTTGATCGAAGCGAGCTTTTCGCACTTTTGTGACTAAGGCGTCAATCTCGCTGCTGATATCTTGAACTTTCTCCTCTGCTTCTAATTCAGCATCTTGTAGTGGCACCGCAATCTGTTCGGGGTCAAGATCTAGCCGAAAACAGATTTCGGTAAAGATATTGCGGTCAATTGGTTTGCCTGCAAAAAACTTCCATATCGGCTGGCGAGTTTCTATACCCACTTCAGCCGCTAGGTATTCCTGCGTCCATCCTGTACGCAGAAAGGCTTGTTTGGCTTTTTTGATGCCTTGTGCAGATGCTTGAAGCGATCGCTTTGCCATAGCGTGATTGTAAAACCTTTTCTTAGGGGGCGACTGGCGACAACGTATCCATCAAAGGATGAGGGATGGGGGATGGGGGATGAGGGATGAGGGATGAGGGATGAGGGATGGGGGATGAGGGATGGGGGATGAGGTTTGCGGTCAGACACTACGCAGACGCGATCGCAGACAACTAACCTTATTATCTATTTAGCAAAGTCAACAGGCAATTTCTGGTAGCTTGCCAGTTGTAGGATTAAAGAAAATTCAGTGGTTAGAGGAAGACAGATGACACTAACGCAGGTTTCGGGGTGTTTGCTCATCTTGACGTTCTGTCCTCTACTGGGTGGACTTCCCCTAATTTCCTGGATTACCTATGCCCTAACGGGTCGTCAACTAGCACAACTGGGTACTGGCAATATATCAGTCTCAGCGGCTTTCTTTCACGGGGGACGCCTGGTAGGTATCCTGGCGGTACTCTCAGAGGCAGCCAAGGGGATTGTCGCTGTTTTACTCGCTCGTTACTTCTTCCCGATGGAACCCGCTTGGGAGCTGATTGCTTTAATTATGCTGGTCATGGGTCGTTACTGGATGGGTAAAGGAGCGGGTACAACTAATGTTGTCTGGGGTTTTGTGGTTCATGACCCGGTGGCGGCGTTGTTGGTGTTTTTGATTGGGGGAATTAGCTTTACAATATTGCGCGATCGCAAAAGTGGACGCTACGGAATATTAATTCTGTTTCCCCTGATACTGTTTTTATTACATCCAAATGAATCAGCACGAATTGTAATGGCGATCGCTCTAGGTGGATTGCTTGCTTGGATTTATCAAAAAATTCCCGATGATTTAGACCTTCCCTCAGAGGAAGGAAAAACAGAATCTCAAAAAATGTTTCAATTTTTCCGAGGCGATAGAGCTATCATTTCTCTTGACACCAAGTTAGACCCCAATAAAGTTGGTCAAAAAGCCGCCACACTATCCCAGCTTAAGCGTTGGGGTTACTCAGTACCAACTGGATGGGTACTACCACCAGGAGATGACCCAAGTCCTCTAATTCAATACCTCCCTGTCTCTGACTCCGAACCTCTAGCCGTTCGTTCTTCAGCCGTAGGGGAAGACTCAGAGCAAGCGTCAGCAGCAGGTCAATATCAAAGCATTTTAAATGTTACAAGTAGACCAGCATTACAAGAAGCCATTACTCAAGTCTTAGCCTCCTACAATGACCCCGCTGCCGTCCAATATCGGCGCGACTTAGCCCAGCGAACGGGAATCAATTTACCAGATCAGTCTATGGCCGTGCTGATTCAAACACAAGTTCGGGGTGTTTTCTCCGGCGTCGCCTTCAGTCGCGATCCGATCTCTCAACAAGGTGATGCAGTATTAATTGAGGGATTACCAGGAGATGCCACACAGGTAGTATCCGGAAAAGTAACACCCGATCAGTACCGAGTTTACATCCAAGCATCAGAGATGCAGGAAACAACACAAGCAGAGGAAATTCAATTAAATCCTCACTCTTCCACTCAAAACTCAAAACTCAAAACTCAACACTCTTACCCAACTCCCGACTCCCGACTCCCGACTCCCTTAATTGAAGGTAGCGGCGATTTACCTCCTGCCTTAGTTCAGGAAGTTGCATTCCTAGCGCGTCAGTTGGAAAACCTTTACCATGGCATCCCTCAGGATATTGAGTGGACTTATGATGGTCAGCAGTTGTGGTTGCTGCAAGCACGACCAATTACTACCCTGCAACCCATCTGGACTCGAAAAATTGCAGCGGAGGTAATTCCAGGACTGATTCGGCCTCTCACTTGGTCGATTAATCGTCCCCTAACTTGCGGCGTTTGGGGGGAAATTTTTACACTAGTTTTAGGGAAACGTGCTAGTGGATTAGACTTCAATGAAACGGCAACACTGCACTACTCTCGTGCTTACTTCAATGCCACACTATTGGGTCAGATTTTTAGGCGTATGGGTTTGCCACCGGAAAGTCTAGAATTTCTGACTAGAGGAGCCAAGTTTTCTAAGCCGCCGACGAGTTCAACTGTGCAAAACCTGCCAGGGTTATTGCGGTTGCTGGGTCGAGAATGGAGTTTAGACAAAGACTTTAACTCAGATTACCAAACGCAATTTGAACCGACTTTAAGTCATTTGACAGCTCAACCTGCCTCTGAATTGTCCCCTAGTGAATTACTAGAACGAGTAGACACGATTTTAGAGGTTTTGAAACGAGCAACCTACTACAGCATTCTCGCTCCCTTGAGTATGTCATTGCGGCAGGCGGTGCTGCGGGTTAGCGATATGGAACTGGATAATAGTCAGACGCCGGAAGTAGCAAGTTTGCGATCGCTGACTCGACTAGCAGCAGATACCCGCCACTTGTTCCCTGCTAAGCAATTTGCGGGTGAAAGTGGTGCTTCCTTCTTTGCTTACCTAGCTGAAACTCCAGACGGTCAAAGCATTTTAGAGCAGTTCGACCAGTTTCTTGAAGAGTATGGCTATCTAAGTGAAGCTGCTACTGATATTGCCATTCCCACTTGGAAAGAAGACCCCCGGCCTGTTCGGCAGCTATTTACTCAGTTGTTCTGTTATCCACCACCAGAACCTCCACAACCTACACCTCAAAGTTGGAAAGCACAGTTAGTGCAAACTCGTCTTAATCTTAAAGGAAAAGTAACACAAGTCTACTCTCAGTTATTAGCTCATCTGCGTTGGAGCTTTTTGGCGCTGGAGAGTGTTTGGCAGCAATCAGGTTGGCTATGTGAAGCAGGAGATATTTTTTTCTTGGAGTTTGCTGAAATTCGGCGTCTTATTTCTAGTAACGACCAGGAACTTGTAGAGCAACTTCCTCAAATTTTGCAACAGAGGCGATCGCAACTTGAAAAGCATCATCAAATAAGCACCGTACCATTGCTATTCTATGGGAATGAGCCTCCCTCACCCCTCACCTCTAACTTCTCATCTGAGTTTTCGGGTATTGCTGGAGATGACACGTCTCAACATCGACTGCAAGGTATTGGTGCTAGTTCAGGACAGGTAGAAGGTTGGGTAAAAGTGCTACGCAATTTGCAAACCGTTGGTGAGATTAACCGACAAACAATACTTGTTGTACCCTACACAGATTCTGGTTGGGCACCCTTACTCGCTCGTGCAGGTGGTTTAATTGCTGAAGTAGGTGGGCGTCTTTCGCACGGCGCAATAGTTGCTCGCGAATACGGCATCCCAGCCGTGAT
>DALYIW010000050.1:0-6126 GCA_031970155.1 Coleofasciculaceae cyanobacterium CTOTU46601 | reverse complement strand
CCCCGCTATCATGGATATCCACAACGCGACCCAGATATTACGAGATGGTCAGCGAGTGCGAATAGATGGTCAGTCAGGTATTGTTGAGATACTGGATTAAGATTCTAGAAAAAAAGCAACACTTTCACCAATAAATATCATCAAGGCTTCGACTTCGCGGCAGCTGAGCCTGTCGAAGCTCAGCCTTGACCCCACGGATGAATCAGGGGGCTTGAGACCAATGATTTCTTGGTCAAAAAACACAAATAACAAATAACAAACAACAAACAACTAACAACAACCCTCACATCAAGTCAGTTGCTTTAGAGACATTTCCAGAGAAGTTTGATTTAACTCTTTTGTGACAGGTGAACGAGACAGATGCTCTAGCAATACCTCTCGTGTCGCGGCCAAACTACAAGCTAAGTTAACGCCGTCCTGTTCCAAGACACCTAAAATCTGCTGGGGATTATCTCGTTCAACGACGGGTAACTGATGGAGTCCTCTAGCCGCCATGCGATCTAAAGCATCTGCGATCGCTTCATCTGGATAAGCATATAGAATGTCCCTGGTGCAGATTTCTGCTAGCGGCTGAGTCGCTGAAGACTCTGAAGAGAAATCAGCCTCAGAACGAATCAGCGATCGACTAATATCTTGCAAAGTAACCAAACCAATTAACTGTTCGGTTTCATCAACCACCAAAGCACTACGACATTGGTCTGTCGTTAAGGCAAAACCAGCGTCTAATACAGACATTGAACCCAATAATATTAAACCAGGCGGTTGCATCGCCTCAACTACTGGCATTTGCTGCAAAATCTCCCGCTCAGGATTGGTCTCAACATTGATACCAAGAGTCGTCTTCAGCACTGGTTCTTGAGGAGGTGTGGGGGATTTGAGTCTTTCCATCAGCCAGACTGAAAGACCTACTGCCGCCATAAGTGGCAAAACAATGCGATAGTCTCGCGTCATCTCAAACAACAACAAAATTGAAGTCAAAGGTGCCCTAACACTACCAGCTAAAACAGCGGCCATTCCCACCATCGCGTAAGCTGGGGGGGCAGCAATGTTCACCATGCCTGCCGGTAAGATTGCCGCCAGAATTGTGCCATACATGCCTCCTAAAGCCGCACCCAAGAACAGCGCTGGGGCAAAGATGCCGCCTACTAAACCACTCCCTAAACTAATCGCTGTCATTACCAACTTGAGCGCCAGCAAAGTTAGCAGCAAGGGTACAGAAAACTCAACACCCTGGAGCATGGCTTGGATGGTTTCATAGCCGACACCGAGGATTTGAGGGACTTGGATAGCAGCTAAACCCACACAACAACCACCAATCACTGGCTTTATCGATGGTGGTAGTTGTCCTAGCCAGCGCAACCCGACAATTTCTCCTTTAAAGCAATGCCTTGCCAGTTTAATTGACTGGGTATATGCCAGGGATACAAGACTGGCTAGCACACCCAATCCCAGGTAAAGAGGTAATTCTAAGGGGCTGCGAACATCATAGGCGGGTAGTGTGAACGCAGGTTGAGCGCCCAAGGCTATTTGAGCAATCAAAGCCGCCACCACTGCTGCCAGTAGCAAGACACTCACCGCAGAGGTAGCAAAGGTAGTGCCCAAGACTACTTCTAAAGCAAAAAAAACACCAGCAATTGGGGCATTAAAGCCAGCAGCCAACCCAGCGGCGGCACCAGCACCTAAAAGTAAGCGATGCCGATCTCTAGAGACTTGTAGCACCTGACCCAGCAGCATCCCGATATTTGCCCCAATTTCCACATTTGGGCCTTCTGGCCCTAAGGAAGCACCAGTACCGAGAGAAACTGCTGCCGCGACCATTTTAGTGACAGGTCGCAGAGGTGATATTTCCTGGATACCTTGAGCTGCGGCAATCAGGGAAGACATACTCGGCCCGAAGTCAGGGCGAGCAGCGCGCATTAGCCCTACGATTAATCCACCAACCATCGGTACACAGGCTAAAGTCCAGGCTCCCCACACGGAAATAAAGCCCATCAAGTCTCTCAGCATCCAGGTGTGGATGAGCTGAATTAAATAATGAAAGGTAACGCTACCCATGCCTGTGCTGCTACCAATAATCACAGCCAGGATGAGAACAACGGTTTCAGCGGAGGGTTGTAAACGATTGAGAAAGCGGTGGAAGCGATGAAATGGAGAAACGACTAACGACAGGTGAGACGGCAGCACCTGATCGGGGAGAACTGGAGTCATTGAGGGGCAAATAAAGAAGTACGCAGAGAATGTTTCAATTTTTGTTTCATTTTATTGTGATTGATGGAGGAGAAATTGACCTATATCAAGAAGAGTAGTCAGGAAATACAGAGAAGACATTTAAATTTTTCACAGCATCAACGCTTACGCATTTGAACAAAAAATTTTTGACTTCCAGGGAACTCTTGAATCGGGAAAAGCCACCTCAAAAGCATTCCTACTCCCTACTCCCTACTCCCTACTCCCTACTCCCTTCAATCATTTAATTATTGTTTGGTAGAACCCAAGAATTAGGGTTGGGGTTTGACTCAATCCATCTAAAGCGGTCTGCACGAGTTTCAAACAGTCGCCTAACTCCAAAAGCGATCGCACTAACGACGTCAGGATTGCACTGAGCCAGAAACTCCGAGCCTGATATATTGCCCATAAAAAATTCTTTGGCAACTTTGATGAGCTGTCTCATCTCGTCGAACCCGATAGATTGAACAATGAATGTTGCGATCGGTGAATTTTTCAAATCATAAGGGGATTCTCGATTTCTCCCCTCACTCAACACCTCTAACACTTCACGCTCTAGTTCAGATTCAGGTTTTTTGGGGTTTTGAATCTCAGGTAGAAAATCATCTAAAGCTGGGGCATCATTTTCTTGTGTTGGTAATTCTCCCATCATGGTTGAAACTGGAATATCCTGTCCCAAGCGCATTGAAAGTGCCTCAATAATTCCGATTGAGACCAGCTTAGTTCCCAAATAAAGCTTGGCTACTTCTAGATTTTTTTGAGTTCTCGAAAGTAACAGTTGATAAGTTTCCTCAGTTGGCTCTTCTCTAAACTGTTGAAAAACTCGTTCTGGAGTCAAGGAATTCATAAATCCTTCCATCTTTTGGATTGACCAACGATATCCCTCAACCGTATAGGAATTTTGATTAGATAAATCGTGGTTAGTTTCTGGTAAAAGATTCCACGTATTATCTAAAAAATCCGCAGAATCAGGAAAAGCAAAATTTTCTACATCTCGATTCGTCACTCGCACGGCACGTTTGACTACTTCAATTATTTCAGACTCATTCCACCCAAAATTAAATTTAGTATTAGCGCTTACCAAGCGTTGATGTAATATTTCACTAGGTTTTAAACCTGCTGATGACAAAGGACGAAAAGGAATTGTGGCTTCAATACAAGCGGCAATTTGAGCCACTTGACTTTCCTTTAGTAAAGGTGACAAAGATAAAGCAGCAATTAATGCACTTAAGAATTCATTTTGCCCTGCAAATGGAGACAGCACTTGACCGGGAGCCAGTCCAAATATGTCTGTGACAATTTCAAACAACCGAGAATCAGGCAGCTCATGGGATTCTCTAATTACTAGCTGTCCTTTGACATCTTTAACAAAAGGAGCAATGTAACTGCTGATGTTGAGACTGACGCCTTGATCGACTTGCACATATACCAGGTCGTGAAACAATGCGGCTAAAACCTCTATAGGCTCGTCTGACTTACCAACTTCAAAAATATGTTCAGTTGTGTGAAAAAAACGCCAGGGACCCGTCATGGCGCGGATAATCAAGTCAACGATATGTTCAAGTTGAGCCAGCTCGATTTTACCGCCTAGCTCTTCTATAGACTGCATCAGAGAATCTCGGCAACGAGTGATAGCAATTTCTTCCATATACCCTTCTTAATCCTTAATCCAAACAATACTGTAGGACATTTCTTTTTTCATATTCTGTTTTCTGTAACGCCCTGATTTATTCGTTCTTGGTGGGTTTGACTAGACTCACCTGTCGTTGCTCTTGTATCCCTGTTGAAAGAGGGTTACTTGCGCCGGAGAGTTTCGTTGTTTAACTACACCTTTTAACCCTTGTTTTTGGGAAGGGATGCAATCTACCGTCTAGTTTTTGTAGTCCTTACAGGGGTTAGGAGTTTTTACTGGACTGATGCTCTGAAATGCCCAAAAATTTAGAAAAGTTTCAGCTGGGTAGGTGACTGGTCAATCTTATTCCATGGTAAAGGAGGAACTGGTACACCGTGTTGTTCGAGTAAATCCTGGAAGTGACGAGCATTTCCGGGAGAATACTTCTCAATTGGACAGTGGACAAAAAAGTAGATGCGCCTATTTAAGCGTAACCACTTGTCAACCAATGTTACCCATTCTTCTAGAAATCGCTGATTCACCTGTGGATCAGGATAGCTGATAAAACGCACTAAACTAAACGACGCAGTGACAATAGGTGGCAATGGCACATTAGGCTTTCGCGATTCTACAGGTTGCTGTCCGTAGCTAGCTGGCCCACTATATACGGGACGAGTGTCCAATAGCACTCGTCCAACCCCTAGTTGTTGCAATATTGTATTGAGATTATCCGCGTGAGGTTCCTCAAACCAGTCAGGATGGCGGACTTCTACAGCTAGGGGTGCTTCATTTCGAGGCCAAGCACTGAGGAAGGCAGTGAGATCGTCTAGTAAAGCAGGTTCGTAGCTAGGTGGTAGTTGAGCAAAAACAGGGCCTAAGTGCTTGCCTAAACCCTGCATTTGCTCTAAAAACTCTAAAGCACCAGAAATTGATGGTTGCAATAAGCCGTTATGCGTTAGCTGACGAGGTAACTTTGGGCAAAGTTCAAATCCTGCTGGCATTTGAGAAGCCCAATGTGCCACAGTTTTCTGATTAGGCACGGCGTAGAACGTTGTGTTTCCTTCAACTGTAGTAAAACGCTGAGTGTAAAGGTGTAAAAATTCTGCCGCTCGACTTCCCTTAGGATAGAGTTCACCAACCCAACTTTTATGACCCCAAACTGCACACCCCATCAAAAAGCTCATTATATAAACCAACAACTCCTACTTTATATATAGATATATAGCGAGTCTATTTGATTTATAGACAAGGAGAGACAAGGAGGACAAGGAGGCGGAGTAACATATGTGTGTTGGCCATCCAATGACTACACTTTGTAATACAACAGAGCAGGTTTTTACTCATGTCTAGATGGAAGGCACAGGACAAAGAAGCTTATCGAACCGAGATTATGCAGCGTATCACCGCCGTGATGCCATCAGTAATGCAAGAATACGGCTCGATTAACTGGGAAGAAGAACTAAAAGGTTATCGTACAGACGATGACTATTACCCCGACTATATCCATGCTCCTATTCATGGCGTAACCGACAGCTATACCAATCCTCAGAATTGCATTGCCTGGGATGCGGCGATGGATGCCATTATTTCTCTAAGCCATAAGGTTAGTTGCCAGCAGTTGCGCGAAACGATGGCCCAACTGATTCCGCTTGATGCTCCAATTGAAACTGTGCTAGAGCTTGGTGCAGGTACGGCAGAAGGCGCATTGGCTTTAGCGCAGCGGTTCCCGCAGGCAAGGTTGACTGTTACTGATGTTTCGCCATATATGCTGGTCATCAGTAAGCACAAATTTAATAAAGTGGGATTAAGCGATCGCACAACATTTGAGCAGGTAGATGCCCGTCACACTCCCTATCCTGACAACTCGTTTGATATTGTCACTTCATCACTGCTGTTCCACGAAACACCAAAAGAGTGGACGCCTAAAATCCTCAAGGAAATGTACCGTATCACCAAACCAGGTGGTTGGGTACTCTATGCGGACACCTATCGCGGAGAATACGCTCTCAATGCTTCTTTTCAAGAACCTTGGTTGAATGATTTTATCAGCTTCAACTTCGAGTATGAGTTTGCCAAAGCGGGCTTTACAGACTTAGACTACGTTCGCTACGCGGTGGGTTTGTGGTATATGGTGGGTCGAAAGCTGGAATAAGACCCTTTTTCTGTATCTTTGAGGGTTATTTTGAGCGGGACATTGCTAAATTTAGGACTTACGCAAATTTCCTTTTGAAAGGCCATATGTAAGGGTGAACGGCCGTTCACCCCTACTATATGTGGTGTCCATGCGT
>DALYIW010000049.1:0-36337 GCA_031970155.1 Coleofasciculaceae cyanobacterium CTOTU46601 | reverse complement strand
ATTGTTCAATAGCTTTGATTTGACTTGCTTACGGTTCAAGGCATTGACAAAGATATCGCTCACGATTCTCAACGACGCCACTATGTTATCTGACCATATCTTTTGGGCTTTGAGAGCAGCAAACACAACGTAGCTCATTAGAGCATTGCTATGGCCTTGCTTGACGCGATCGCGCTGTTTCTCTTGTGCCTGTGTTGTAGCTGTAATGTCCTTACCAAGGGCATAGGAGAATCCATTTTCAGTCTTTGATACTCTCCAAGATAGCCAAAGATAACTACCATCTTTGTGGCGATAGCGATTTTCATATTCAGTCACGTTTTCTTGGTTGCACTGTGTCTCAGCAGTGAGAGTGGCTGTCACATCATCTGGGTGAACAAACTCAATCCAAGGCTTGCCTAGCAGTTCAGGCAAAGTCCATCCTAAGATTTTTTCCCACGCCGGATTCAGCTGCTTAAAATATCCGTCTTGTTCGCGAAGGCACAATAGGTCAGACGATAATGAAAAAAAAATATTTAGAGAAGATTCTGCCTGAGCAAGTTGCTCAGTTAAACTGATTTGAGTCTTAGAACTATTCATACTGAGGCTAAATTTGTACTCTTGGCGACCCAGATGCTCTGACCACATCTTTGATATAAACTTCAGTAAGTCTTAAGTATAGTGGCGTAATATCTAATTGTGCCCTTAATACTGCACCAGCGCTATGTCTAGACCAACCCTGCCCAAAAGACAGATGAGAAGTACACCTACAAGTCATCATACCTGAACCCTTGACAGCCTCCGCTCAACTCGCTACTGCTTAGCTGCCCTCGGCTGCTGATTACTGCATCGGTGTTCTATGACGGGTTCTTCGGTCTATCCCAGAATAAAATTGATTCTTGTGGGGTATGCATCCCGCACCCGATAATGTCAACACCCCATTAGATCAATGCCAAATTCATCAGCACCAAAAGAGCAAATTCGCGCCCATGTTTTCGTTTCCGGAAGAGTTCAGGGCGTCGGCTACCGCTACTTTACTATGGATGAAGCTAACCGATTAGGTGTTAATGGATGGGTGCGGAATCTCTCGGATGGTCGTGTAGAAGCCGTTTTTGAAGGAAGTAAAACGGTAGTTGATGAGATGATTCGATGGTGTTACAAAGGGCCAATCGCTGCTGTGGTTAAAGATGTGGCAATTGAGTACGAAGAACTAGAAGGGTTGCGGGGATTTGAAACGAGGCGATAAGCCTTGTGCTGTCATCGTGTCGTCGTAGGTAACTCAATTCGCGACTATCGCTCAATCCCACAGCTTCTAGCTGTGGGATTGCGTCAATTTCCTCAAACAGCACTGTGAGGCGCTTACCGCTATGCCTTTCAGGCTAATCACCTCTACAGAAGTTAGTTCAGAAGTTGCTACTGAAGGTATCATTTCGATGAATACCTGAGTGGTACTCCCATGAATATCAACAAGAACACCGGGCAAGAGCCGAACTCCTCTAAATCCGCCTATTTAGAAGCTATTACCGCCTACGCTAAACACCTAAAACTAGGCACCTCGGATGATACTACTACTCTCAACACTCAGGTGAGTGAGCTACAAAATTTGGAGGACTTACACACCCAACTATCCCAACACGAGCAAGCCTTGCATACCTATAGTCAAGCGATCGCTTCCTATAGTCGCACTCTTACACCATCTCCAGATTACATCTATGCTCTGAACAACCAGGGAAAGGTGCTGCAAAAGTTGGGGAACTTACATACTCAACTATCTAATCATAAACAAGCCATACACTCCTACAGCGAAGCGATCGCCTCCTACGCTCGCGCCCTATCTCTAGCCCCACATGACATTAATGCTCTCAATAATCAGGGGAGCACGTTGCACAGACTCGGGGATTTACAAGCTCAACTAGCCCAGCACGAGCAAGCCCTAAAATCTTATCAAGAAGCGGTCGTCGCTTACAGTCGCTCCCTATCCCTGGCTCCGGGCGACAAGGACGTTTTCAACAACAAGGGTAGTGTACTCTCCAGTTTAGGGAACTTACAAACTCAGCTTGTCCACCATGAACAAGCCTTGCAATCATATACTGATGCGATCGCTGCTTACAATAGTGCTCTGTCCTTAGCGCCAGATTACATCAGTGCTTTCAACAACAAGGGATACACGCTGCAAAGACTGGGAGACTTACAAACTCAACTTGTCCAGCACCAGCAAGCCTTGCAATCATATACTGATGCGATCGCTGCTTACAACAGAACCCTCACCCTCGTCCCAGATTTCATTACAGCCCTCAACAACAAAGGGTTAACACTCAAAAGACTGGGGAGTTTGCAGGTTAAGTTATCTCAAGAACATGATGCTTTCAAAAGTTGGCAAGTGGCGCTAATAGTGTTTACTCGCTCTCTAGAAATTGTCCCTGGCGATGACTACATTCGTCATCAAAGAGAACTCTTACAAAAATTACTGGATAGTTTGGGTGAGGATACTCCAAATAATTAAATGCTCACTTATGGACTATCGAGGCGTTTCTCCAGATGCGATACGGCTTGGGGGGTTTTGAAATGCGATCGCTCCCCTGAGTGCTGACAGGATGCCATTTGATTGGCTCTCAATGAGCAAGGTTCCCCACAAATAATTCAACCCTCAAAACCTAATTTTTTGAGGGTTGAACCAACTTGAGATGCGGTGTTTTTTTTGAGCCGTCTTGTTGCTGTGTCTAAGAGAGCCTCAGTCCAGTAATCATACCTCGGTGTGATTATATGGAAGGAGCAGAGGAGGCAGTAATCCTTGATTTTCTGTAAACTCATACAAGAGTTAATTGGTCAAGTTATAGTGCTGAACCTACGCTCTAGAAGATTAAGATGACAAGCAAAAGAAAGGCAAAGAATGTGATGCTAGATTCGACAATAACGGGAAGAACAAGACTACGATTCATCAGAATACCTCCGTTGAGTAAAGTAGTAACATCTGTATAACTTGCTTAGTATACAGGTTTTTGAAAAGTTTGAGCTGATTGATACAAGCAAATTAATCGGCTTGCTATATATCTTGAACAAAAGTCTCTAGCTTTGACATTACCCTTGAGGGTACTTTGATTGTATCAGCAGAAAGTTTTTGGAAAAACTAACCTATATATTGTTGCACTATCCAATCTGACTGGACACAGAAGCACAAATTTTTGTCAATTAACTAGAAATTGCCTAACTAATCTAGCAGTTCTCACTTGGATGGCAGACCAATATTTTGGTTTTGGACAAGAGAGAATTACATTCAAGCGAGAATTGCTATAAAGAAATCACTTAGCATTAAAAAGTTTCTCCTTTTGAGAGAACACCCTAAGCTACAAATGGACACCCCAGCTTTCCGGATTCTTTCCTCAATTTTTGGTGAAATTGATAGCTCTGGAAAGGTCGGAAAAATTCCTCTTAAACTGTATTTATACTTAGGGTTTACCCGAAAGCTGTAAACAAAGGGAGGACACCTGTTCCTTTAGTTTGTTGCAGGAGGAGCGCACTAAACGTAAACCTTCTTCTTTAGCTATGAGTGATGAGCAATTTGAACATTAGACTTGAGACTTTTAACAAAAAAGTACCACAGGGTAGGGGCACGATACCAAAGCCCCTGCAAAAACTTTTCAGACACCCTCTCAAGCTCAGCGCACTAATCAATTTCTACTGCTCGTATGGGTTGGAGTCAATCCGCCCTTTGTTAACGCTCTTGAGATAGTAGCCCTTTGTTGGTCTAGTTTTAAGGTCGAATGTCTTACCACTCTCTACCTTCCAAATCTTGTAGTCGGAGAAGGTGAGAGGGGTTTGAGGCTCACATACCTCAGGTAGGTGGTCACCCAGTATAAAGTAGACCGGACTTTTTCCCATAACCCGCGCCAGACCGTTTTTGTCCACCACAACTGATGTCTGCTCACCTACCGCTATTCCTAAAGCACTGTCAGCTATCCCATCCCTGATTTGACGGGCAATAAAAGTCATAGTGCGACCCATCCTATCGCGCTTATCAAAGTGCGTATCTGCAAGAGTTCCCTTCAGATTTGCCCACTTGAAGAAGTCGTAGGTGAAACTAATATCTTCGTAGGGGTCACTAAGAGCTTCCTTAGTCTCAACAGTGTCTGAACAAGCGCTATAGATGAAATCACTTTGAATCATTGTGCCTGCGCTGGTTCCACCGATGCCGCCTCCTCTCGTGTAGACCGATTCTACAGCAGTCTCAACGCCAGTCCTCTTATAGTTCCTTGTGTATTCGCACTGGTCACCACCTGCAAAGAAGATTACCTCAGCTTTGTTTACTGTATCCACAACGTCAGCCTTGTTTGCATCTTCCCGACTCTTGATGATGAGAGTTTCAACTGAGTCTACACCGTTCATGGCTAAGATTGGTGCATTATATCCGTCATCGCCGGAAGAGCGGATTACTACCACATCAACCTTGGTTGAGCAGTCATTACATCCCCTAACTTGGTTGATCATCCATTGGATAGCTGGGTCTACATCAGGGCCACCTCCACCCAAGTCATGTGCTGGGCCAGCCAATGGGGGATTGACATCAGCCCAGTTGCCTTGTAGAAAGCGTGTAACCTTAGCCTCGGCAGGCAACTCTAGAGTCAACACTATGAGCAAGAATAGTGCGATCGCAAAGCTCCTGATCACGACTTTCAACAAAGCCCCACACCCTCGATTGATAACTTTTCTCAAAACAGCATAGGATTGGTGAAAATTTCCTTTTGAATCGCCATTTGTAGGGGCGAACGGCCGTTCGCCCATACCATATGTGGTGTCCATGCGTAAGTCCTGAGCAGAAAATTTCTCTCTCATCTGTGCCATCCCCCTCATCCCTTCTCGGTCGATATACGTGAAATCCTAAATCGATGCTCTACGAGGTCGAATGCCTCCGGCGCGGCAATCTCGCAGCCATATCGTAACGGCTTGACCAATGACGCCATTGCTGCTTTCTCTGGGCGGTGTCGGTGCCCGTCCTGGTAAAAAGGAACCAATCTGGGAAAACATCATAGCTAATCGCCAGCCTTCAGGTGTTTGAGTCAGAAATAACCAGTGATAATGCTGTGATTCAATTGCCTTGCCCCCTATATACTGACGTTCTAGAGTGGTAAGGAAAACTTGCTGGGGTGGTTCTAGGTCAGCACCTGGAGTTGTGGGGTTATATAGACCAGGACCTAAAGTGAGAGGTTCAAATTCTGGGTTTCCTGCCAGGACTACATAACTGGCGCTGTTATTTTTTCTGTCCAAGCGTCGAGCTTGTCTGAGTACTCGATTAGCATAGCTGGGTAAATCCTTGATCAACATAGAGGTTAAAGTCTTTACGTCAGCAGGGCACTTCAATGATTGACTAAGCTGTGAGGGGTGATACCCTGAGCCTGTCGAAGGGTCATTCGATTTTGGATTTTGGATTTTGGATTTTGGATTGTCTCCACGGATGAATCCGGAGGCTTGAAATAAGGTAAAGCTGAGCGGAGCCGAAGCTTTACCCTGGCCTAGTCGTTGGGTAAAAATTTGTTTGTTGCCCACCAATAAATTCGGGGGCTTGTGACCCAATTTCTCTCGGTGATATCCTGAGCTGGTTGTTGGGTCACGAGTGAGGAGATGAACAAATGAGGGAGATGAGGGGAAAGCAAGTAGGCTTTCATTTGCTTTTACAGTCTGTAGCCCTAGCCAACAGAAAACTAGAAGCCATCGACCGAACTGAACCTTATACACCGGCAGCAGCTAGTTCGTCGCAAATCCTCTCCCAGGCTGCAACGGGGTCAGTAGCGGCGGTAATGGGTCGCCCGATGACCAGGTAATCGGCACCGGCTTTAATGGCATCAGATGGTGTCATAGCCCGCCTCTGATCTCCCGTTTCAGACCATTTGGGACGCACGCCGGGACAAACAAGAAGAAAGTCATCACCACAAGTAGACCGCAGTTGTTCCACCTCTTGAGGAGAGCAAACAACTCCATCTAGCCTCGCGTCTTTTGCTAATAAGGCCATCTGTAAAACGTATTCTGGCAACTCTAAGGGGATTTTTAGGTCAAACGCTAAATCTCGTGAGTTTAGACTCGTCAGCAGGGTAATCGCTATGAGTTTAGCAGGTGAGCATCCGGCTGTTTCTGAACCTTCTAGTGCTGCTGAGTGGGCGGCTTGGAGTGCCTGACGACCAGCAGTAGCGTGGACGGTGATTAAATCCACACCGTAGGCTGCTGCCTCTCGGCAAGCTCCAGCGACTGTATTGGGGATATCGTGAAATTTTAGGTCAAGAAATATCCGTTTTTGTCGATCTTTTAGGGTGCGAAGGATGTTAGAACCGCTGCTGACAAATAGTTCTAACCCTACTTTCCAGAACGTTACTTGGGGTAACTGTTCCACCAGAGCGATCGCTTGTGCCTCACTCGAAACATCTAAGGGAACAATAATACGGTCTTCTGTCGCCATCCGTTATGGGTTGAAGGTTGAAGGGTTGAAGGTTGGAAGGTTAAAACAACCTCCTAATTTGAAAATAGGGAGTCGGGAGTCGGGAGTCGGGAGTCGGGAGTCGGGAGTCGGGGAAGAGCGATTTTTATTCAACGTTCGTGAGCTTTCATCTCATGAGGGTCTAGCTTGCTAACTTTCTACCTGTTCCCCCTGCTAACCTCGTTATACTACCAGCCGAACAAACTTCTTTTTCCCAATTTGTAAAATCTTGCCGGCCAAGGCAGCTGGAGAGTCAAAGGTGAGGTCAATGTCACAAATGCGATCGCCATCTAGCTTCACACCTCCATCTTTAATCAGTCGCCGCCCTTCTCCACTACTTTTGCACAAACCACTGGCATTGAGGACATAGAACAACTTAGCGGGAAACTCTACATTAGCCAGAGAAAATTCTGGGACAGCATCACCAGTACTGGTGTAATCTCCCTGTGTCATTTTCTGGGCACCTTGTTGTGCTTCCTGTGCCTTTTGATCGCCGTGGTACTGGGCGACAATGTTGAAGGCGAGAAGTTTTTGGCGATCGCGTGCTTCTTGTGGTAGCTGATCCAATGGCAAATCGGTCAGCAGTTCAAAATACTGCTCTAACAGATGATCAGGAGTCTTTTGCAGCTTAGAGTACATGCTCAAGGCGTCTTCCCTTAACCCAACATAATTGCCCAACGATTTGGACATTTTCTGCACTCCATCTGTCCCAATCAAAATCGGCACTAGCAAGCCAAACTGTGGACTTAGACCAAAATGCCGCTGCAAATCTCGCCCCACGGCAATGTTAAATTTTTGGTCAGTTCCCCCCAATTCAACATCAGCTTTCACCGCCACCGAGTCATAGCCTTGCATCAACGGGTAGAGAAATTCATGAAGGTAAATCGGGCTTTCCTGCTTGTATCGTTCTGCGAAGCCCTCCTTCGCCAGCATCTGCCCTACAGTCATTGTCGCTAATAGCTCTTGAATTTTCGATAGATCCAACGGTTCTAGCCACTCAGAGTTGTAGCGAATTTCCAGGCGTCCGGGTGTTTCAAAATCTAAAATGGGGCGCACCTGATCCAAGTAGTCTCTAGCATTTTGCTGCACTTCGGCGGGGGAAAGTTGGCGGCGCACCTCAGATTTTCCTGTTGGGTCACCGATCCTTGCGGTAAAATCTCCAATGATTAGGACAGCTATGTGACCAGCATCTTGAAAGGAGCGTAACTTCCGCACTGGAATACTATGACCTAGGTGTATATCTGCCCCAGTCGGGTCAATGCCCAATTTAACCCGTAAAGGACGGTCTGTTTGCTCTAACCGTTGAACCAGGTTTTCATTTACATCTTTAGACTCTAATTGGTTCGGAAAAATTTCACTGATACCACGGTAAAGCCAAGCTAGCTCGTTGGGAATTGCAGATTTTGGAGTAGAAATTGCGAATTGAGAATTAGACATTCGTCTTTTGACGTTGTTGAGGAGTGACTACAGGGGTATGGCTGGTTTAAATTTAACTTTATCTTGTACAAATCTCATGCTGCCAGATAACATTGTTTTGCCAAAAATGCCAAAATATCCATTAGCTTCTGCAAGGCTGCTTCGCTAACGCTTGTAGAGTATAGGAAACTCAAATGACAAACACCTACGCTAACGATAATGGAGAAGACTTTGCAACTCCTGACCTGCCAAGATTGTTTAGCATTGTTGAGATTTTTATACTCGAACATAGTTTATCTGTAGTCCTGCTGTTGCTATAAATTTCTGTAATCATCTATAGGAAGTATTGACATAAAGTTGCCTACGCATGTACGTTCAGTTTTTTTTCGAGTGAGGAAGTGAAATCGCTGTGTCATCTAGCACTATTCAACAAAAATCCGATAAAAAAAGCAGCTCCTCTCCAGGGCTTCGGTTTGTGCAAGGAGTCGCTCAGGTAACAGGCGGAACCGTTCTCGGCATCACTATGCTAGCCAGCTCGGTTGTCGCTGGTGGGCTAGTTGGCTTAGCGACTAGCTTCCGCAATCTCCCAGATGTCAGAGTGCTACGGGGCTATGTACCCTCAGAAACAACTTATATCTATGACGTTAAAGGGCGGTCTCTTGCGAGTCTCCATGGTGAAGCTAACCGCGAAGTTGTCAAATTAGACAAAATTACCCCGAACCTCAAGCGGGCAGTGCTGGCTATGGAAGATAGCCACTTTTATTCACATCACGGCATTAATCCTAACAGTGTTGGTCGTGCATTGTTAATCAACCGTGAGCAAGGCAGAGTGGTCGAAGGCGGTTCAACGCTGACGATGCAGCTGGTGAAAAATCTGTTTCTCAAGCCAGAACGTAAGTTTAGCCGCAAAGTTGCCGAAGCCGTGATGGCCATCCGCATTGAGCAAATCTTCACCAAAGACCAAATTTTAGAAATGTACCTCAATCAAATCTATTGGGGTCACAATAATTACGGCATCCAAACGGCTGCCGAAAGCTACTTTAATAAGTCTTCCGATCAGCTTAACTTGGCAGAGTCGGCAATGTTGGCCGGATTAATTCAGTCTCCGGAAGAATATAGTCCCTTCGTGAACCTCGAAAAAGCAAAAGAGCGACAATCGCTCGTCTTGAACCGGATGCGAGAGTTGGGATGGATTACAGCAGCAGAGGAAGAAGCCGCTCGTAAGCAAAAGGTCAAACTGGGCAAGCTTACGTCCTGGCAAACTAGTGAACTCCCTTACGTTACAGAAGCCGTTGTCAATGAGTTAAATGAGCGATTTGGTCGGGATGCTGTTCTTAAAGGTGGAATGCGAGTCCAGACTACAATTGATTACAATTTCCAGCGGATGGCAGAAGAATCTGTACGTCGCGCCCACAACAACTTGAGAGTTTACGCGGATCAGATAGCTCTAGCAGCGGTCGATCCTCGAACGCATTTTGTCAAAGCCGTAGTCGGCGGAGTTCGTTACAAAAAAAGCCAGTATAACCGCGCCATTCAAGCCCGACGACAGCCTGGATCAGCTTTTAAGCCGTTTGTTTACTACACTGCCTTTGCCACAGGCAAATACTCACCGAGTTCTACCGTTTACGATGGTCCAGTTAGTTATCGGGATGGTAGCGGCTGGTACTCTCCCAGAAACTACGGCGGTGGATACTCTGGTGCTATGAGCATTCGCACAGCCTTAACGATGTCTACTAATGTCCCAGCCGTAAAGATAGGCAAAGCCGTGGGACTTGATAAAGTGATTGAAACCTGCCGTACTCTTGGGATTAAAAGTCCTATGGAACCGGTGACATCTCTGCCGTTGGGGGCGATTGGGGTGACGCCTTTGGAAATGGCGGGATCTTATGCCACATTTGCCAGTAATGGTTGGCATTCTGACACAACGATCATTGTTCGGGTTACTGATAGCGCTGGAAATGTGTTGCTAGACAATACACCTAAACCCAGGCTAGTTCTCGATCCTTGGGCGACTGCTTCCCTGACCAGCGTACTGCAAAGTGTGGTTACTAGCGGTACAGGGAAACATGCTCAGATCGGACGACCGGCAGCGGGTAAAACTGGTACAACATCCTCGGAGCGGGATATTTGGTTCGTAGGATACGTACCGCAGTTGTCAACAGCCGTTTGGGTTGGCAATGATAACAATAGACCGATAGGAGGTGGCGCAACAGGTGGTGTATATGCTGCACCCATCTGGCGGAATTTTATGCTTAAGGCATTGAAGAATGAGCCAGTGCAGTACTTTCCCTCGCCTGCCAAATTTAACCGCCCTTAGATAAGGTTCAGCTCTCAGCTTTTGTAGTTCAGCAGTCAGTGCTGATTTTGAGTTCGTCCTATAATCATGAATACCGAATAAAAAGCTGGTGGCGAAGTGCTTTAGCTTTTGTCCTGTGTCGTGAAAATAGAGAGTCGGGAGTCGGGAGTCGGGAGTCGGAAAAAAGAAATTTTCATCCAATGTTCGTGCGATCGCTCGCGTGGACGGCTGTCATGAAAATAGGGAAGCGGGAAGAAAAGAAATTTTTGTCCCTTCTTTGTGAGCTTCTGCTCATGGTGCCTAGCTGGGGAATAGCTACTCCTTAGACGCTAGAGCGTCCCACTGAATCTCACAAGATAGCCCTACTTTTCGGGAAACACGAAGGCTAGTTTTTTAGAAGAGTTACCCTCTAGGTTCTTCTTCGGATTACGCCCAGTACCAAGGAAGCCGTTACGCTAAAGCTTCTACGCTTCTACGTATGCTGCACTTTCGCCCGTGTCTAGCTGAGGACTAATGTGGCTTTTCTAGCTCTGACTTCATCCGCTGTAGAGTCATGTTCATTTGGTCGAACATTTGTTGAGGCGTAATGCCAAATTGACCAAGCTGTGTTTTTAACTGTTCTACGGTCATTTGCGCCATAAAGTCTTCTGATAACTCGAAACGCTTCATGAAAATCCGATAGCGATCCATCAAGGATTCCATCTGCTCGATAAAAATCTTTTTACCTTCAAAGTCAAATTTTCCATAGCTTCCTCCCAGCTGGATTAGGGATTGATAATCTTCAAACAGCTGCTTGGCTTCTTGCTGAACAATCTCTGAATCAAAAAAACCCATTGTCTTTCCCCATCAACCAAGTGGGTTGTACTGCTTCGTTGTAATCACATCTTAGTGCCCAACAGAGCTTCCGCAAACTTCGGTTTTCCGTATCATCCACTCTGGTCTACCCTCATCATGTGAGTGACATCCTCAGATTATGGCGTGGGTCTTATAGTTCCCCCAGACCCCCACAAAAAGATAAAAGTATGGGTAATGGGTAATGGGTAAGGCGACTTTCTGTGAAAAGTTAGCTCAAGAACAAGGTAAATATCATAGTTAAGATGTGGAGTCGCTGATTTTTTCTTTGAATAAAGCTATTTCTAGGGGTAAGAGCAAGTATGTTGAGCAAGCCGAAAAGCAGAAAAATTGCTGCGCTTCTAGCATTCAGTGGGACGGTGATACCCATTTCCGGATTCCACAAGTTTTATCTGGGACAACCGCTCTGGGGAATTGTGTATTTAGTCCTGGGATGGACGTATATTCCTCAGGTTGCTAGTGCAATTGAAGGAGTGTGGTATCTGGCACAAGATCGGGATGAGTTTGACCGAAATTTTAACCAGGGTGTGATACCTGTGGACTCGTCGATCGCAACTTCATCGGCTGGAATTGACCCGTCTCAAGTAGGAGCGATCGCAGATTCTCTCCGACAGCTAGATAGCCTTCGTCAAGATGGGCTGATGTCCGAGTATGAATTTGAGCAAAAACGCCGCCAATTACTAGATCGTATCTCTTAAGACAGATGACAATGTTTGACTGGCTTCCACCATCTAGACTTAACCCAAGTTGGCAGGCAATCCGAGTACGGCTTCAGAGAGACCCCTACTATCGCCTGAAATCAACAGAAGAAATTGCAGTAGCCGCAGCATTGGGTATCCAAATTGATGTTAATCAAGCCTGTGTTGATGACTGGCTGAGGCTGCCTGGAATATCAATTCATCAAGCGCGATCGCTAGTTGAACTGACCAAAATGGGCGTACAGTTTTGCTGCATAGAAGACATTGCCGCAGCCCTTAGCCTGTCAGTACAACGCCTCAAACCGTTAGAACCAGTTCTGCGGTTTTGTTACTATGATGCCGAAAGTCTCTCAATACCTCAGCAGCTCAACCCGAATACGGCCTCAGTAGAACAACTGACTAAAATCCCGGCGGTTGACTTGTTTCTTGCCAGAGCGATCGCGCAAAATCGCAATGATTTTGGTGCATACCGTAATCTTGCTGATTTCCAGCAACGCCTTGCCCTCAACCCTCAGCTAACATCTGAGCTAATGTACTATCTACGCTTCTAATAATCCCCATCCAAGTCAGGAGTCAGGAGGAATTACATCCCTCATCCTTTCTTGGTTGACTATTGATGTACAAGAATTTTCATCGTTGATAGAGATTATAGAGGAGAAGGTGTTAGACGCGACCAATCCGATTAAACGGCCAGAAGCGGTAACAAGCGTGACCAATGACATTTTGTTTAGGCAAAAAACCCCAAACGTGGGAATCATTGCTGTTATTACGGTTATCTCCCATAACAAACAGCTGGTCTTCAGGTACCTTCACTGATTCCATGTTGTAGGCTGGCGGTTCGGCAATGTAGTTTTCTTTTAAAGGAGTGCCATTGAGGTAAACTTTGCCGTTTTGAACTTGAACCGTTTGCCCTGGTGTTCCAATTACCCGTTTAATGAACGCTTGGTCTTTGGCGTAACCCTGAATTTGCAGTTGTTGGGGTGGATCGAAAACGATGATTTCACCCGTTGCGGGGGGGCGAAAATGGTAGGAGATTTTTTCAACGACTAAGCGATCGCCAACTTCTAAGGTTGGTAGCATTGAATCTGAGGGAATGTAGCGAGGTTCTGCCACAAACGCTCGAATCAAAAGTGCTAAAGCTAGAGCGATCGCGATTATTTGCAAATTTTCCCGCGATCGCTGCCAAAATTTAGACTCTTGGCTAGTCGATTTTGTATCCTGAGTAACAACAGTGGACTGATCGAGCTTGATATCCTCTGGCGTTGAACTTGGCACTCTAGGAGACTTATTTGCCGCTGCTAATTTTTTTTCCTCTGAAGCCATATATTTAAACGAAAACAGCTGGTATATTGACCTCACCCAAAAGTCTTGGCCAGTTTTGACTCTCAGCCAAGATACCACGCTCTAGGTTGAAAATGGGTAATGGGTAATGGGTAATGTAAGTTCATCCAACTGACCTTTGAAAGGATGAGGGATGAGGGATGATAGCGTCGGGATGAAAAATTTTGGGCACAAGTATCATTATTTATTTATGAAAATAAAATAAATCTTCAATATTTCAAGCACTATTACTAGTAGGTTTATAGGGCTAATGGCGCATTCGCCCTTTATCCCTCATCCCTCATCCTTCATCCTTCATCCTTTCGAGTGACTGACCACCGTGGATTTGCGTTAGCGTAGGAAATGAGATGACTTGTCAAATACCGTGCTGTTCGATAAACGCCCTATCATACTTGCTGGTTTAGCCACTTGCCTACTGGGTTTGTTGACCTCCTGTGCCAACAGTCCAACGGGCACTGCGCTTGAGCGATCCTTTGCGGCAGATCCCAAGCTGAAGGATAACTCAACAATTTTTGGTGCTACATCTCCAAACAATCCTCAAAATCAGACAACAGCGCAACTACCAGCAGATTTCCCTCCTGAAATTCCGCGTTATCCAGAGGCGAAAGTCGAGAAAGTCGAACCTTTGTCAGTGTCAGATGCACAAGGTCACTTGACAAGTTGGTCATCCCCTGACCCTATTAATGCCATCCAGAGCTTTTACCAAAAAGAATTTACCTCCAACAACTGGCAAATTGTCTCTCAGCCAGCTGATGACACGGGTGGTACTCTTGTTTCCCGTCGGAATGACTTGCAAGTTACAGTGTCTGTTCCATCTGATATTGCATCCAGTAATTCTAGTCAGCCTTCCTCGACACCTCCAATTGGAGGCAAGACTTCTGCAAGCATCACGCAATTTGACATTAAGTATGTCCGCAATAGTAATCAGACGGCTTCTGGACTTTCTGACAAGCAAGAGTCGCCACAACCAACAGAGTCGCCAAACGTAGCCACTCAGACAACTGGGACATCTACAGCATCATCACAGGACTTTAATGACCTTGATAAACTTCCTCAAGAATTACGCCAGCAGATTCAAGATTTAGCGGCTTTGGGAGTCTTATCTACTCAACCATCTAGCTCTAAAAGTAATCCAGACGCTACTAGCGCCCAGTTTCAACCGAATAAAGCCATAACGCGCCGCGAGTTTGCCCGTTGGTTGGTTGCGGCTAACAATAAGATTTATGTTAATCGCCCAGGACAGCAAATTCGTTTGGCGTCAGCAACATCTCAATCAGCTTTCCAGGATGTCGCCCGAACTGATCCAGATTTCCCCAGTATTCAGGCATTGGCAGAGGCCGGGATAATTTCTAGTCCCTTGACGGGTGACAGTACAGCAGTTCTATTTCGCCCAGATGTCCCCTTAACGCGAGAAAATCTCATATTGTGGAAAGTCCCTCTGGATACTCGTCAGGTGTTGCCTACAGCCTCGATTGACGCTGTGAAGCAAACTTGGGGCTTCCAAGATGCTGCCAAAATTGACCCGAAGGCATTGCGGGCTGTGTTAGCGGATTTCCAAAATGCAGAGCAGTCAAATATCCGTCGAGTGTTTGGTTTCACAACCTTGTTTCAACCGAAAAAGCCAGTAACTCGGTCTGAGGCAGCGATCGCTATCTGGTATTTTGGCTCTCAGGCTGAAGGGTTATCTGCCAAAGAGGCGCAGAAACTTAAACCGCCAAGCACTCAGCCATCAGCTACACCAGAAGCTACACCGTCTAGTACTCCTAGTCAATAATTGGCGATCGCAAAATTCTTTTATTTTTTGTCTCCTATGAAAATAGGGAGTCGGGAGCCCTTGAGTCGGGAGTCGGAGAAGAAAGGCTATTCATTATTTTTGGTTGTGGCGAACTCGCCATGACGCTTGTCTTGAAAATAGGGAGTCGGGAGCCCTTGAGTTGGGAGTTGGGGAAGAGAGATGTTCATTTCGATAGTGGTGAGCGACAGATCATGGTGCCTGTCTTAGGTAAGATAACCACTTTAGCTTAATTACTCCTTCCTTTAGCCTTTGGTGACTTTAACGTAAAACTCATAAAGTGCGAGAGAAACTTCTCGCAAAATTCACACGATCTTTACACAATACTCGTTCAACTTCCTCTAATCTTAAAATCTATAAAGAAAGAATATTCCTGTCTGCCCGTTCACAAAAGATCATCTTGACTTAGCTGTAGCTGGAAAATCAACCTAGGCCAAAGACTCATCTACTTTTAACTCTTGTACAGCCTTGTTTTTTGAAGCTTGAAGTTAACGCTCTCGATTTTCCAACGAGACATCAGGGAAGTAGCCAAAACTTAGGAGGAAAAGAATTCACATGAACAAAAAAGTTGTAGCATCAGGGTTTTTCCTCTTATCTTTTTTGTTGCCGCTCAAGGCAATGGCTACAAATTTTAGTCAGCTTTACGTCTTTGGAGATAGTCTCTCGGATACAGGTAATGTGTTTACAGCTTCCAGAGGGCTAGTTCCTGCATCTCCGTACTTTGACGGACGTTTTTCTAATGGTTTGATCTGGGTAGATTACCTCGCACAAGATTTAGGATTAAATCCCAGTCCCAACACTAATTTCGCCTTTGGCGGTGCTACCACAGGCACGAACAATACTATATCTACTCTTCTACCAGGATTGCAGCAGCAGATCAATGGCTTTACGCAAGCCAACCCCACGGCTGATCCGAACGGTCTATATGTTGTTTGGGCTGGTGCTAATGATTACCTTGGGGGCAACGTAATCAATCCTACAATACCAATTACCAACATATCGAATGCAATCACCTCTTTGGCTAGAGTGGGTGCTCAAAATATTTTGGTGCTTAACCTCGGTGATTTAGGAAGCCTTCCTGGTACACGCACTGATCCTCAACAATCCGCCAATCTCAGCCTTTTGAGCAATGCCCATAACTCCGGCTTATCCCAAGCGATCGCTGCGTTAAGTCCGCAGCTGGGAAGCAGCGTCAACCTTACCCTCATAGACACTAATTCTCTATTTAATAGGGTATATGCCAATCCAGCAGAATTCAATTTTACGAACGTTACCACAGCCTGCCTATCGGTTCTATCATGTGCTTCTGCCAACCAAAACGCTCAGAATCAGTATTTATTTTGGGACAGCATCCACCCAACAACAGCTGGTCATCAACTAATTGCAGACGTAGCCTTTTCATCACTTAATTCAACTCAGCCGACTGGTGTTCCCGAACCGGGTTCAACGTTGGGAGTATTAGCCTTCGGTGCCTTAGGTGCGGGTTTAAAGCTGAAGCGCAAAAAGCAGAAAAACGTTAAACCCGTTAAAAACCGTTAGGTTTGAAATAGAACTCAGACATGGTTATTTGTTATTAATTATTTGTAAAAAAAACACAAACAACCAACAACCAACAACTAACAACAAAGTGAGATGAGTTCAACACTAAAATCTTAGCTTCTAGCATGGCTTCATTGAATTACGAGCAACTGTTCAAAACAATTGAAGAATTAGTGTTACACCATTCTCCTAGTGGTGCTGAGGAAGAAATTGACAAGTTATTAATCTGTCAATTTCAAGCTTTGGGAGTAGAGGTTTGGCAAGATAGTGCGGGTAATATAATCGCCAAAATTGCTGGACAAGATTCAAAAGGTGCAAAGGACGCTAAGGCGTCCCGCTCCGCTATCGCAATTACTGCTCATAAAGATGAAATTGGAGCGATTGTCAAAACTATAGGCACCAACGGATGTGTTGAGGTTCGTAAACTTGGGGGTGCATTCCCTTGGGTTTATGGAGAAGGCGTTGTGGATTTGTTGGGTGACAAGCAAACAATTAGTGGTATTCTCTCTTTTGGTTCGCGCCATGTTTCCCATGAATCTCCCCAAAAAGCCCAACAAGAAGATAATCCAGTGCGTTGGGAAGATGCCTGGATTGAAACTAAATGTACAGAGGAAGAACTAGAAGCCGCTGGTGTACGACCAGGAACTCGTGTAGTAGTAGGTAAACATCGCAAGCGACCAATACGGCTGAAGGATTACATTGCTAGCTACACCCTGGATAATAAGGCATCTGTGGCAATTCTTTTAGGGTTAGCCGAACAACTCAAGACGCCAGTTGTTGATACTTATTTGGTGGCATCAGCGAAGGAAGAGGTGGGGGCGATTGGAGCACTTTATTTCACCCAGAATCAACGTCTGGATGCCTTGATTGCTTTAGAAATTTGCCCCCTCTCAGCTGAATACCCGATTGCTGATGGAGAAGCACCTGTTCTACTATCTCAAGATGGCTACGGGATTTATGATGAAGGGCTAAATAGAGAACTGCGGCAAGCAGCAGCAGCAATTCATGTTCCTCTTCAGCTGGCAGCGATTAGTGGCTTTGGTAGTGATGCCTCAATTGCGATGAAATTTGGTCATGTGGCGCGTGCAGCCTGCTTGAGTTTTCCGACGCAAAACACCCATGGTTATGAGATTGCTCACTTGGGTGCGATCGCTAACTGCATCCACATCCTCAATACTTACTGCCAAACCAACTTTGAGTGAGGCTGAGATATTCGGCGTCATGGCCCATTCGCCGCCACCAAAAATGATGCATGGCCTTTCTTCCCCGACTCCCGACTCAAGGGCTCCCGACTCCCTATTTGCTAGATATGTCTATTGATTAACTGATAAACACAGTAATCTAGAGGTAAACCCCTGGAATGCTACCGCTACAGTGTACTCAGGAAGGGGAGTTAACCCTAGCTTTATATAACTGTTTGATTTTTTAAAAATCTAAAAACAAATGCTCCTAACTGATGGTTTTTGCTGACGAGCCTAATAGGATTAAAGCAGGCAGAAAGCGCAACCAACGACGAAGTAGTTATCTCGATGGTAAATTCTCCAGTAAAAATTTCAGGGCTACCGAGTGTCGGAAATCGGCTATTGTCACCGTGGGCGTCAGATTATCCAGTAGTGGAGGATACAATCAAGCAGGTAGAGAGGTCTTAAATAAAGCGTTCAGGGTACTAGCATTAGCTCTAAACTTCAGGACGCTTTGTTAGAACTGAGTGATGATTTTTCATATTGCTATTTAATCTTCAATTTTCTCTTTTAGTAGATTTCTAGAATAGTAAGTTGAGGATACTTGTATAGATTATTGAGTATAACGTTTCTTCCTCCTCAGGGTGACTCCTTGCCAAAAATTCCTTTCATCACATCTGATACAAGTCAAAATGAACAGCACTCTTCCGATAATTTTGGTTAGCTTGTTACTTTTCGGGATTTTGGAAAACGTATTTCCCTTTTACACCTACAAGCAGAGTTTGCAAAGTAGAGTTGGGGCGAATTTGTCAGTTGCAATCCTCAATACCTTACTTACCAAGTTCCCAATGATTTGGTTTGCTGCCTGGGTTGCGTCGCCAGCACAACAAAAAATTTGGCCTGGACTGTTTCACAGTATTCCTTTTCCTGGGGTAGTGGCAGTGCTGTCTATTCTGATACTTGACTCTTATCGATATGGCTGGCATTGCATGATGCACTTTTGGCCAATTGGGTGGCGCTTTCACCGAGTGCATCATTCAGATTTAGAGATGAACATTACCACAGCTTATCGGTTTAATGCGATCGAGGTGATGGCTTCTTATGTGCCACTAGTTTTGTTAATCTGGCTGTTTGGCATTAAGCCAGAATATGTGTTGATGTATGAAGCATTATTTGTTGCCGATCAGGTGTTTCAACATAGCAACTGGGCACTTTCACCCAAAATTGATCGCATCCTCTCGTATTTGATTGTGACACCCAACTATCATCGAGTGCATCACTCTCAGATAGTGAAGGAAACTGACTCTAATTTTGGCAGTCTACTGACGATTTGGGATCGAATGTTTGGCACTTACCGTTATTGCCGCGATACGCGCAAGATTAACATGGGTTTAGAGGAATACCCCAAACCACTGACTGTCATGGATATGTTGACTTTACCGTTCCGAGCAAAGTAAGACATGCTACCCCTATTGAGTTAAGCCTCTCAGTATTCAATTTGAATGGTGAGAGGCTTCTTGAGTTTAGAGATCAGGCAATCGCTCTTTGTTTTGTTGGTGCTACACGAATAGAGTGTAGGCGATCGCGACTCGTACAATCATCGCCGTGATTGGTAATTGTCTACAGGTGCGATCGCCTTTCCCATTCCTGTTCGCTTATATTGGGGTATTAGGATGCTGATACAGGTATACTAAATCGCCTATACTAAACAGTATGATTCACGGAAAGCTATGTCTACAAAAGATATCTTTCATGCCGTTGTACGTTCAGCTTTGGAAAAGGAAGGGTGGATAATTACTGACGATCCTTTGTATCTCAAAGTAGACGATGACAAGTTATATGTGGATTTAGGTGCTGAAAATACTTTATTAGGAGCCGAAAGATATGGAGAGAAAATAGCAGTAGAAATTAAATGCTTTTTAGGTCTTTCATTGATTAATCAGTTTCACGAAGCTATGGGTCAAGCTTGGAACTATAAAGTGGTTCTAGAAGAGCAACAGCCAGATAGAGTCCTTTACCTAGCCGTTCCGGAAGATATTTATGAAGAGTTTTTCACTAGACGTTTAGCTCAACTGTCAGTGACGCGGATGCAATTAAACTTGATTGTATTTAATCCTTTAAGAGAGGAGATTGTATCATGGCGATAGAAAGATATAGAGAACTAATTAAGTCTATTGTCGAAAAACACTCTAGCTGCGATTGTGAAGATCGGGAAGTGGAGACGCAAATTGCTTTTGATATCGAACGCGATCGCTACCTGATGTTTCATGTGGGGTGGCGTGGAGAAAAACGAGTTTATGGATGTGTGATTCACATCGAGATTAAGGAGGGAAAAATTTGGATTCAACGGGATGGAACTGAGGTGGGAATAGCTAACGAGTTAATTGAATCCGGAGTACCTAAGTCTGATATTGTGTTGGGATATAGGTCGCCTTATATGCGTAAGTTTACAGAGCTGGCGGTGGGGTAGTTCGCCATTGATAAATCAGAATGTTTTAAAGTAATGCTATTGGCGAACTCAGCTGAGAAAGAGGCGATCGCTCTTCGTACAAGCATCGCAGTGATTGGTAATTTCTACAGGTGCGATCGCTGTTTATGCATGGTAATGCGCTCGCTACCCGTACAATCATCGCCGTGATTGGTAATTTCTACAGGTGCGATCGCATTGGAATAGTGGAAATAGAGAAGATGGTGAGTGGAAAAAGATGTTAGGTTTCCTAGCGTCAACCCAACCTACCCGCTAACCTAAAATCAGGTCTTGATAACCCGCGTAGGCGGGTTTTGTCTTTATGGCTGCGGTTTCATCCGCTAAATTGATCTTTAAGTTGAGACTTTCGCTTCCCGCATCATAGGAAGCGAAAGTGGTAGGAGAGAAACTCTCAATGTGACTTAGAGAACTGAGAAATCCCACAGACTAAGGGTATTAGCTTGCACCCCGACGAGTGTGGCTAACAGTTCACCGCTTTCTTGGTTAGCAATCAGAGTATTGTTGGCATTGGCATTGGTGCCTTGAGTAATAGTGAGTTGCTCTAAGGTTAAACCATTGATTAATCCCAGATAATCTGTACCAGCGACAAAGTTGAAGATGGTGTCACCTCCAGTACCCGTCGCCAGCATAAACAGATCGCGACCGTTGGCACCGTACAGTGTATCTTGACCTAGACCGCCGTACAGGATATTATCACCCTCGCCAGCGTAAAGCTTGTCGTTGCCAGCACCCCCCTCTAGAGAGTTGTTACCAAGACCTCCGTAGAGCAAGTCATCGCCATTATCACCAAAGAGGTAATCATCTCCGTCCTGCCCTTGCAGGATATCGGCACCATCGCCACCCTGAAGATTATCGTTGCCGTTGCCTGCCTCAAGCGTGTCATTGCCGCCCTGACCGGAAAGTTGATCGTCGCCATCGCCACCGATAAGCTGGTCATCGCCCAATCCGCCTTCTAGGTAGTCATTGTCAGCGCCACCATCAATAACGTCGTTGCCGTCGCCACCATAAAGTTGGTCATTGCCGAATCCAGCTATGAGGCGATCGTTACCCAACCCACCTTCTAGGTAATCATCACCTGTACCACTATTGAGGGTGTCGTTGCCATCCTGACCGTAGAGTAAATCGTGACCATCGCCTCCTGTGAGCTGGTCATCACCCGACCCCCCATACAGATTATCATTACCAATCCCCCCATCAAGACTGTCGCTACCATCTTGACTATAAAGGAAATCATTTCCATCACTCCCGATTAGCTGGTCATTGCCCTGATCGCCTTCGAGGTAGTCATTGCCTGCGCCTCCATCAAGGGTGTCGCTGCCGTCTCCGCCGTAGAGTCGATCATTGCCGTCGCCACCTAAGAGTTCATCAGCGCCAGATTCGCCATACAGATTGTCATTGCCTGCTTGCCCTAGAAGTTTATCGGCATCATCGCCACCCCACAGGAAATCATCCCCCACGCCGCCATCAAGGTAGTCGCGTCCTTGCTGTCCGAAGAGTTGGTCGTCACCGTCGCCGCCTTCGAGTCGGTCGTCGCCAGTACCGCCGTCGAGGTAGTCATTGCCAGCTTGACCGTAGAGGCGATCGCTACCATCGTTACCATAGAGCCAGTCATCACCTTCGCCGCCATCCAAAAAGTCACTGCCAGCACCGCCAGTTAAGGTATCATAGCCTTGCTGACTGTAGAGGCGATCGTTACCCTCGTCGCCATTGAGTTGGTCATTACCTGTGCCACCATCAAGGTAGTCATCGCCTGTGCCACCTGCAAGTTTATCCTCATCCTGCTGACCGTAGAGGCGATCGTTCCCGTCGCCGCCGTTGAGTTGGTCGTTGCCTACGCCGCCATCAAGGTAGTCATCACCGGCTTGCCCGAAGAGAGTATCGAACCCGATGCCGCCGTAGAGAGAATCATTTCCGGTTCCGCCTTCGAGCAAGTCATCGCCGACTTGACCGTAGAGTTGGTCGTTGCCGTCGCCACCGAAAAGGCGATCGCTACCATCGCCACCATCTAGCAAGTCGTTACCTGCATCTCCATTTAGGGTATCCGCGCCAGCTTGACCGTAGAGGCGATCGTTGCCGTCGCCGCCTGAAAGCAGGTCGTTATCGTCACCGCCATCGAGGTAGTCATTGCCTGCATTACCTTCGAGGGTGTCTTTACCGACTTGACCGTAGAGTTGGTCGTCGCCGTCGCCACCCGTCAGCTTGTCATCACCGATGCCGCCATCGAGGAGGTCATCACCTGTTCCTCCAGTTAAGGTATCGTTGCCTTGCTGACCTAAGAGTTGGTCGTTGCCGTCGCTACCAAGGAGTTGGTCTTCGCCTTCCCCACCTTCGAGGTAGTCATTGCCTGCGTTTCCATCGAGGGTGTCGTTACCATCTTGACCGTAGAGTTGGTCGCTACCGTCGCCGCCATTGAGTTGGTCGTTGCCTGCTTCACCTTTGAGGAGGTCTTCTCCGGCTTGGCCGTAGAGTTTGTCATTGCCTTCTCCGCCGTAGATGCGATCGCTTCCGGTGCCACCGTCAAGGGTGTCGTCGCCAGCTTCCCCATAGATTAGGTCATTGCCGCCTAAGCCGCTGATGATATTGTTTAGTCGGTCGCCGATGAGTAAATCCTCGAATTCGGAACCTTCGAGGTTTTCGATCGCTTCTAGGCGATCGCCCTCCGCATCTCCAGCCCAACCGGTTCCTGTTGTCAAGCTGACGGCTACAGCGGTTGTCGAGGTGAAATAGGAGGCTGTATCGTTGCCTGCACCGCCATTGAGAGTATCGGCATCCTTACCGCCAACTAAGAAATCGTCACCATTCTCACCGAACAGAGCATCTTGACCTTGTTCACCAAATATGGTGTCATTACCGTCCCTTGCCTGAACGATATCGTTGCCTTCTCCAGCATGGATGATATTGGCTTTGGCATCGCCGATAATTTCATCATCAAAGAACGAGCCGATGACGTTTTCAATGTTATAGAGCTTGTCATTGTTGCCAAAGCCGTCTGTTGCTTTGTTTTGCTCTAAATTGACCTTGACTTTGGCTTGATTTGGGTCGCGGCGGTAGCTAACGGTATCATTGCCGTCTCCTCCATCAAGGTAGTCATTTCCGGCATTACCAATGAGCAGGTCATCTCCGGCTAAGGCTTCAATGCGGTTATCTTTACTGTTGCCAATCAGAACGTCATTAGACTTGGAACCGATGATATTTTCGAGATTTCGCAGGGTGTCTGTGGTGCCAAACCCATCTTTAGCTGTGCCTGCGTTGATGGTAAAGTTGGGTTCGGTGTCGGTAGGTACGAGGCTGGTAGAAACTATAGTTGTATGGAGAGAACCGCCAAGATTTTGGTAGTTCTGTTGCTCGTCAATATTGACAATTACACCACTCGGCGAGTTGTCGTAGCTGACGGTATCGACTTCAGTACCACCGTCAATCAGGTCGTCGCCTGCTTCTCCCATTAGGAAGTCGTTACTTGCTTCTCCGTATAACGTGTCATTGCCAGCGTTGCCATTTAGATTATCAGCGCCAGTGCCGCCTGCTAGTTCGTCGTTGCCTGTATCACCTTTGAGCAGGTCGTCGCCATCTTCACCGACGAGTTTGTCATTTCCTTCATTACCACTGAGGGAGTCATTGCCAGTACCACCGTAGAGTTGGTCGTTGCCAGCACCACCTGTTAACTCGTCATTACCAGCATCACCTTTGAGCAGGTCGTCACCTTCGTCACCGAAGAGTTTGTCATTTCCCTCATTTCCAGAGAGGATGTCATTGTTCAAACCGCCGTAGAGTTGGTCGTTGCCAGTACCACCTGCTAGTTCGTCATTGCCAGCATCGCCATAAAGGAGGTCGTCGCCGTCTTCACCGAAAAGCTTGTCATTTCCTTCATTGCCATAGAGGGTGTCATTCCCCGTACTGCCGTAGAGTTGGTCGCTGCCTGCACCACCTGCTAGTTCGTCATTACCCACATCACCTTTGAGCAGGTCATCACCTTCATCACCGAAGAGTTTGTCATTCCCTTCATTTCCATAGAGGGAATCATTATCAAGTCCACCGTAGAGTTGATCGCTACCTGTACCGCCTGTTAACTCGTCATTACCAGCATCACCTTTGAGAAGGTCGTCACCTTCGTCACCGAAGAGTTTGTCATTTCCCTCATTGCCATAGAGGGTGTCGTTGTCCAAGCCGCCGTAGAGTTGGTCGCTGCCAGTACCACCTGCTAACTCGTCATTACCAGCATCGCCTTTGAGTAGGTCATCACCTTCTTCACCAAAGAGTTTGTCATTACCTTCACCGCCATAGAGGGTGTCATTGCCAGTACCTCCGTAGAGTTGGTCGCTGCCTTCACCGCCATCGAGAAGGTCATTGCCTGTCCCACCATAGAGGGTATCATTCTCACCTTCTCCGTAGAGCTGGTCGTTACCGTCACCACCGTCGAGAAGGTCATCGCCTTCACTACCAGCTAGGTGATCATCTCCAGTACCCCCATAAAGCTTGTCATTACCAGCTTCACCCAAGAGTTGATCGTTGCCTTCACCACCGTCAAGGAGGTCATCGCCATCACCACCAGCTATCTGATCGTCTCCAGCTTCTCCGTACAGCCAATCGCTTCCGTCACCACCATCGAGATAATCTGCACCGTTGCCCCCTTTGATAGTGTCATTCCCCGCTTCACCATAGAGCGCATCATTACCAGAGTCACCTAAAACGAGATCTTGGCCGCTACCTGCTTTTATGATGTCATCGTCATCCCCACCGGAAACTGTATCGTTGCCGTCCCCGCTAAAAAGTCTGTCCCAACCTTTGCCGCCGTCTAGGCGATCATTACCACTAGCGCTACGGATCTGATCGTTGCCATCGTTACCGGAAAGTTCTGCTGATACAGTGATTCCCGGCTTCAGTTCAATAAAATCATCATTCTCACCTCCATTGGCAACAATCTTGCTAACTCCGCTGTAATCTTGGGTGAAACCAAAGGCAGTAACAGTTACAGTTGACCCATTTTTGAAAGCAACGCTAAAGGTTTCAGCCCCATCCTTTGTATCAAAGGTTTTGCGATCACCTGCTTGGGGTCCCATGTTCAGTCGCAGTGTGCCACTGCCTATATTCGTTGCTAAAATTGGCGGCGGTGGGGCAGCAGGTGACGCGCTATTCGTACCAAAAGTAGCAAGGATCACTTTGGGACTTTCCCAAGTCCATCTTTCACCCAAGCTTTGCCCCAAAAACTTTTTATCCGGCCATCCCACTTCAAAGTAAGCCTCAAGACCAGCCGCTAGTTCTCCGTATAAATTGAATAAGCTAGCAGGATTGCTTGAAAAAGCTGAACTGAACTCAGAAGGGCGAATTTTACCGTCACTTTTGCCTGTGCTTTCACCACCGTCTACCAGATCAGCGAACATATTTGCATAAATGCCACCTCCCACACCGACTCTAGCAGCACCAACATCCCCCGCGGCGAAGGCTCTGAGGCTAGCACTCAGTGTGGCTTCAGGGACATCCTTTCCTGTTCCATCTGGATGCTCGCGATGATCACTCACATAAAAGCCTTCAAAAATATCAGATGTTTTTTTACTGTCTTTGAACAGTTGTAGTCCATAGGTGTCGTAGCCAAATGCCAGGTCAACTTTGGCTCCTACATCTCCTTTGATAGTTGCTCCTAGCGGTCCAATGATTGGGAAGAACTTATCGAACTTGAAACCCACCTCTAGAGTTGGCATATCATAGGTAAACAGAGAAACAGATTTACCCAAGAGTAAGTTGAAAGCTGTTTCTGGTTTGTTCAGAATTGGAAACTGAAAACCTCCACCAGGGATGGTGTTAAGTTGGGTAATAAAGCTTTTCGCTGCTCCGTCTGGAATTTGCTCAGTGACGTTAGCAGCACGTCCAGTGATATTAGGGGTTACGCTACTCAGGTCAAAGCCTGTTACTCCAGCATCAACACCACCGAGATCAAAGCTGCCTAGAGAAATAAAGAGGTCACTTGTTGGAATATTATTAGCCAAGTTAATGATTTCAGCAGCAGCCGAGATGAATTCGGTCTTTAAGCTCGGATCGTAAGCTTTAGCCATATCTAGTAGAGTAATCTTGCCATCCTTATCGAAATCCAGAAAATTAGCTGCGCTTCCGATTTTTTTAAACAGCGGAATTTCAGCAGTAAGGGCGTCAGTAAGTGGCTCTATAGGCTTAGTTATTTGCTGAATTTTGTCTAGAACTGGACGGGCAAAATTATTAAAGAAAGACCCAAAATCCAGCTTGACATCTTTAAAAGCAATATTAGATATAGTGCTAGGATTCGCTAGCGACCAACCCAAGTTGAAGGTTGAATAAATTGACGGTATTCCTGGTACATTACCAAAATCAGTTGTCAGATTTAGATTAAGATTAAATTGACCGTTGGCATTGACATAATCACTTTCGCCAAGCGCTTGATCGAATGCTTCATCTATTGTCTCGCGAATCAGTTCAGAAGCTGCATTATTTTCCAGCTTCCCTAGTTCACTCTTTGCATTGCTAATCGCGGTTTTGAGTCCAGAGAACTTATCGTCGAGGGCAACTTCAAGTTGCCCAATAACCCCTTCTAATGTCCCTAATCCACTGATGATCGATTGTGAGTTAAGTCCGTCTTGCTCTATCTGAATGCTTTGCCCATCTAAAATAACAGTAGCTGTATCATCCTCGGCTTTTAATGCCTGAAGTTCTGATTCATCTAACTGCACACCTCTTGCCAAAGCCGAAAAAATCGCTCCTTCATCTCCAGGTGCATCGATTACATTGATTTTTGAATCTACAGAATGTCCGATTTCCTCCAAAAGAACATTGGCGATCGCACTCACATCTGACCCATTCTGTGCAATATATTCCCTTGACAAATAAATCGTATTAGTATCCGTAGAAAACGCGCCATTAGCCCCATTAATCTCTGCTGCCGAACGAACTTCAATCCCTGGAAGCGAGTCAAAATCTCCTGCTAGCCATTCCTGACGCAACCCTTCTGCTTTTGCTGCATCAAAACTGTCACCAAAAGCGATCGCCACTTTTGTAACGAAGTCTTCACTAGATGCGATCGCACTCAAGTAGTGTCGTGCAGTTGAAGTTGCTTCATCCAAACTCAATTGAGCAGACTCATTTAGAGAAGCAGCACTGATTAGACCAAGATTATTGGACATGGCGTTTCCTGAAGATTGTTAAAAGAATTAATCCAGCAATGTTGAGGCTTGTAACGTGATGCCTGTGCTCACCCCAACTAACACAACTGCAATTTGCCCTGATGCTTGATGACTCGCGATCGCCTTTTCTCAATAGATTTCCATCAGCGATTGATACACTCTAATCACCCAAGCCCACCTGTGAGAGTCGGTAAAAGTCAGCAGAAGATCGTAAAGAAGTCATAAAAAAGTCATAAAAAAGTCATTTATTATGAAAAAATTCCCCCTATAGGATGATGCGAAATAGCTGGCGGTAAAGCTCAAGAGTCTCTTTTCAGCTCGAACTCCACTTACCATTACCAAATCTTCCGAGATAGGGTGCAGCAGGTATAAAAGGCGATAAGCCCCTACCTTACGGGTAGTTCGTAGCTTCAAGAGCGAAGCAGGACTCTCCCGTAATGACTTGTTGTTGAATCACCACTGCTCAAACCCAACGCTCAAAAATGACCATAGAAGAAGCGCTAGAGCTTGTAGAAAAAGCCCTAGACAAAGGATGCTTGAATAACGTTCAGGAACTCGTATTCCGTCAATCTTGGGAAGGGCAGCCTTACGAGGAAATGGCCAGAACCTCTAGTTATGATCTGGGCTACATCAAAGATGTCGGCTCTAGATTGTGGCAGTCACTCTCACAAGCTTTAGGTGAGAAAGTCACGAAACATAGTGTTCAAAAAGTTTTGAGGCGAACGGCAAAACAGAGGCAGCAGCAATTAGAACAGGAGAACGGTTGCGGACTTGCCACTACACCTCAACAGGACTGGGGAGAGGCGATCGATGTTTCTGTCTTCTACGGACGCAGCCACGAACTTGCGCTACTCGAACAATGGCTCCTACAAGATCGCTGCCGACTTGTGGCAATTTTAGGTATGGGCGGCATTGGCAAAACGGCGCTCTCTGTGAAGCTAGCAGAACAGGTTCAGAACGAATTTGAGTTCTTGCTGTGGCGATCGCTCTCCTATGCTCCCCCCTTTGAAGAACTTGTCACCGAGTTAGTTCAGTTTCTCTCTAATCAGCAAGAACTCCAGCTACCACAGACTTTAGAGGAAAAAACAGCACGGCTGTTGCACTATCTTCGCTCCTCTCGCTGTCTTCTGATCTTGGACAATTTCGAGTCTATTTTTCAAGGCGGCAGCCAAACCGGACAATACCTCAAGGACTACGAAGGGTATGGGTACTTGTTAAAGTCTCTGGGAGAAGTTCGCCACCAAAGCTGCGTTATTCTAACCAGTCGAGAAAAACCAAGAGAGATTGGGTTACTCGAAGGGCCGAGTTTCCCTGTGCGATCGCTTCAGCTACGAGGACTAACACCCGTAGAAGGACAGCCCATCTTTACAGATAAAGGCTGTTTGAGTTGCGATAGCGAAGCGCTGCTGCGAAGCGCAGATCGCCAAGATTGGCACGAGATTTTTGAACATTATGCAGGCAATCCACTAGCCTTAAAAATGGTTGCCTCAGGGGTACGAGAACTATTTGATTGCAATGTAGAGGAGTTACTTCCGTATTTAAGGCAGGGGAAGCTTGGGTTTGCAGATATCAACGAACTGCTAGAGCGACAGTTCAATCGCTTGTCAGAAGTAGAGCAACAAGTATTGTACTGGTTAGCCGTAAATCGAGAGCCAGTCTCACTGCCAGAGTTAGAAACGGATGTTGTATCAGAGACGATTACGAAGCAATTACTAGGGGCATTGCGATCGCTAACTCAACGCTCTTTAGTAGAACGTAGTGAGAAACGCTGGTCATTGCAACCAGTGGTTATGGAGTACGCAACAACCCGGTTAGTCACCGCAATCAGTGAGGATATTATCGACCAGCGCCAGGAATTTTTGAGAGATTACGCTTTAATCAAAGCCCAGAGTAAAGACTATATTAGGCAAGCACAGATTCGTTTCATCCTACAGCCAGTTATCGATAGATTGTTGCTATCTCTAGGCAGCTACAACAAAATTCAACAGCAGCTAAAAACAATTATCAGCCAGTTGAGAGCAGAAGCTCCCCTCCAACCGGGATATGTAGGAGGCAATATTCTCAATCTGCTGGTGCAAATGCCAGTTGATTTAAGTGGTTATGATTTCTCCTACTTAACTATTAGTCAGGCATATCTGCAAGATGTCAGTTTATACGATGTCAATTTTGATCATTGCCATTTTTCTAAATCGGTGTTCGCTCAATCCTTTGGCGGAGTTTTGGCGATCGCATTTAGTCCCGATGGTCAATTTTTAGCAACAGGCAACGCTAATAGTGAAATTCATCTGTGGCGAGTTAGCGATCGCCAGCGCTTGCTTACCCTGCAAGGGCATAGGGGTTGGGTTCGTAGGGTTGCCTTTAGTCCAGATGGTCAGACTCTTGCCAGTTCTAGTGAAGATGGAACAATTAAACTTTGGAATCTGCCTTCAGGAGAATACCAATCTACCCTGTGCAAATCTACCGATAGTTTGTATGGAGTTACTTTCAGCTCTGATGGACAGTTACTTGCCCATGGCGGTAACGACTGCATGATTAGGATTTGGGACGCAGTTAATGGGGATTGCTTGCAAGTTCTACAAGGGCATACGGCTGGTGTTCTATCGGTTGACTTCAGCCCTGATGGAAAGTGTCTTGCTAGCAGCGGTTTCGACAACACGATCCGAATTTGGGACGGGAAGACCGGAGAGTGTTTGCGAACGATTACAGCTCATAATAATTGGGTAGGGTCGGTTCAGTTTAGTCCTGATGGAGAACGACTCCTTAGCGCTAGCTGCGATCGCACAATCAGAATTTGGCGTCTACCAGATGGGAAATGTCTTTGTGTCCTTAAAGGTCATACCGAATGGATTTGGAAAGCGTTTTGGAGTCCTGATGGTAGACGAGTTGCCAGTTGTGGAGAAGACCAAACAATTAGAATTTGGGATGTTGAAACTCGTGCCTGTCTCCATACCCTCCAAGGACATAGCAGTAGAGTTTGGGGTATATCCTTCAGTCCAGACGGTCTAACCCTGGCAAGTTGCAGTGAAGACCAAACCATCCGATTATGGCAAGTGAGTAACGGTCACTGCATGGCTAATATTCAGGGTTATACCAATTGGGTTAAGACAGTTGCTTTTAGTCCCAATGGTCAAACAATTGCTACTGGACACAATGACCGAATCCTAAGAGTTTGGGATGTAAGTAGTGGGAAGTGTCTTCGGGAAATAAAAGCACATACCAAAGGTTTACCCGCTGTCGCCTTCCATCCCGATGGGGAAATACTTGCTAGTGGTAGTGAGGATACAACCATTAAACTCTGGAGTCTTATTGATGGTAGCTGTATTCACGTTCTTAAAGAACATAGTAATGAGGTCTGGTCGCTCAGTTTCAGCCCCGATGGCAGGACTCTCGCCAGCAGCAGCTATGACCAATCTATTAAGCTTTGGGATGTGGGTAGTGGTGAGTGCATTCAAACATTGAAGGGACATCGCGATCGCGTACCCGTAGTCACCTTTAACTCGCAAGGAACCCTGTTGGCGAGTGGCAGTGACGACCATACCATTAAACTGTGGGATGTGCGGCGCGGTGAGTGCATCCAGACATTGAAAGAACACTCAACTAGAGTGGGGGCGATCGCTTTGACGCCAGATGGTCAATTGCTTGCCAGTGGCAGTTTGGATCGAACAATCAAAGTTTGGGATGTCACACAAGGCAAGTGTATTCGCACGCTAGAGGGACATACAGGCTGGATAATGTCTGTCGCTTTTTACCAGGATGGGCGAAAGATTGCCAGTGGTAGCTGCGACCAAACGATAAAAATCTGGGATATTTTCGAGGGAACTTGCCTGAATACATTGAGAGGACATACCAATTGGATCTGGGCAGTTGCCATCAGTCCTGATGGTTTAAAACTTGCTAGCGCTAGTGAAGATGAAACGATCCGGATTTGGAGCGTACAAACTGAGACTTGCCTAATGACACTGAGAGCTAGAAGACCTTATGAGGGAATGAGATTAGAATGCGCTACAGGTTTGACTTTAGCTCAGAAAGCAATGCTAGCAATATTAGGTGCAGTTTGAGACTACTAAATGTAAATAGCCTCTTGTTGTTCTGCTATTTAAGGTAACTGCTTAGGTTTCGCCTGTTAAAAGTATGATTTTAAGTTATACCAAATCTGGGTTTACTATCCCCTTTATGATTCAGTCCGCGCAGGCGAACTTTGTTGGTGTAGCCGCGACTTCCAGTCGTTCGGCTTAAAAAGGGGTTATAAAAGCGGATTTGGTATTACTTCTGACTTCGATCTGACTTTGATCTGACCTTTTCCGACTCTCAAGCTTTGTACGTAGTGGATAAGTTGATATTGTCCAATCTGCAAATAAGTTTGATTGTTGATGAACAAGTCTCGTACAATTTCTTTCTTTGCTAAAGTAGCAGGTATTTTAACCTTAATGTCAGCTCTAGAAGTGATTAGCTTCTTCGCTCCCATAGCACCAATTGCTCTTGCAGCTACGGGGCCAGTGAAGCTTTGTAACGGTGATGAACAAGAAGAAACTGTTAGTGCTGCAATCCTTTACTACAGTCATGAAAAGCAAGGCTGGATTGCACAGGGATGGTATAATATACAGCCCGGTAAGTGTACCCACGTACTCAATTATGAGGGGGGAATGTTTGTATACGCATACACGAACAGCGGTAGAACCTATAGCGGGTCTGCTCGTGAAGGTTTCTGTGGTACTAAACCGCAGGGCTTTTACGGATATCAGAAAGTAAAGTGTAGACGTAACGAGCAATTTTATCGAGGAATTCCCATCCATGTTCCATCTAACGGTGGTTTTACTTTCACATTTGGAGATCCTCAACTAGTTAGGCATGATTTTTAGCAATCTTAACGTAAGTAACACAGTCAACTGGTAGGGTGCGTTAGGTGTGAAGGTAAACTTTAGAATGCTTGACCAGATTGAGTTTGGTGCCGTAATGTACCACCTTTAGTACCAATTTAGAGTAAAGACGACCTGATGTGTCACTGATAAGCGATCGCATTGAGGCAGGTTTCCAAAATGGATCGTACTCTCAAGCAAAGTTATAATTACCTCGTTAACAGTTGAGGTCAAGTTGCATCCATGAGCCAACAACTGACATTGGAAATAAGTGATGAGGTTTATGCAACTTTGCAACAGCAAGCTAGTGCTGTTGGACTTTCAGTATCAGAGTGGCTCATCGCCTCGTTGAACGAGCAGTATGGTTTGCTGACTGGTTCTCCTGTACACACTGAAACTCAAGATGAAGAAGCACGTCAACGTCTACTTCGTTATGCTGGCGCAATTAGTTTAGGCTATGCAACAGGCATAGAAAATGAGAGTATTGATGCTGATTTAGCGAAAGCATACAGTAACGAGTTCTAGGCTTGAGTAAAATTGTGTTACTCGATACATCAGGGTTGCTCTGCTTTCTGCATCAAGATGAGCCACAGCACAAGAGAGCAGTTGAGTTGCTTGCTAATTCAAGTGGCATTTTGCTAACACACAATTATGTTCTTGCTGAGTTAGTTGCTTTAGCAATAGTCCGGCGGTTCTCGCAGTCAACTGTCCTGTCATACACGCTAGAACTGCTCAACAATCCGAAAGTAGAGATGGTGTGGGTTGACGACTCTCTGCATCAAACAGCAGTGAACCTACTGATGGCTAGGCAAGACAAAACGTATTCATTATGCGATGCAGTCAGCTTTGTGTTGATGCGTAGACGAGGAATCACTGAAGCGTTTACAACTGACAAACATTTTGAACAAGAAGGTTTCACTCGTCTCCTACAGCCTGAAGCCTAACACGACATTAAACCATTTGATGCATTGCTGATGGGCGATAACCCTAACGGGATTCCTTCGGATCGCATATCTCATTTCTTCCGGTTGAGTAGATTATATGGGTGTATCTATGACTACTTCTCAACGCTACAGCATAGAAAACCTTATCAGGGGATGCGTATCACCGGAGTGCTTAACTCCTGCACAAGAAAAGACATTAACGCAACTAGAAGCAAAATAAAATTAGATGAATCCGCAGCCCACTCGTTTCGTCGGTGAATCCCCCAAGAAATTTTTTATTCCCCGATCAGCTACTAAAACCAGACGCCAGGAAATAGGAGATGAAAGCGGCGATCAGTTAATGATTCGCAAGTATGAGAAAAACGTACAGGGCGACTGGGAATGTAACGAAGAAGAAACCTCACTGCCACCCGATCTACAAGGTTATGTCTTCATAGTAGGAGCACTCTTTCAAGATGAGGATAATCCTCTAGAGTACGGTACGCCCGTCTATACAGGTGACGGTATGATTTACCGCTTGGGCTTCGAGCAGGGTAAGGCATTTCTCAAAACCCGTATCACCAAAACACCCTGTTACTATGCCGATCTAGCTACAGCAGGTGTAACAAATCAAGCGATTTTTGAACCGAGCACAGAATTCGCTAGACGAAATCGATTATTTTCCTATTTCGCGGCATTTCGCAATGGTGGCCCCAGTCGCTACAGTGTGCTTCTGGGTGGAAGAAATCAACTGAATACGGCTTTTCTCAAATTAGGCGATCGCCTGCTTGTTACCATTGATGCAGGTCGTCCCTATGAAGTTGACCCAGATTCATTAGAATTGCTCTCCCCCGTAGGAAAGACGAGTCAGTGGCTGGGAATTCTACCGATCGTGTCGAGATTAATCTCACAGCTTACTGGCTGCTACCCCTTCGATGTTTACAGCAACTCTGCCCATCCAGTCGCCGATCTTAAGAAAACTACTACTAACGAATTTTTCACTACCAATTATTCAACAGGCTACAACGGAGTCTATCAAAAGCCAGTCAACTGGTTGGTGGATAGACTGAATGAATTCATGTGTAGTAAGTCCAACATCAAAGACCAATTTGGACGATTTACAGACTTAATTCGCTATCAACTTGAAAACGGCAAGATAGAGCGATGGCGGCTCGTCTTGACTGATACTTCCCCTCAAGGAGAACCCGTAATCGTCGAGCAATCTCTCCATCAACTAGCAATTACAGAGGATTTTATTGTCCTGGCTGACATCGCTTTCAAGATGGAGTTCTCCCAAATCTTTTCACCCTTTTTATTTGGGTTCTTAAAGTTTAAGTTTATTCCAACAGCTCTGCGTGCCTGGATTTACAGTACCTTCCTCAGTGGTATTTCTCCTCTACCCTATGGCATCATCTACATCGTCAAACGGTCTGACTTAGACAAATATCCTTCATGCACAACAAGCGAACAACCAACACTATTACCTGCAAAGCGAGTTATCCTCCCGCGTGAAATCTCACACTTTGCAGCCGACTATGCCAATCCAAATGGGAAAATAACCCTGCATGTGGGACATAGTAACGGTTGGGATGTAACCGAGTGCCTTACGGCTTGCGATCGCGCCATCCCCAGTAAACCACGTTTCAGACTAGACCCGGAGGGTAGATTAGATCTAGAAGGAATGATGGTGGGTACAACAGATCTTGGCAGCTTTGGAAAATATGTAATTGATGGAGAAACTGCCAAGATAGAGCACCATCAACTTTTCCATGATTCACGATTTACTTGGTCTTTGCCTCTCTATACAAACAGAGAACTTGCTTGTGAGGATACTAAAGAACCTGAAACCAAGTTCAAGAACATCTATTGGATAGCATGGGGTTTCACTTGGGAACTGATACCACAGAGAATTTATGAAACTTACAAGTCCCGTGAATGTAGAGTAATTCCTATCGAAGACTTACCTAATGAAAACCAACCGCTTACCCTACTGCGGCTGGATACTCAAAACATGTCTATTGCCGATTCTTTCCAATTCCCACACGGCTATTTTGTCTCTTCTATACAGTTTATCCCTAGCTCTGAACCTCTACCGGAAGGTGCTGATCTCTCCACGCATGGTTACCTTGCTTGCATTGTATTAACTGACAATCCAGACAACGAAGAAGAAACTAACGATGAGTTTTGGATATTTCACGCTGATGATTTTCAGAACAAGCCTATTTATCGGTTAAGCACACTAGATAACAGTAGGCCATTAAACATAGCGTTGACTCTCCATTCTACGTGGATGCGTGATATCAGAGAGAACTATCACGACAGTCAATGCCGACAACAGATACGGAGGCAATCAGTATATGAAGACTATGAAACCCGTTTGAAAAATGCAAGCAAGAGTGTTCGTGAGCTGTTTGACGATGTTGTGTATGACTACTTTATTCAACAAATGCCAGAAAGGGATGCAGTAAAACGTTTGCAGCAACCTAGCTACAAAATCCGTCAATCAAGTCAAAAGTTACCTTAATCGCTTGCTAAAACTTCATGTAGACTAAGGCTAAATCATGCTAGGAACAAGTTTAAAGTCATGCTGTCTAGCCCCCATTCGCTCAATGTTGTCCTTGCCCCAGGAAGTCTGCGTCGGGTACATCACATTGCCTTGAATGTACGCGACATGAAGGCTTCTCGCCACTTCTATGGAGATATCCTAGGTCTGCATGAACTGACGGGCGAAGAAGTGCCCAAAACTCTTGTGGAGTTAGTTGCTGCTGGAAAAGTTGCTAACTTTGTTACGCCAGATGGCACGGTTATCGATTTGTTTTGGGAACCAGACCTCGCACCACCAGACCCTGACCCCAAGCGTGCTTTTACTCGTGCCAATCACTTAGCTTTTGATATCAGTCCAGAGTTGTTTGACCAAGCTGTTGAGGTGCTGCAACTTCATCAAGTGTCTATCGATCATGGCCCAGTGACGCGCCCTACAGGACGAGGAATTTATTTCTATGACCCAGATGGGTTTCTGCTTGAGATTCGCTGCGACCCGATGGATTGAACGAAGAAAGGATGGGGAATGAGGGATGAGGGATGAGGGATGAGGGATGAGTGCGTGTTCACCATCCAAGTCCAGAGGTTGTTGAGTATGAGTCCCCTCCCACTGCTTGAGAGTAATCAATCAGTCGGGCCTTAAAGATGTACTGGGATCATCATTTTGATGCAATCGGATGTGGCATTGCTCTGCTTTCCCCTGCCGCCCAGAACTATTGATAGACTTTATGCCTTCCAGTCCTAGTTTCGATTCCGAGGGCATATTTCTCTATCTTATATTTATCTAGTACGCCGGGGTTGAGTCGAGGGAGGCTATTACGCCTCGCCTC
>DALYIW010000048.1:12405-36559 GCA_031970155.1 Coleofasciculaceae cyanobacterium CTOTU46601 | reverse complement strand
CAGTGCCCACACTACATAGTTAACAGTCAACCGTCAACAGTTAACCTGAAAATAATACATTTAAACTTAAGTTGATTTATTTTAAAATCCGGTTAATCAATCGATTATTTGTTGTTTTTCCAATTTCTTTCTGATAAAATTCTTTATTGAAAGTCAATAAGTAAAGATTATTGCCATTATGAGCGTTCCGCCACCACACCTTCACGATTCACCTCATTCTCTAGAGCTAGTTCCTAGTCAACAACCCCTGACTGAACTAACATTTCTCTACTTCGCCTATGGCTCCTGCATGTGCCCAGTTGATCTAAAGCGAACCCTCGGCGAGAACACTCATTCTTTTGTAATTGGCTCAGCAACTCTCAAGGGCTACAGACTAGGCTTTAACCGTCGCTCAGTTTTACGTAACTGCGGAGTACTCGATATCGTCAAAGATCCAACATCCTCAGTAGAAGGTGTGTTGTATCGATTGCCGTGGAGATTAAGCGATCGCCTAGACGAGCGAGAAGAAGTTCCTACAGGCGGCTACCGTCAGGAAATGGTCAACATTTCGTGCCGCAATCAGATGTACACCAGCGTTCGTACCTATGTGGTAGTCAACAAACTAGCAAAAGAATTAGCACCGAATGATTGGTATTTTAACGTTGTCCTCCGAGGTGCGATTACTTGTGGACTTTCAGAAGAGTATCGCTGGAAATTGTTCAATCATATGTATCAACTACAACAGTATCAGTGGCAAACACAATCTCTGCGGTCAGCTTAGTGTTATTTGTTGTTGGTTGTTGGTTATTGGTTGTTGGTTATTGGTTGTTGGTTATTGGTTGTTGGTAATTTTTTATGCGCCACGAACAAACAGCTAAGATGGTTATGAGTTATTAGTAACTGGTTGTTGGTTATTGGCTATTAGAAACAAACAACAAACAACAAACAACAAACAACAAACAACAAACAACTACCCGTGAACTGTGCCATCGGGTAATATTGCACCAGTCAATTTGGTTCCAACCAGCTTGACAAGCAATCGATCTCTTGTCCCAACCTTAGCTCCTCTCAAGTCAGCGCCACTCAAATCAGCACCACTAAAGTCAGCGCCGATTAAGTTAGTTTCCTGCAAATTAGCGTTTCTCAAGTTGGCTTCAAGCAGATTGGCTCTGAAAAGATTTGCTTTATGGAGGTTTGCTCCCTGAAGATTGACCTTATGCAGAAAAGCATCAGTCAGGTTAGCTTGACTCAAATTAGCATTGCTTAGGTTTCTGCCTGACAAGTCTTTTTCTTTGAGATCGACACCCTGAAAGTTGGCTCCACTGAGGTCGGGATTGGGCGGCTTGGTGTGATACTCAGATTTAGGCTGTGCTTTTTGCTGGGAGCGAGGTGGCTTTTTATAATAATCGCTAGTTCCTCTGGAGGTGCTGCGCGATCGCGAATTTTCTCTACTATCCTGTGGCGGTTTAGGATGGGGCGAGTACTGCGATTGAGTTGATTTACTTTTAGCACTTGATCGCATTGACCGCAATTGGTCGCGAGCGTGATTAATCTCTTTGAGTTTTTCTTCAGCTTTTTGCCGCAACCGGAGATTATCTTCAGGAATGCGATCGGGATGCCAAATAAAAGCTAAGTCCTTATATGCCTGGTTCACCTCTTCTGGTGACGCTCCAGGCTCAAGTCCAAGCACTTTGTAGCATAAGTCTAGTTCACTCATGTACCCGATCCTACCGAATGGTGAGGGATGTTGATCAACATAGGATGAAGGATGAGGGATGAAAATTTCTCTTCTCCCCGACTCCCGACTCCCAACTCCCTACTCCCTAGTTATAAACGTTGTAGTCTCCTGCAAGACTTGCAATCCTCGCATCGCACCTAAAATGAGACGAGATGCAGCAATTGGTTGCTGTAGCATGGCGATCGCTAAAGGCACAGCTTGAAGAGAGCCATTAGCGCTGATGGCCCAGGTAAGGTTAGGGATATTGTGGTGGCAGTTGTCGCTAATCACTCTGAGCATTGCCACGGCGACTCCCGCTTGAGAGAGTATTTCTAGTGCTGCAAATCCCTCCATGTCTACAACATCAGCCTTGTACTGTTGACCTAAGTGGAGCTTCTCTTTGGCAGAATAAATTATGCGATCGCTCGTCAATGCCTTTACCCGGTTAACTCTTTCCTTCAGTACATGATGAATCAAGGCAGTTAACTCCGGGTCACAATTTTGCACTACCTCAGTAGAATCATTTGAGCTATAAATACAACTGTCGTACAGCACAATGTCCCCAATATTGTAGCGGGGGGTTAAACTACCACATAAACCCATGAGCAAAACTCTCGGCTGCGGATGATTAGATAAGTCTCCAGCTTGTTGCAGTCTCTCTAAATATCTGGTTAATGGTGCTACACCAACAGGAACCGGAATAACCAGTGGGGTGGGTGCAGTAGAGCGCTTTAAACCTCGACAAACAGACTTGTACTCTGCTCCTTGAGGTACAAGAATAGTGTTAATAGAATGATTTTGCATCCCAAATGTTGCTATTTAGAAGGGTCAATAAAAAATTGCACGCTCTCGCGTACATAGGGTGATAACTCAAACCTTTACGAGCAGCTATTCTCCTAGGAGCTAAATCTACAGGTGGTTTAGGAATTATTAGCTTTCTAGAAGCCTATCCCAGTAAAAGACTGGTGATTGACTTACCAGAAGCTATAGAAGTACTCAGCAATTCAAATCTCTATCCCGATTCCTCTGAAGTGCCACCGAAAGACAATTTCAATCGAAAAGCATTGTTAAAAGTTCTAAATGTGTCACCTTAAAAAGTAAACTAAAAAGCGAGTAGAGTTATTTTATTTATTGTTGGTCGCTTGTAACAAAAAACTAACAACCAACAACAAACAACAAACTTAAAACTGACGAGACCAATCTTTAGGCCAACGCTCAACAACAACTTTTGTTTGAGTAAAAAACTCTACTGCATGTTTACCTTGACCGTGTAAATCTCCATAGAAGCTTTCTTTCCAACCACTAAAAGGAAAGAATGCCATAGGTGCTGCCACGCCAATATTAATGCCAATATTACCGGCCTCAGCTTCGTAACGAAACTTCCGTGCTGCTGCCCCACTGCTGGTAAACAAACAAGCCATATTTCCCCATTGACCACTATTAACTAATGCGATCGCTTCATCAATCGTCTCTAAGTGCATCAACCCTAACACTGGCCCAAAGATTTCTGTGCGAGCCAATTTACTTTTAGGATTGACATTTTGCAGAATCGTTGGTCGAATAAAGTTGCCCTGCTCATAACCTGGAATCTTAGCGTTTCTTCCATCGACTAACACGCTTGCTCCTTCGTCAGTTCCCTGTTGAATCAACTGTTCAATTCGGGTTTGACTTTGGCGGGTAATCACTGGACCCATTTGTACTTGCTCATCCAAGCCATATCCGACTACCCTGGTTTGGGCGGCTTGTGCGATCGCTTCTGTAAACGTATGACGCGCTTCCCCTACCGTGACAGCAACTGAAGCGGCTAAACAGCGTTGTCCAGCACAGCCAAAGGCACTATCGGCAGCAATTCGGGTAGTCATCTCCATATCTGCATCAGGCAGGATAATCACTGGATTTTTTGCTCCTCCCTGGCATTGCATCCGCTTGCCATGTACTGCCCCCTTGCTGTAAACATACTGAGCTATGGGTGAAGAACCGACAAAGCTAATTGCTCGAATCGTTGGGTGTTCTAGAATTGCATCGACAACTTCTTTAGCACCATTCACCAGATTGACTACACCCTTAGGTAATTCTGTCAACTCTAGTAACTTAAAGACTTTTTGCAGGGTTAGTGGGACTTTTTCAGAGGGTTTGACGATACAGGTATTGCCACAGGCGATCGCATAAGGCATAAACCAGAAAGGAATCATCCCAGGAAAATTAAAAGGAGCAATTATCGCTGTCACTCCCACCGGTTGACGAATCATCATTTCATCAATCCCGCGAGCAACATCTTCCAAGTTGTAACCCTGCATCAGCATAGGAATACCACAGGCAACTTCTACATTCTCAATCGCCCGTTGCCACTCTCCTCTAGATTCAGCAAGAGTCTTGCCACATTCCTGAGTAATCGTGCGGGATAACTCATCTATGTGTTCTTCTAGTAAGAATTTCAGTTTGAATAGATATTGCACTCGTTCCGTAGGTGGAGTGCGTCGCCAGCTAGTGAAGGCATCGGCAGCAGCAACGGCAGCAGCGTCTACATCACTCTTGAGCGACAAAGGAACCTGGGCTAAGACGGAAGTAGTAGCGGGATTCACTACGTCTAGAAATTCGGTAGTTTGGGAAGCACACCACTCTCCGTTGATGTAGTTGAGTAGGGGATTTTCGGGAGACACAAAAATTTCTCCTTTGAGAGGTTTTTCAAGCATCCTACTACCTTCTAGGCTACGATCAGGTTGGGTTGCTGACCCCTAGCAATGATTCAAGAATTGACACTCCCCTGGCTGAAGCCTCTGTCACTTTAGCTTCAGTTTCCCCGCTCAACTTGATTGGAGGAGGTGAAAAGTATAAATTATGTCCTCCTCAATGACGATAGATTATCGCTATAAGAGCTTTTATACTAATAACTGATGTTACGTGGAAGTAACAGAGAGGGTCTGAAGTACTTTGCTAAAAGCTGTTACTCTACAAATACTGCAAGTGTATAACTTACAAAGTCATGAAAACATCAACTCAAGTAAACGATATTTTGCAAGCCATATCTGACCTTACTTTTGAGGAGCAGTCCTTTATTGCTGAAATTATTACCAAGAGGATGATCGAATTGAGAAGAAGTCAAATTGCCTCAAGAGCTAAAGAAGCTGAGGAAAATTACAGGTTAGGTCATGTTCTTTCTGGTAGTGTGGAAGATTTGATGATGCGTTCAAGCGATGATTGAGCTTATTTGGGATGAGCCATTTGTACGAGTCTTAAAAAAGTGGCGAAAGAAGCATCCTGAACTTGCCGAAAGATTTCAACAGAAACTCTCTGTCTTTACCAACGAGCCATTTCATCCATCTTTGAGAACACATAGTTTAAGCGGAAATCTTGAAGGCTACTGGGCGTTGAGTATCACCTATGAGCATCGGCTTGTCTTCAAATTTATCTCTGACAGCAAAGTGTTACTCATTGATATCGGTACTCATGATGAGGTTTACTAAGACGATTCAGACCCTGCCATAAATCCGGTTAACATACCAGTACCTATAAATATTGCTATAGCAATTCATCTACCTAAAGTTAGATATGTCTCGACTTAAGCGTCGTCAGTTCATACAGTTTGCGACATCTGCCTTAACTACTCTGGGTTTAAGTCAACTGGAGATTCAACGCCAAGGACTTCGCTACGCCAAGAGTCTTGCCCAAAGTACACCTCGCAAACTGGCGCTATTGGTCGGAATTAATACTTATGCTGATAAACCTTTGCAAGGATGCATCATGGATGTTGAGTTGCAGCAGGAACTTTTGGTTCACCGCTTTGGCTTCAATCGTGATGACATTCGTCTGGTAACTGATAACACCGAGGTTAAGCCCACTCGCGCCGGGATATTGCAAGTCTTTGAGGAACACTTAATTAAGCAAGCCAAACCAGGAGATGTGGTTGTCTTTCACTTTTCCGGGCATGGTTCTCAGGTATACGACCCGGATAGCGGGTTTAAAGACCAGCTTAATAGCACTTTTGTACCCATCAATCGGGAAGTTTCGCAAAGGGGTGAGACTACCATTGTCTCGGACATCATGGGAGAAACCCTGTTTTTGTTGATGTCCAACTTAAAAACAGAAAATGTCACTGTGATTTTAGATAGCTGTCACTCCGGCGGTGGCAAGCGGGGTAACCTCACAATTCGTGCGATCGATGGTGGCAAGAATATTGAACCCAGTCCGATGGAACGAGAGTATCAACAACAGTTAATGTCACGACTGGGCGTCACTCGCGAACAGGTCAAGAAATTGCGTCAAGAGAGTATTGCCAAAGGCGTGGTGATTGCTTCCGCCGCACGCGACCAACTCGCGGCTGACACACCGTTTGATGGCTTTCATGCAGGAGCGTTTACCTATGCTTTAACTCAGTATCTCTGGCAGGCAACGGGTAATGAGGGAGTTAGCAGCGTTGTTGCCAATGTCTCGCGCAGTACGACGCAGATTTCCAGTACTCGACAGGTTCCGGAATTTGAGGTGAAAAAAGGGACTGATAACGATCGCAAACCCACCTATTTCCTCAATAAACAAGCGCCACCAGCAGAGGCAGTCATTACTAAAGTTGACGGTGATAGAGTTGAGTTTTGGCTGGGAGGCATTGAGCCGCGTTCTATTGCTGCCTTCAACAAAGGTGCTGTTTTCTTGCTGTTAGACGAGCAAAGTCAAAAATTAGGGGTAGTTCAGTTGGAATCCCGCGACTCTAAAAATGGCTTGATTGGACGGGGAAAACTGCTCGAAATACGCCAACGTAATAACCTCAAATCGGGATTACTCCTGCAAGAACAAGCTAGAGCGATTCCTGAGAATTTAGCCTTACGCATCGGACTCGATGAATCCCTGGCAACTGGAGGAAGTCGGGCAAGCCTCGAAGCCTTTCCTAAAATTGCCCGCATAGAACCCACGCCCTTGGGAGCAACTGAGGTGCAATATATTTTGGGTCGGATGACAGAGGCGAGGGTGCAAGAACTCCAGAAAAGAAAGCAACAAGAGATTCCTGCCATTGGTAGTGTGGGCTTGTACGACCAAGGACTAGATTTGATTCCGGGTTCATTTGGTGATGCTGGTGAAAGCGTTACCCAGGCAGTTGAACGCCTGAAAGCGAAATTCCGCTCCTTACTCGCTGCCCGACTGGTTAAGCTGACGCTCAATGCTGACTCCTCGCGGATGAACGTGTCAGCGAAGATGAGAATTGTTGATGGGCAGGGCAAACCCCTTGATGTGGTGGCTCAAGAGTTTACGGTGCGGGGTGGGAGTCCGCTTCAGAAAACAGAAGGAGTGAATCAGAATTCTGTAGTCATTCCTGGTGGTGCTGTTACGTTTGAAAACGGGATTCCTCGGTTGCCTCTCGGTACTCGTGTTCAGTTGGAGGTGGAAAATCGGGACAAGGGCGACCTTTATGTGACGGTGCTGGTGATTAGTCCAGAAGGGGATATGTTTGTCATTTTTCCCAATAACTGGACGGCTGGTACAGAGGCGGCAATTATCCAAGCAGGACAGACACGGAAAATTCCTGACCCCGCGCAAGGTGACCAATTTAAGATTACTGTCGGTAAGCCGTTAGGAACAGCAGAAGTATTAGTAATTGCCAGTGCTACGCCGATTCGAGAGGCGCTGAAAGTGTTACAGCAGATTGCCCAGAGTCGGGGACAGCGAAGTGGGCCTGTAGCACTGGAGGAGGATTCGACAAAAGCGATCGATACGCTGCTGGGTGATTTGGATCGGAGTAGTCGCAGTGGTGGCAATCCTTTGAGTGTCAGCTTTGACCCGAATGCTCGTGCTGTGAATACGGCTCAATTGGCGGCGATGTCGATTACGTTTCAGGTGGTTGGAGGGTAGGGTAATCTTTCCTCATGTGCTAATTAGCACTTTGCCAGCCTCCTGGAAATCAGTAAAATCTGGGAAATTTTTCATGACATCTCCAAGCTGGGGAAGATGTGTAAGCAGTTTGTTAATCCATTGATATAAACCATGTATCGTCATCTACATCACCTGAGTGTTTTTACTGCAACCTTACTTATCTCCCTAAGTTCTCCTCTGCAAGTGGTGGGGAATATGGGGGGAAGTGCTGCTGCTTTGGCACAAGCTCAAACAGCGGAACAACGCAGGGATGAGGCGTTACGGCTTAATCAATTAGGTCTTCAACAATTAAACCAAGGTCAGTTCCGAGAAGCGTTGGAGACATTTCAAAGTGCTTTAGTTATTTTCAGAGAAATTGGCGATCGCCAAAATGAAGGAGTCACTCTCAACAATATTGGGGAAGTTTACCGCAACCTAGGACAGTACCCTCAAGCCTTGAAATATTTGCAACAAGCTTTAGCCATTGCCCAAGAAATTGGCGACAAGGCAGGGGCAGGGATAACGCTCAACAATATTGGAGCAGTTTACGACAACCAGGGACAGTACCCACAAGCCTTAAAGTCTTATCAACAAGCCTTAGCCATTGCCCAAGAAATTGGCAACAAGGCAGGAGCAGGGACAGCGCTCAACAATATTGGGGTAGTTTACAACAGCCAGGGACAATACTCAAAAGCCTTGGAGTACCATCAACAAGCCTTACCCATTCGCCAAGCTATTGGTGACAAGGTAGGGGAAGGGTCAACTCTTCACAATCTTGGGGCAGTTTACGACAACCTAGGGCAGTACTCGCAAGCGTTAGAGTATTATCAACAAGCTTTAGCGATACGCCAAAAAATTGGTGATAAGAAAGGGGAAGGGACAACTCTCAACAATATTGGAGAAGTTTACAGCAACCTAGGACAGTACCCGCAAGCATTAAAGTCTAATCAACAAGCTTTAGCCATTGCCCAGGAAATTGGCGATAAGGCAGGAGAAGGAACAACACTCAAAAGTCTTGGGTTACTTTACCTCAACCAGGGACAAGACCTACAAGCTTTGAAGTATTTGCAACAAGCTTTAGCCATTCACAAAGCTATTGGTGATAAGGCAAGCGAAGGGATCACATTCATCAATATTGGGTTCGTTTACCGCAACCAAGGACAGTACTCACAAGCCTTGAATTACTATCAACAAGCCTTAGCCATTCACCAAGCCATTGGTAACAGGAGCGCGGAAGGTGGAACGCTCAACAATATTGGGGAACTTTACGATAGTCAAGGTCAATATTCTCAAGCTGAGACTACCTTAGGGGAAACAATTGAGGTTTGGGAATCTCTACGTACAAGAGACTTAAAAGACGACCAAAAAGTCTCCATTTTTGACATACAAGCTTCTACTTACAGCCTACTACAAAATACCTTGGTTGCACAGAATAAATCTGAACAAGCACTTGTAATTGCTGAACGGAGTCGTGCTCGTGCTTTAGTAGAGTTATTAGATTCAAAGCTCTCAGAAAAACCCAATAATCAAACCAATATTAAACCCCCAATCCTGACAGAAATTAAGCAAATTGCCTCCCAACAAAACGCTACACTGGTTCAGTATTCAATTGTTAATGAGCCATTTAAAGTTGCAGGAAAACAAGAATGGCAGCAATCAAAACTCTATATTTGGGTAATCAAACCCACAGGTGAAATTGCCTTTGAGCAAGTAGACCTGAAAAAATCATTGAATACATCCCTACAAGAACTCGTTACCACTAGCCGTCAATCCATCGGTGTCAGAGGTCGTAGCCTGGAAATATCATTTGAACCTGGGTTAGATCAAAGCGATCGCCTAAAACAACTCCACAAAGTCCTAGTTGAACCCATCGCCAAATACCTCCCCAGTGACCCCAACGATAGCGTCATCTTCATCCCGCAAAATGAACTGTTCCTCGCACCCTTCCCAGCACTCCAAGACGATGGGGGCAAATACCTCATCCAAAAACATACCATCCTCAGTGCACCATCCATTCAAGTCTTGCAGCTAACCCATGAAAAACGACCAAGGGTTTCAGGAAACGGTGTACTGGTTGTCGGAAATCCCACTATGCCTAAGGTGACTACGAAAGTTGGAGAAGCCTCACAGCAACTAACCAACTTACCCGGTGCCGAGAAAGAAGCAACTACCATTGCTTTTCTATTCAACACTAAAGCGTTAACAGGTAATCTTGCTACTAAAACAGCAGTTTTGCCCAAGCTGTCCAATGCCCGGATTATTCATCTAGCGACACACGGGTTATTGGATGATTTTAAAGGACTAGGTGTACCAGGTGCGATCGCTCTAGCACCCAACGGCACAGGCGAACTCAATGACGGTTTGCTCACCTGTAATGAAATTTTCGACCTGAAGTTAAACGCCGAGTTAGTCGTCTTAAGCGCCTGCGATACAGGCAGGGGGAACCTCACAGGGGATGGCGTGATTGGGCTATCGCGATCGTTAATTACAGCCGGAGTTCCCAGTATCATTGTCTCCCTGTGGTCAGTACCGGATGCACCTACAGCTTCCTTGATGACCCAGTTTTATCAAAATCTGCAAAAAAACCCCGACAAAGCCCAAGCCTTGAGACAAGCGATGCTAACCACGATGGCAACGCACCCGAACCCCAGAGACTGGGCGGCATTTACACTGATTGGGGAAGCGCAGTAGATGTTGTGTTCAAAGAAGATGCGATCAGCAACGCTTGTACCGTAGGCGATCGCACTTCCTACAATTACCAACAATAGCGATGTTTGTACGGGTGCGATCGCTCCACTAAAAGAAATAGCGATAATGCTCTGCATTGCGATCGCGATCGCACTTCCTCCAAGTACCTTCTGACAGCAAAAAAGCTATGAGAATTATTCCAACAACTTGCTCAAAGAGGAAGCTAAAGGAACAAGGTCTTCTTGGATAGTTTGCCAGATTATCTCTAGATTCACCTGAAAATACTCGTGAATCTCCACATTACGAATACCCCGCACGTCAACCCAGGGAATTTCTGGATAAAGTTCTTCAACCTCAGACGGTAGATTACGAGCCGCCTCACCGAGAATAGCCATGTTATAGAGTACAGCTTTTACTGTCCTAGGATCAGCCTGAAAGTCCTCTATAGTCATATCCTCCGTAAAACCCTGAATTTCATCAATAGCATTGAGGATATCTCTAATCCGGTTTAACCAACTCCTAGATGGCACGCACAGCCTCCTGGAGAACTGGTTCTCTGAGATAGGGTTTCAGAGAGTCTGGAGTTCCTAAATCCACAGAACGATCTAAGATAGCTTCCAAGTATCGCTGAAGTCGCATGAATGTAAATAGCCCTACTGGTTTCTCAAACTCTACCAATAGGTCTACATCACTATCTAACCTTGCTTCATCCCGCGCCACTGAACCGAACAAAGCCAGAGACTTTACACCAAATTCTCTTAGTTGATCTTGGTGTGTAGTTAGAATTGCTATTGCCTCGTTCTTTCCCATAGCGATAAGTTCAAGGTAATTATCTAGAAAATTCCCATCATACTAGCAGTCTAGCGGTCATCTCATTAAGCCAACAAAGCACGATAGATTCTAGGTTCCGAGTTGCGATCGCGCCAGTTACACTCTGCTAATATGCCTAATGAACCTGAACAACGAGCCAATTTTGATAGTCCTTGGAAAGACAGGGGACTTTTCTTATTTTTTGGGTACCCCTTGTTGTGGTATCCTAACCATAAGTGGGCAGGGTATTCAACCACTTTAAAAACCCAGTCACCGAGAGGGCAACGCACCTTGAAAACTGAAGTTATGGGGTTCTGTACAGGAAAGCTTGTACGGGTAAAAACTTCAAGCAACAAGTACCAGAGAAACCAATATTTTAGGTAATGAAATTGTACCGTGGGGCACACGGAAACAAGACTCTGTAATGAGTCGAAAGCTTGAGGACAGAACCACCTCTGGTAAGTGCGGGAAACTGCACTTGGTAAGTGGACTGGATGAGCCAAGAATCTTCGCCCTTCTAAGGCGGAGAGTTGTCAATTTGGCCATAACCTCCTGGGATGTGAAATCAGCTTCCAATTTCCGACCGTCAAACTGCTAGACTATCAGCAAAACTGGCAAGAATTAGAACAGAATCGAAATCCTTTTGCTACGGTCGCGATGGCTCAACAGTACAAACTCGCCTTAGTGAATGTAACCTGGAACAACTAGAGCAACTTTTAGATGTGGCGCTGACAGCAAACTCATTCGAGGAGTTTGTCAATCACTTGCAAACTTTAGAATCTTCAACCGAAGAATAAATCCTGACTCAGAAAATTGCAGGAGTTATTATCTTGCATAAAAACGTCTTCTTATGATTGACCCTATGAGTGCTTTTAGTTCCAATCAACCTGACATTTCGCTTCCAGAGGCTTGGAACTATGAGGCGACTGTTGCACAAATTGAAACCATTATTGAGCAAATCGAAACGGGTGAGCTGGAACTAGCAGAAGTTTTTGAAGAATTTGCTGCTGCTGTACAGTATCTACGTCAATGCGAGGCTTTTCTGCAAGAGCGGCAGCAACAGATGGATTTATTAATAGAAACACTTGAAACTGATTGATGACGTTGGGTCACTACAAGCGGGAGATTCTTAAACGGTGTTTATTGTAAAGGTTCGCAGCCAACTGACTCACAGTAAAGTACCTTCACAGGTACTGTAGAGGTCAAATTCATAGATCTCACAATAAGGATAAGCAAGTATTTTTTAACAAACAACCAACAACCAACAACCAACAACACAGACTTTCTGTGAGTTTCCCAACGCACCATCTAACTGATACTGCCACGCTTACGGGCTTCTTTGTACGATGTCCCCACGTTGGTTAAGCCGACACGAATCATTTGTTGTTCTAATAGGGCAAAGAAGCGGACGCGATCGCCTCCTCTGACAACGGCCTGATTATGAGCCTCAGCAAGCGCTACCGGATAGCCAAAACCTTTATGAACCTGTGCCAATGTCAAGCTAAGAGATTGATCAAGCAACGAGGCATTCTGCGCTACCCATTCCGGTACCTCTACACGGGCAACTTCGGTTCCAACGTGTACATAGCAGAAGTAAATGCGGTGAGCATCGTACAAGTCAAGAATTCGGGCGGAACTGCGGAACAGAGGACTACGCTGTCCTGGTTGTAACAAGCTTGCCCACATCGCCGCATCTCGCAAAGGGTCAACAATTTGACAGGGTAACTTGTCGATCAGACCAGCGCAATGGGTCATGCAATCTGGCGTCTGGTGAGGACAAGCTTGCAATCGCAGGAAGTTAATCGCTTCCATGCTACGAGAGGCACTCAGGTAACCTATAAGCGGAACATTGACTGAGCGTAGCTGATTCCAAGCATCCAGAATCGGGGGTAGAATGCGATCGCGTGCCTCCCCTGGCAACGACTCCAGAAACCAGTAAATCAACGAACCATCCACCATCGCTAAGTTTGGCGTATCAAAATGAGGGCCAGGTGGATTTACCCAACGGCAAGCCATTTCTGCTAACATCGACACTTCAGATACTGTGCGACGATATCCCATCCACTCCTCAGTGCGAATGCCCCACTGACGCGAAACATACAAATCTTCTGGTCGGTAAAACACTTCTGGCAAGCTATCTAACAGAGGATACAAACTCTGCCCGTAGTGCAACATAATCCGACCAACATTAATCAGATAGCAGTAGGCAATTTCGTGATGAGAAGGCGCAATCTGAGAACCATCGGTAGCAAAGATGGTATGGCTTTCTGGTGGTGGATTGAGGTCAATGCGAGTATCTAGAGGTTCGACTGGTGTGGCGGCAGTGAATGTCATGCGATCGCGCCATTGTTGTTGTCGCTTGACAAGTTCATCTTGTTGTGCATAACTGTGCAGTAGCAGTTGCTGGGCAAGTTCCAAGCGTTGGCGACTAGCCGCCGCCTCTACTCTCAGGTGTTGACTAATACCAGGAATTTGCCTTGCAAGTTTTGTTAAATCCAGCATTGCTCGAAACAGTTGAAGGTGGGAAGGTTAGAAGGTTGAAGGTTTTTACTTCACCAAAGAAGGGAGTAGGGAGTAGGGAGTGGGGAGTAGGGGCAAGACAGAAATACTTTACTCCCAGTTAAGAAAGAAGCCCCCGGATTCATGCTTGCACAAAGATTAAAAACAATTGTGTGGACAGGCTTAATCCGACTACACAAGGTATCGATATCAAATCCCCTAAATTTATTTATAGGGATTTTCTACTCCCTACTGCCGACTCCCCACTCCCTCTTTTTTTTCCTTTTGCCGAGTAGGGGCGTATTGCTATACGCCCTTACTTCTAAACCTTCTTTATATGACCGCTTCGAGTTTAGGAACTTCTATGCCATGTTCATGTTCAACAAACTCTTGGACATAGTTGCGATACTTCCTCAAAGTTTCATCGACCCATTCTCGATCGTCGCTGTTGCCATAGATGTGCACCAAAGGCTCTCCAGCATCGGGTAAAATCAACACCCAACTGTCACTTAGAGGGTTGACAATCTTCACTCCATCGACTAACTCTAAGTTCTCATTGGGATGGGTTTCTACAAGATGGCGCATGAGAGCACCTTTCACCGTCCAAGGGCAGCGAACTGTGTAAGTCTTGTGGCAAACTCGTGGAAGTTCGGCGCGGATTTGAGTAAGCGATCGCTCCTGCACCGTTAGCATCTCGATCAACTTAGCGATACAGAACATCGCATCAAAACCTGGATGCAGCTGCGGGAAAATAAAGCCCATGTCTCCACTGCCCCCTAACACTACATTAGGATTAGCTTGAGATCCCTCCATCAAGGCAGTTGGATTGGCTTTAGTACGAATCACTTTGCCATCATGCCGTCGAGCAATTTGTTCCACCGCACTAGACGCTTGCACAGGTACTACCACCGTGCCTCTGGGATAAGCTGTCAGCATGACGCTCACCATCAGCGCCGTCAACATCTCGCCGCGAATCGGCATTCCCGATTCATCCACCAAAATCAGCTGTTCCCCATTCGCTGACACCTGCACGCCAAAATTAGCTCTTAGTGCCTCTACTACATGACCTAACTGAGTAAGTAAGCCCTCTCGGTCAGACCCTGAGACCGATACTTGATTCAAACTAGCATTGAGAACTACCGCATCACAGCCAAACTTTGCCAACAACTGAGGTAGTACTGCACCCGAAACGGAGTAAACGTAGTCAATGACTACTTTTGAGCTGGTGTGACGAATTGCCTCAATGTTGAGATTCTTCTCAAATCCGGTGCTGTAGAGAGCCATTACCTGGCTAGGATAGCCGACATTACCGATTTCATGAATTTGCGATCGCCGGAAGTCTTCCTTAAAATAAGCACCTTCAATTTTCTTCTCTTTTCCCTTAGAGATATTGATTCCCTGGGAGTCAAAAATTTCTATGAGAATGTAATCGGGTCGGTCTGGGTGTACCCTTACGTGAATTCCTCCAACAACTGTAAGTGTTGGTATCACCATGCGAGCGATGGGAATTGATGTTGCCTCTAGGTTCTGGACATGGATACCTACAGACATCAAACCAGCAATTAAAGCCCGTGAAACCATCCGGGAAATACTTCGCTGATCGCGGGAAATCGTTATCTGGGTACCGGGTTTTAAGGTAGAACCATAAGCCGCTCCCAACTTAACGGCAAATTCTGGAGTAATGTCAATATTCGCCAACCCTTGAACGCCTCTTTGACCAAAAAGATTGCGTTGGGCTGTTTGCCCCCAAATCAAATTGATATTCAAAGTTGCCCCTGATTCAATCCGTTTGGAAGGCCAGACACGCACACCAGGACTTACTAGCGCTTCTTCTCCAACTGTTGAGAGGGAACCAATTACAGCACCTTCCAATACATGAGCACGACGATCAACCCGCGTACCTCGTGAAATTACGCAGGCACTCAGATGAGCTTCATCCCCAATAATTGCCCCATTCCAGAGAATCGGTCGCTTTAAGTCAGCATCAGCGCCGAGTGTAACATTATCGCCAATCACTGTCCCTGCTTCGAGATTCACCCGCGGACCAATGCGGCAGTTACTACCAATTATCGCTGGGGCTTCAATTTTGGCCGTCGGGTCAATGAATGTGTTTTTCCCAACCCACAATCCCGGCTTGCTCTCTTCGTAAGCATAGTCCAGCTTCACCTTTTGATATAAGCCGTCGTATTGGGCTTCGCGGTAGGCGTCTAGGTGGCCGACGTCACACCAGTACCCCTCAGCGATGTAGCCGTACATTGGCTCATCTTTTTCTAATAGCAAAGGGAACAGGTCTTTTGAAAAATCACATTCTTCATTAACTGGCAAATACTCCAAGACTGAGGGTTCTAGAATGTAAGTACCCGTGTTGACGGTATCCGAAAAAATTTCACTCGTCGAAGGTTTTTCTAGGAACCGCCGAATCCGCATCTGCTCGTCCGTAATCACGACCCCAAACTCAACCGGATTAGGAACGCGCGTCAGAATCAGTGTGGCTTTTGATTGTCGGCTTTTATGGAATTCAATGGCGGCGCTCAGGTCGAAGTCGGTGATACTGTCACCACTAATCACTAAAAACGTTTCATCCAGTAATTCCGCAATGTTTTTGACACAACCAGCAGTACCTAAAGGCTGGTCTTCCTCCACGGCGTAAGTCATTTGAACGCCAAAGTCACTGCCGTCTTGGAAGTAGTCTCGCATGACATCAGGAAGATAGTGCAATGTCGCAACCACCTCTGTAATGTGATGTCGTTTGAGTAGGTTAATAATGTGTTCAGCGATAGGTCGATTGAGTATTGGGACCATCGGTTTGGGAAGATCGCACGTCAGCGGTCTCAGACGTGTTCCCGAACCGCCAGCCATCAGCACTGCTCGCATAAGTCCTCCTATGTGCGCGCTTCTCGGTGTTATGTGGCAGGGTTAACGTTTCGTTACCTGTCTCTAATAGTTTCCTACGATCGCAAAATTTACGGTATCCTCCACAAGACACGATTTTTGGGGGAAAGAAGTTATTTTTCCCCGAAAATCGTGCAGATTAGCTTGGAATCCATCAGTTATATCGCTTTGTTTAAGCCATATGAGGTTTAGCGATTGAGATGGTCGTGGTTGCACGATCTTGAACATAATGTAGTAGAAAAGGAGAATTTGAAAAGCAGCTCTCTCGTAAGCGTGACGCCACAACTGAGCAATAGATAGACTAGAAATGGCTTAATGCTACTGTGACCTGTAGCTAAAATCAATTCCGTAGACTACCCTACACTCTCTATAGTGTAAGGCTGTACATCCGAAATAGGGATCGCTTACAGGAAGCTAGTTTTGTCAGTTCTATGGAAGTTTCCTTTGTGATAGGGGTTGACTGAATGAAGATTGTGATTGTTTTGGTTTTGTTGGGAATTTATGGCTACGGTGTTTGGAAGTTCTGGAAGGGATTTGAGCGGACTAATTTCAGCCGCACTTTGCCCAACCGGATTTCTTTAGCACTATTGTGGCCAGCCTTGATCGTTGCTAATAAGTCTTATCGTAAAAATTTTACGAAAGCTCTGAAAGGTTAAGCATTAGCGAAATAACGTTACTTTTTGCAATATCTTGCTAGACATGGGCGAACGTCTTTGGCTGATTGGCGGTACTACTGAAAGCGCCGAGTTGGCTTTGGCGATCGCCTCTTTAAATTTACCCTGCATCGTAACTGTAACTACAGCAGCAGCTGAGGCTCTTTATCTCAAAACACCAACGTTACAAGTTTGGGTAGGGCGTCTAGATGCTAATCAGCTAGAGTACTTTTTGCAACAGCATCGCATTGTTGCTATTCTCGATGCCTCCCATCCTTATGCAGTGGAAATTTCCAGGATGGCAATTCAGGCAGCAACTGCTCAAAAAATCCCTTACCTGCGTTTTGAGCGTTTAGCGATTGACACTCAAACCGACACTTCACCCGTAATTTCTCTAGACAGCTTTCAGACTCTTTTGGCAGGTAACTACCTCTACCAGCAACGGGTACTGCTTACTGTCGGTTATAAAGCCTTAGCGCTGTTTCATAGCTGGCAAGAGCGCTCAATCCTGTTTGCCCGAATTCTTCCTGCTGTCACGTCCCTAGAAGCCGCCATCGCTGCTGGATTTACTTGCGATCGCATAATTGCCCTTCGTCCTCCTGTAACCATAGAGTTAGAAAAAGCGCTGTGGCGTCACTGGGATATCTCACTTGTCGTAACCAAGGCTTCTGGTGTTGCTGGAGGAGAAGAGATCAAACGAACAGTTGCTGCTCAATTAGATATCCCGCTAGTTGTAATAGCCCGTCCTACGGTTAACTATCCACAGCAAACCAGCGATTTGTCAGTAGCTTTGGAGTTCTGCCAGAGTCAAACTAAAAGCCCAAACCACTGACCAAAAAAGGATGAAGGATGAACAAAACTTACGCAAATTTCTCATTACGAACCGCCATTTGTAGGGGTGAACGGCCGTTCACCCCTACTATATGCGGCGTCCATGCGTAAATCCTAATGAAAAAAATGTTTCTTTCTCCTGACTCCTGACTACCAACAAAAAGCTATTACCTGCTCAACCTACGCTCTCAAACTTCACTGGGAGGGTAATCACAAATTCTGAACCCTCTCCCAGGGTTGAGTTTACATCTAGAGTTCCCCCATGTTTAGCAACAACAATTTGGCGAGAGATTGATAAGCCTAAGCCCGTTCCTTGACCTACAGGTTTAGTGGTAAAAAATTGCTCAAAAATCCTCTGACGTACTTTGTCAGATATTCCTATCCCATTATCTTTAATTTGAATGACTACTTTCTTTAGATCTCGCGTAACTTCTGTACAAATTGTAATTTTGGGACTAAAACCTTTTTTCTCCTCTTCAACTCTTTCATTAATAGCATCGATCGCATTCGCCAAGAGATTCATAAAAACTTGGCTAAGTTGCTCTGCGTGACCTTCAATCAAGGGTAACTCACCATACTTCTTAACCACTTCGATATCTGGACGGCGGAAATTAGCACTATAGGTTTTGGTTTGCAGACGATTACTTAAGAGCATCAGGGTACTGTCAATGTGCTCATGCAAGTTAACGGGTTTGGGTTCTGCCTGCTCTACACGGGAGAAAACTTGGAGCGATCGCACAATCCCCATAATCCGCTCTGCACCCACCTCCATCGAACGTAACAAGTGAGGAAGGTCATCTTTAAGAAATTCCCATTCAATTTCCTCTAAATAAGCCTGAACCTCTGGAATGGAATTAGGGATATGAGTTTCATATAGGTGTAATAATTGCAGCAAATCCTCGATGTATTGCCGAGCGTGCGATAAGTTTCCATAGACAAAATTGATGGGATTATTAATTTCATGAGCCACCCCAGCAACCAATTGTCCTAAGCTGGCCATTTTCTCTTCCTGCACCAGCCGCAATTGAGCTTTCCGGAGTTCGAGATGAACATTAATTCGGGCTAGAACCTCCTCCTGTTCAATCGGTTTGGTAATATAATCAACAGCTCCCATTTGCAACCCTTTGACCTTATCCACTACCTCAGAAAGCACGGTCATAAAAATTACTGGAATATCTTTAGTGGTTAGATTGGTTTTCAATCGACGGCAGGTTTCAAAACCGTCAATACCTGGCATCATTACATCTAATAAAATTAAGTCAGGTAATGCTTCTTGCACTTTCTCTAGCGCACTTTCACCACTCTTAGCCACAGCCACCTTGAAACCAGACTGATTTAAAATCTCGAACAGAACTTTCAGATTTGTGGGAGTATCATCAACAATTAGAATGGAATCTTGTTGAACAATCTTCATATATTAAACTCAAGACAAGTAGAGACTAACCAACTTGGCGATCGCTTCATCTTCAAACGCTTGGGCCAGTTCTATGATCTTCTCGGCAAAGGCGGCATATTGGGAATCTAGCCGCTTGAGTCGGTTGGCCTCTTCTTGAATGTCTAGAATATAGCCACTTCTAGCCGCTTTATATAGAGCAGTCAACTCATTGGCAGGAGGAACTACCATTTCATTCTTGAGGACAGAAGTATCGTGAGTTTGAGTGGTCAACTCATCCTGAACTTCATAAATCCATTCCAACTCTAAATAATTCCGTAATTGCTTGAGTAACTCCTCACTTTGCACTGGCTTGGGGATAAAATCATTACATCCTGCCTCTAGACTTTTTTGGCGATCGCCACTAAATACACTAGCAGAGGAGGCAATAATGATGGTCTGATTAAATGTTACTGAATTTCGCAATTGTTTGGTCATTTCAAGACCATCCATTACAGGCATTGCTAGGTCAGTAATAATCACATCTGGTTGACATTCACAAGCTTTTTCTAAACCCTCTTGCCCATTCCCGGCTTCAATGACCTCAAAGCCAATAGGCTCCAGCATATCAGAGATCACAGAGCGATTTTCCCAGCGATCGTCCACAATTAGAACTTTCCGTTTTTCTCCTTGGTAACTTAGCACAGTTTGACTGGATTTGAGGAAAGCTGACTCTATCAAGTTGGTGGCTTCTGGTAAGTCAAGGTCAAACCAAAACTTACTACCTTTCCCATAGGTACTCTCGACTTTGATTTCACTACCCATCATCTCTACAATTTTGCGACTGATGGCTAGTCCCAAACCAGTGCCTTCTACTTTATGGGCCATATCTCCCACTTGCTCGAAAGGAAGAAAGATTTTCTCCAATTGTTCTGGAGTCATGCCAACTCCGGTATCTTCAACTTGAAAGCGAATTTTATAAGTTGTTTGTTGTTGGTTGTTTGTTGTTGGTTGTTTGTTTTGTATGCTTGCGGATTGACTCCTGACTCCTGACTCCTGAATAATACTACTCACTTTAAACGTTACAGCTCCTCGATCAGTAAACTTGATAGCATTACCTAAAAGATTGATTAAAACTTGACGTAGGCGTTTTTCATCGGCATGAATGGCAGGTGGTAATGACTTCAAAAATTGATAGATAAATTCAATTTCTTTTTGTTCAGCTTTAATGCAAAAAACTTCTTTAATTTCTAGTAAAAAACTATTTAAATTAAAATCGGTAGGGTAGAGTTCAAGTTTTTTTGCCTCAATTTTAGAAATATCTAAAATGTCATTAATTAGCGTGAGAAGATGAGAACCACATTGATAAATAATACGAAATTTTTCTTGTTGGCTGACAGTAAAAGTTTTATCTCGTTGCAGGATTTGTGCGTAGCCGAGAATACCGTTAAGGGGGGTGCGTAGTTCATGACTCATGTTGGTCAAAAATTCGCTTTTAGCTTGGTTAGCTGCATCGGCAGCTTCTTTGGCTTTTGTTAATTCAGCTGTTCTTTGTTCAACCCGTTTTTCTAACTCTTCATTTGTATTTTCTAAGGCGATGAAAGACTCCCGAAGCTGTTCTGCCATGCGGTTAAATGATTGAGCCAAAACCTTAAGTTCCCTGACTCCTTTTACTTCTACTGTTTGCTCGAAGTTGCCAGAGGCAAAGCGCTGATGCGCCGCTTCCGCTAACGCACTACTGGCTTCACTCAAGCGGAGGATAGGCTGAGTAATCCAACGAGAGGTGTAAATTCCCAGTACAGTAGCCACCACTAAAGCTACTAGACATAGCAAAATTGTAGTGCGGGTGTTGGCATTGATTTGTGCCATGAAGTCGTTTTCGGGCACAACGACAACCACTAACCAATCCAGACCAAAATTGTCACGCCAAGGTGTTATCTGTACAAACTGGCGTTCACCTTTTAGCCTAAAATCCAGTTCTTGGTTATCCTTAATCTCTTGAAGGCTGCCAAACTTTGTGTGTAAAAATTGAGCTGTAGCTCGAATTAGGCGATCGCTACTGTTCGAGGCATTAACTCGTTGTGCTTTACCCTTCACTATTTTGAAAGGCTCCTCCTTAGAAGAACTTGCCACTAGTAAACCATTGCGCTCTAAGATAAAAGTCTTTTCTGACTTACTAACTGTTAATTTACGCAGAAAACTACTAATCTGCGAAAGACGCAAATCAGCTGATAAAACTCCTAGCAAAGTCTTATTATTGTTGTAGATGGGATAACTAGCAGCAATGGATAAAATTTGGGGGAAATTATCCCAAGAATAGATTTTACTCCATACGGGTTTACCTGCTTTAACTGCATCTAGATAAGCAGCTTCTGTTTGAGGATCGTAGGTTTCATCAATATATTGCACTGAGGTGCGATTTCCTTGGTTATCGGTTGTGTAGGTATAAGTTTTTCCTTTGGTTCTTTGAGAAAGCTCATCAATGATTACACGTTTAGGGTCTAAGAAATACCCAGCAGCTGCATATCCATCTTGCTTTGATAGATAGGCGATATAACCAATATTAAACACATGCATTTGTTTCCAGAAGTGACGCCCTAAGCTGGGAAAGTCTTGTAAGTTTAGCTGTCCTAGCTCTATAGCATTGGCATTGAGTTGATTAATTTGATGAGGAGCGGTCAGATAGCTATCAAGGTGCTGATCAACGAGTCCACTAACTCTGCTCATCAACTGATGAGCAAGATCATTAACCGCCTGCTGACTATTTTTGAAAGAGAGATATCCCACCAATCCCACAGCAGCAGAGATTTGCAGGACAAACGGTACCACTAGAACAAGGCGTAGTGGAACCTTTCTAAACCTTTTGAAACCAACAACTTGCATAGTTTTAAGTTATCAGCAGCAGATTGTGAGCGAAGTAGTAGTGACCTTTGAAAGGATGAGGGATGAGGGATGAGGGATGATGGTACAAGCACATGAATTTAATTAGGTCGAAAAAAAAGAAACCTTCATTATTTAAAGCACCATTATTTATTTATGAGGCTATCCATCCTTCATCCTTTTGAAACCCTTCATCCTTCATCCTTCCCTAAGCCCCTTTGGTTGGTCACCAATATGATTTATTCCATTGTCAGAGAAATTTTAGTAGCCACTATCGTAACCGTTGGGTAAAAATTTAATTACCAACGACCTAATCCAAGCTTTATCCTCTTCATTAGAGTAGCAATGCAAATTACCCAGTGCCTCCATACAGCGATTCTTGTTTCTGACCTGGAAAAGGCAGAGCATTTCTATGGCAATATTCTAGGATTATCCAAAGTGGATCGAGTTCTCAAATATCCCGGTGCCTGGTATCAGGTGGGAGACTTCCAGATTCATTTGATTGTAGACTCATCGATTCAGCCAAAGCTGCAAAATCCAGAAAAATGGGGTCGTAACCCACATTTTGCCTTATCCGTTGCTGACTTGGATGCTGCTAAAACCCAGCTGCTGGCACACGGCGGTGAGATGCAAACGAGTGCTTCTGGTCGAGCCGCTCTTTTTACTCAAGACCCAGATGGTAACATCATTGAACTAAGTCAGGCGTAGAGTTTTGAGTTTTGAGTTTTGAGGTAAAGCCTTACACCGCCAAAGAAGACTGATGGCTCTTGAGTCAACAGCCCTACCCATAAAGGGATGGGGTTTCCAGGGGGGAAGATTCTTATGAAAATCATTGCATATTCCTATAGTGACCCCCTATTAGAACCACCACCTGATCCTACAGTTTGGGGTTGGGAGGTGGAACGAGTTTATCAAGATTTAGGAAAGCGATTTGAGCTAGAGCAACTGTTGAGTGACTGCCAAACTGAACCTGCTGATTACTTGTTAATTCGGCGTCTGGAGGAACTGGGCGATTCAGTGGAGGAAATTAGCGATCGCCTCACGCAAATCGAAGCAATGAGCGTCCAAATCATTGCCACAGAGCAACCCTACAGTACTTCTCAAGCTGATGCCACAACAGGTCTCAACCTCCGGACCAGCTTACTCAAACTACTTAGCGAAATTCAGCGTGAATCAAACCGTCGTCGCCTCCGTCAAGGACATGCCCGCAATCGCATCAAAGCCCTTCCCCCACCCGGAAAAGCCCCCTACGGCTACCGACGAGGTAAAGAGCGCTACATTCTCGATCGCAGTACAGCCCCAGTAGTCAAAGATTTTTTTGAACAGTTTCTGCTATATGGCTCCTTGCGCGGCGCAGTTCGATATCTAGAGAAAAAGTACAGTAAGAAAATCTCGGTTTCTACAGGGCGTCGTTGGCTCACCAACCCCATCTATCGAGGCGACCTAGGCTATCAAAATGGTGAGGTAATCTTAGATACCCATAGCCCTATTCTGAACCGGGAAGAAGCCGCACAGATTGACCGACTACTGCGTCGCAATCGGCAACTACCACCCCGTACCGCTAGTGCCCCTCGCTCTTTAGCTGGTTTAGTGGTCTGTAGTGAGTGCCAGTCTCACATGAGTATCACTAGCGTTACCAGATACCGTAGAGAGCAGGAGTATCTCTACCTGCGCCCCATCAGCTGTCCTCAGCGTCCGAAGTGCCGAGCGATCGCCTACGAAAAAGTTTTAGGATGCACAATTCATAGTATTTGTCAAGACTTGCCTCGCGCTGTTGCTGGAATGAATGTCCCCAGTCTCGATGGCGTCAAGCAAGCCCTCACCAGTCAAATTGCTAATAAGCAAGAAATTCTAACGCAGCTACCGACCTTAACCGCTAACGGCATCTTGGATTCAGAAACCGCAGAGTTACGGGCTTACAAACTTCGCACAGAAATAGCCCAATTGCGATCGCGTTTTGATGCACTACCGCCAGTAAATTTACAAGCGATCGCT
>DALYIW010000048.1:0-12395 GCA_031970155.1 Coleofasciculaceae cyanobacterium CTOTU46601 | reverse complement strand
CCATTGCCCAATTCTGGTCTGATCTATGCGAATCAGAACGCCGCTTCTACTTTCGAGAATTTATTCAGAAAATTGAGATAACACGCCAAGATAAAGAATGGCATCTGCAATTAAGATTTATTTTTTAGCCAGTTTGGCTGGCGATCGCCTAGAAATTAAGAAGAATTCAACAGAACCAGGTGTAACTGCTTCAAACAATTTATAGGTAATACGTTACAAGAACTCCCGTTTATAGCGGTTTTCATCCCTTATAGAGTACACGGATGTAGGGGCTAAGGCAGTGCCGTGCCCTTACCCCGTACTCAAACAATTGAAAACTGCTGTAGTACGTGATGCCTACAGCGGTGAGTGTAGCGCCCATTGCCATAGCCCAACGAAGTGAGGAGTAAAAACCTGGAGACGTGTATGAATGTTAGTGAAATGTTGAAGCGTTATGCTGCCGGAGAGCGAGATTTTGGAAGAGTAGATCTGCGGGGAGCTCACCTAAACGAAGCCGTTCTACCAGGAGTAGACTTTAGGCAAGCCGACTTGAGTAAGGCTAACCTGAAAGGAGCTAACCTGAGAGGAGTCAACTTAAGTGATGCTAATCTAAGTGACGCTAATCTGAGCCTAGCTGATTTAGGTGGAGCAGACCTTAGTGATGCCAACTTAAAAGCAGCCAACTTGAGGAAAACTCACCTAAGTGAAAGCAGCTTGAAACGAGCAAGATTGATAGAAGCCAACCTTGCAGAAGCCAACCTAATATTTGCCAACCTCTCTCATGCCAACTTATATCGAGCAGATTTACACGGAGCCACGCTGTATCAAGCGGTTCTACATCGGGCGATTTTACAGGAGGCTGATTTAATTGGAGCGATGCTCCAAGAAACAGACATGAGAGGAGCTGACTTAGGTCGAGCTTGCTTGATTCGCGCCGACATATCCAGAGCTATTTTGATCGCCGCCGATCTAGAGGGAGCAGTTGTACTAGGGGCAAACCTACAAGGAGCTATTCTCACCGGAGCAATCCTCCCCGACGGAAAGATGCAAAGTTAGGAATTGGGACGGTTGGAAGATTGCAGGTTGAGCTTGTAGGGGCACGATATATCGTGCCCCTACCACGGGGTATGGGCAACTGAAAACGCCTATATAACTTTCAACTTTCCAACCTTCCAACCTTCAACTCTTGAGCAAGAGGTAATAAAGTTCTCCTGTTCCGTTAATATTCCCCGCGCGATCGCCTGCCCGTGGCCCAGTTCCCATAAAGATATCAACTCGACCTGCACCCTTAATTGCACTGCCAGTGTCCTGATCTAACACATAGCGATTCACCATCCGAGACTCTAGCTGACCGGAGGCATTCGGGAAAGGGATGGGGGCATGAATCAACGCCAACGCACCTGGAGGCATTAGAGATTTATCAGTCGCGATCGATCGCTCAGGCGTCACAGGCACGCCAATACTACCAGTAGCGGGTTGCCCGTAGGTTTCTCTAAAGAACACAAAATTTTGATTGCGTGGCAAATACTGATTGAGCTCTGCTGGAGAGGAGTGGAAATAATTGATCAGAACCTCTAAAGTCAACCCCTCTTGTGGCAATTTGCCATCCTTAACCAGTTCTCGCCCCATGCTGACATAGGGGTAATTGGTCTTAGCTGCATAACCAACCGTCATCACCTTCCCGTCTGGCATCTGGAGTTTAGCAGACCCCTGGACTTGAACGAGAAATGCCTCAAAGCGATCGCGCAACCAAACTAATTCTTGCCCCCGCAGTGGGCTATTTTTCCCTAAACCATCTTCCCCTTCCAGTTGGGTACGGGTCGGGTGAGGCGTCGGCCATCGGTCGAAGTCCTTAGGTAGACGGTAAAGCGGATAGCGATACTCAGCCGTCCGTTTCCGACTGGCAGCATAAATTGGCTCAAAATAACCAGTGAATAAGACAGTTCCCTGATTGTCCTTACCAACCGACTTGTAAAAGGCAAACTCTCGCTTGACGGCGGCTTGCAGTTCGGCAGGCGAACGGGAAGCCACCACAAGTTGGCGGAAACGGGCAAGAGATCGACGGACGCGATCGCGAGTTATCCCCGGTACCTGATAGCGCTGGTAAGCTTGGGCAGCACCAGACGAGGCGAGGTAACGCAGGCTGTAATCGATAGACTTTAACAGCGCCTGTCGATCTCCTGGTTGACTCTGACGGTTCCACAACTGCTCATCAAAACCCAATGATTCAGCCGTTGCGCGATCGCGATCCAGATTAACTGCTCGCAGTGGTACGCCAGTGCCCTGAGTAGTATCGGGTTGAACGGGTTGGAGTGGTCTATTAATTCCTTGAGCAACATCTTGGTTGACTCGTTGCCCTGGCACATCACCGAGGACTGAACCACCCGTCGAAAGGGCTATCCCCAAACTCAGAGATAGCCAAGTCAGTGTTTTTCTCATACGTAACTTGTTCAACAGCCGTTTAGTTGTGTCCAGCTGCGCTAATAGCGTTCGACGCTTCCTGCAAACACAGGTTCCACCCGGATAGCCGTGACGCTAGAGGGACGTAGCACCATATACTCGCCCTGAATGTTTTTAATCGGTACACTAATGAAGTCGTTTGAGGTAGCTTTTGGCATCAGTTCACCGCTGTACCACTTCTGAAACTCTTGAATCGTCGCAAAGCGTACTTCTTCCCGGTGACCACTTGACAAGAGGATATGTACAGCGTATTCGTCTGGGGTTCTTGGCATAGAAAATTATCCTTAACCAGCCAAAATATTATGAGGCTAAAGAGGTGGAAAATCACAGAAAGTCAGCGTTGTTGGTTATTTGTTGTTGGTTGTTTGTAAAACACTACAAATAATCAATAGTAAACAACTTTCGCCTCCCCCGTCTTTTAAGCGGGCGATGATTTCAGACTCTTTAGATCAGCTAATTATAGTTCCTGCTGACCGCTACGTAGCATCCGGGGACTTCCCGGCAAGTAAGTTAAACCGTTGCAGCAAATTCTCTATTACTGACGGTAAGGTACGGTTGAGTTCATCTGATTTCTGAAACAATAGCTGCTGGTAGTTCGGTAGATCAAAGGGAAACTGTCCTGGTAAATCTGAACGTTCCATCTTCGCCAGCAGAATTTGTTCTGTACGCTTGGTTGTGAGGGCGTAACCCATTTCCACGCAAACATTGGGGCTGGGGATAAGCATTGGCTTATTTTCCCCTTCAATACGAGCAACAGGCGTTCCATCGGCAATAAACAATAGACTTTTGCGGATTTTACGCATCTGGGTGCTGTTCAGCCGCATGGGTTCACCAGCTGGGCGTTTGGATTCTTCTAATGTCAGAGGTAAACGCGATCGCTGGTTTAAATTTTCCAGTGTACCCAACAGAGCATTACGCAAAGCCTCACTAGAGGCAGTGTATTCCGTTTGGTAGCTCAAAAAGATGATCGGATCGAGTTGCCCCATCACCTCTTGCTTGGTGAAGTAAATCTCGTGAGAGATTAGGTCAATGTTAGAAAGGGCATAGCCGCCACTTCCTTCAATATAAAATTCGATTGTTTCCCCTTCCAGGTAACGCCCGAACCATTCTGACTTTTTTACATCCTGGCTATCGTCTAAAAAGTCAGCTCTTAAACCTGACTTAAGCAAACTATTTTTGCTCAAACGCAGGTCATGGGGGCGTTTCTCCAGTTCTTTTATTGGTTCATATTGCTGAAGATACCAGGCTTTCAGGGCAATGATGGCCATGATGTCTTACAGATGCACGGTTTCCCGACGCCTGACGCTAAAATCCTTGAATTGGCATTTTAGCAGTAAGCGGAGATATCTTCACCACATTCATCAGCCAGATAGCACAAAGCTCTAAACCGTAACCCCACCACTTCTTCATAAAGCGGATTTAGTTTGCACATGGGTGGAATGTGAAACAGGGTACGACCAAATAATTTAACGTCGCGCTCAAAAGGGCACTGCGCCGGAATCATTTGACAGAGGCGATGCGCCACTTTAGGGTTTTTCACTTCAACTTGGTCAAGCCACTGTCGTACAGGTTGAAGTGGGTCAAAACATTGCTTCGGTTTGAAAGGCTTAGCCGAGATGGTGTTCTTGGAGGATGCCTTTCCTTGGGGACTTGCAATCCAGCTTGTAATCGCCAGACTCTTTATTGTATACTCAGATACATTCATATTGACTTTCCTGTGCTCGGAAAAATCGAACTCCATTAACCTGTAGTTTAACTACAACTGCTCAGCCACGCATACCGGATTAATTCAAGTTGAATTTTCTGTGAAGAGCCACCGTGAAGTAGCTTTTCACAGTTGTGTAGAAGAGCAAATCTTTGTTGCTATTACAGGTGTGTTGGTTCGGTGTGTTCTGACCCTATGACAACTTGGCTGGGGTCGATACGCTGCAATCAGCAGCTTATCTTAAAACAGGTTTAATTGGTTGCACTCAATCAACAACAGCAGTACTGGGTAAGCCAAAAAGCTTGATTGAAGGTAACGAGCCTAAACGTCGGATTTATAAGAATTTTAAAATCCAGACTGCTTGTTTCTATGCTGCCTAAAAACCCTAAATAAGTCAGTAGGTAATCTTACTGAACTTTGATTAAGTTTCAGTAAAGGTTCAGTAACAACGCTTAACATCATAACTGAATAACGGTGCAAATGACATAAGTAAAAAGACTGACCCTGACGTTGGGATGTTTCCCAGTCGTCACAGCCAGTCTTCTACAAAAATGAGGGTTGCAGGTTAACAAGCTTGGTAGGGCGAGAATCCTCAATTCAACCTTGTTACCTTCAATTGAACTAAGAGGCGACTCTAGCTGTTGAGCGTCGGCGTCTGCCCGTTACTTTAACGGGTGGTTCCTCCGGAGTTTGCAGCAAGAAAACCACTAGCGGACTACTCTGTAATTCACGTCGGGCTAAACGCTGAAGGTCACTTTCAATTTGCACTCGCAAGCCTGCCCAATCCATATCGGTTTCGTTGCCGTCAAAGGATTTGGCAAATTCTGTCCAGCGATCGCTTAATGTCCGTTCGATCGCCTTAATCACCAAGCGTTGCAACATGGTTTTCTCAACCGACGACACCACACCTCGCAAGTGGATTTCTGGCTTAGCAAGCAGTTTTCCTTCCCAGTCCACAGCCGCTGCTACGGTGACAACACCATCTTCTGCCAGTTGCTGCCGCTCTTTCATTACGTTGTCATGAACAATTCCGCATCTATCTACCAGTTCAATTCCTGACGGAACTTGACCGGCGATACCAATGCTGTCCTGAGTTACCCCTATGACATCCCCGTTGTTGATAATCACCGTATTTTCGACGGGTATTCCCATGTTATGTGCCATTTTCGCGTGCTGAACGAGCATTCGATGTTCACCGTGAACAGGCACGAAGAATTTTGGTCGAGTTAGAGAAAGCATCAGCTTTTGGTCTTCCTGTGCGCCGTGACCCGATACATGGATGCCCTTATCACGACCATAGACAACATTAGCGCCCTGCACCATCAGCTTATCGATGGTTCTCACTACAGCAATGGTATTGCCGGGAATGGGGTTAGCGGAGAATACCACTGTGTCGCCCTGGCGGATTTTAATCTGCCGATGTTCGCCTTCAGCAATGCGAGTCATGGCAGCCATCGGTTCACCTTGAGAACCTGTTGTCAGAATCAGTAACTTCTCAGGAGGCAGATTGCTAACCGCGTGCAACGGTTCAAACAAGCTATCTGGACACCTGATGTAACCGAGATTGCGAGCATGAGCGATGACGTTTAACATCGAACGGCCGACAACTGACACAACCCGGTTGTGTTTTTGGGCTAGTTCTAGGATGATCTGTACCCGATGAACTGACGAGGCGAAGGTGGTTACTAGCAGTCGTCCGGGTGCCTGAGCAAAAATGCGATCAAGATTTGGATAGACTGAGCGTTCTGAAGGGGTATTTCCTGGGACTTCGGCATTAGTGGAATCACTCAGCAGGCACAGAACACCTTTTTCACCGTATTCTGCCAGTCGTTGGAAATCAAAGAATTCGCCATCTACTGGCGTATGGTCAACTTTGAAGTCACCCGTGTGGATTACCACACCAACTGGAGTGTGGATAGCCACCGTGAAGCTATCCGACATGGAGTGAGTGTTACGAATAAACTCAGCAACGAAAGAAGAGCCTATTCGCACCATTTCACGAGGACCAACAGTCTTCAATACGGTGCGATCGGCAACACCAGCTTCTTCAAGTTTGCCTTGCAGTAAGGCCATTGCCAGACGCGGCCCATAAATAACGGGAATATCAAACTGCTTGAGGTGATAGGGTATCCCGCCGATGTGGTCTTCGTGACCATGGGTGACAATCATGCCCTTGATTTTGTGGCGATTTTCCCGCAGATAGGTCATGTCAGGCAGGACAATGTTGACTCCATGCATTTCATCGTTGGGGAAAGCTAGGCCTGCATCTAAAAGAATGATTTCGTCGTTAATCTCGAAAACACAGGTATTCTTGCCAATTTCATGCAGCCCGCCTAGAGGAATAATTTTCAGGCTGGGGTTGGATTCTTTATTAGCCATTTGCCTCCTTTGAGGTGTTGTTTTCATTGAATAAAAAGAGTAAAAAGTACTCGCTCTCGTCGAGCGGTTAGATAGAAAACGCTGTTTCGTTAGCCAAAACCTCAGACATCCTCAAAACCTTTGCCTCGGTTGTTCTTGATCAAACCGAATAGTCTTTCTGGCTGTATTGAGAAGATGATGATGTCTGAAAAACTTACTTGTTTGTCTTGTCTACCCCATAGCTCGTTAGTGCAATGAGAATACACCTTTGATTGAATATGGGTAGGAAAGTCACTATCAAGAATTGTTCATAAATAAAACTTCATTACATTGTTGCTTTGGTGAAAATTTTGGAGTGATATGTGCATTTTTAAATTAAAGAAAGCTCTTTAAGAACTGCCTCTAACTCTTGTTTTAACTCATCTGGCAGATTGCATAGGGGTGAGCGAGGGGAACCTACCGCCCAACCTTGAAGTTTCATCGCTGCTTTGAGAGGGATGGGATTAGTTGTGCAAAACAGGACTTTAAACAAGGGAAAAAGTTTGAGGTGAATTTCAGTTGCTACCTTAATTTTTCCAGCTTCAAAAGCTTGGATCATTTGCTGTAGTTGGGGACCTACCAAATGACTGGCAACACTGACCACACCAGCACCTCCAACAGCTAGCATGGCAAGGGTAAAGAAATCATCACCCGAATAGATGGCGAAATCAGGTGGCACAATACGCCGAAGTTGACTGGCTTGGTCAAAATTGCCGCTGGACTCCTTAAGTGCCACAATGTTTTCGATCTCCGCTAGGCGAGCAACTGTCTCTGGTTGGAGATTTTGATTGGTACGGCCTGGCACATTGTAGAGTACCAGTGGGATATCTGGACAAGATTTCGCGATCGCTTGGAAATGTTGATACAGTCCTGCTTGAGGCGGCTTGTTGTAATAGGGTACGACTTGTAATGATCCATCTAATCCTATCTTAGCGGCTTTTTGCGTTGCTGCGATCGCTTCTTCGGTACAATTTGAACCCGTTCCTGCAATTACCTTAGCTTTACCTGCCACCGCTTTTTGCACGACCTGAAATAACTGGTACTCTTCATCCCAGCTGAGAGTAGGAGATTCTCCCGTCGTGCCACAGACGACTAAGGAATCCGTACCATTACCAGCTAAATGAGCCGCCAGCTGCTCCGCTACTTCGTAATTTACGCTGCCATCTTCCCTAAACGGCGTCAGCATTGCTGTCACTACAGATCCAAAATTCACCACCCTCTTCTAATTCCTCCTCTGTCATTGGTTATGGGTCATTGCTCAGAAGGGTTGGAAAGTTGGAAGGTTGGAAAGTTGGAAAGTTAAACCTTCTCGCCCTGCAAACCTTCAAATTTTCACTTCAACAGGTGACTACTAAAACAGCTGATCAAAACAGGCTTGAATATGCATTAACCCGAATATTTGTCAACTTAACATTTTGCCAGTTTCTTAATGGGCAACCGCTACTGTCTTGGGTTTTAGCCAATTTTGTGCCACCAACAACTCGGCAATTTGTACAGCATTTAAGGCAGCTCCTTTACGAATCTGGTCTCCACAGAGCCAAAGTTCTAGACCACAGGGGTGAGAAAGGTCTTGACGAATGCGACCCACTAGTACTTCATCACAACCTGATGCGTCAATCGGCATCGGGAAGTAATTTGCCTGCCAGTCTTCCACCAGTCGCACTCCGGGGGAATTGGCTAACACGTTTCGTGCTGTTTCCAAGGGCATTGGTTGTGCAAACTCTAGATTAATCGCTTCTGAGTGGGCACGAAGTACAGGAACCCGTACACAAGTGGCGCTGATTTTTAACTGGGGAGCATTAAAAATCTTGCGCGTTTCGTTGATCATCTTCATCTCTTCCTCGCAGTACCCCTGCTCATTGAGCGGTGTATTGTGCGGGAACAGGTTAAAAGCTAAAGGATAAGGGAAGCTTTCAGTAGGTGGGGTTTCACCCTGTAGAATCGCCTGCGCCTGCGCCTTCACTTCCTCCATCGCTTTCATTCCTGCACCGCTAGCTGACTGATACGTGGCTACCACAATTCGCTGTATCGGCTGTATTTGATGCAAAGGCCAAACTGCCATAGCCATCAAAATCGTCGTACAGTTAGGATTGGCAATAATTCCTTGATGAGTCGCTGCGGCTTCAGGATTGATCTCAGGAACGACTAGAGGGACTTGGGGATTCATGCGAAAAGCGCTGGAGTTGTCGATGACAACTGCTCCACTCTCTACGGCTTTAGGTGCCCAAGCTTTTGATGTTGTCCCTCCAGCGGAGGCCAACACTAGATCAATATTATCAAATGACTTCTCAGACACTGCCTCCACAGGCAATTTTTCGCCTTGGAAGGTAAGGGTACGGCCAGCTGAACTGGGTGAGGCGAAAAGCTTTAAATCAGCAATTGGAAAGTTTCGACTTTGCAGTAATTCCAGTAGCTCTGCGCCTACCGCACCCGTTGCGCCTAAGATAGCAACGCGAACTTGAAAAGACAAAATATTTTCCTCCGCTTAACTCAATACAAAGAAATTCATTTAACAATGACTCAATAAAACTTTAAAAACGATTAATTTTGTTAAAGATAGTTTATTTCTTTCCGGACTCCATTTTTGGGGAGCGTCCTTTTTTTTTTAAAGCTTTGAATTCTAATGACTATTATTCCTCTGTCTTAACACGTTTAATCCTAGTTTCTCATACTGCCCTCAGATAGAAAAGCTAAAGCCATCCAATCGGTCAAGAAACTACTACGCTGTGCTGAATTCCTGGCTTTGCTCTTTGGTATTCGGCTGATACTCAGCACCGGATCTTATGTACTATCATCAAATACAGAAATGATAGAAAAAGCCCATAAAATTATTAGGTAAGGCGATCGCCAGACAAGGACAGCTAAATAGGACAGCTAAATGTTTAGAGTTTCTCCTTTTAGTTAGAGTTTCTCCTTTTAGGGAAAATGATTCTTTTCAGGCTTCAGCTCTCAGGATACTCTGAGTGCTGATTGATACAATATGTACCCGACAAGGTCGCAGACCGAGTGGGAATTACTGAACTGATAGCAAAACTAGCATACCATGAGGACTAGCCTTCATCGGGTGGCAACATCATCTAGAAAACGGCTGTTGGTGCTGCTGCTCTAACTCAACCGGGTTGGGGGTCACAAGAAAGCACTGCATAGAAGCGATCGCTTGTAGCCTTGCCGCCATAAATTATTCGTTCCGAATCATCCTTTGTTGTGCAAGAGAGTTCATGGTGCCTAACTCAAAAACGTCTATTATTCACATTTGAAGCGGTGTAATCCGCCTTACTTACTCCCCACCTCCTCTGGAGACGGGGTATCCAGCAGGTCAAACCCTATGAAAGTTACTCAAGAAAAACTGCCATCTAGCCAAGTCGGCCTGGAAATTGAAATTCCTGCCGAAACGACCAAAAAAGTCTATGAAAAAGTGGTGCAAAACCTCTCTCGCTCTGCCAACATTCCTGGCTTTCGGAAAGGGAAGGTACCGCGTCAAGTTTTGCTTCAACGTCTGGGATCACAACGAATTAAAGAAGCTGCTCTTGAAGATTTGGTTCAAGATGGCTTACGCCAAGCACTAGAGCAAGAATCCGTTGAGGCGTTAGGCAACTACAAGCTGATTTCTACTTACGAAGAATTAATCGGCAAATTTCAGCCAGGAGAACCCCTGACGTTCTCAGCCTCGGTTGATGTTCCGCCCGAAGTCCAGTTGGGTGAGTATAGCGGATTGAGCATTAAAGCCGAAGAAACTTTACCAGACCCTGAGGCGGTGGATAAGTTCTTAGAAGAGCGTCGTGTCGAGCAAGCTACTCTAATTCCGGTAGAATCACGTCCGGCTCAGATGGGGGATGTGGCTGTGGTCGATTATAGTGGTCGATTGGTCGGCCTTGGAGAAGAATCAACCGAAATCTCTGGAGCTCAGGCAACAGATTTTCAAATTGAGCTAGGGGAAGGACGGTTTATTAAGGAAATCGTTGAGGGAATTGTCGGGATGAATCCCGGCGACACCAAAGAAGTTTCTGTAGCGTTTCCAGACGATTATCCGCGAGAAGATTTGGCAGGTAAGTCGGCCGCTTTCACCGTCACCCTGAAAGAACTCAAGGAAAAAGAGTTACCAGAGTTAGATGACGACTTCGCTCAAGAAGTCAGTGAAAAGGAAACGATCGCCGAACTGCGAGAATCGTTAGAACAGCAATTCCGGGAAAGAGCTGAGCAAGAAACGGCAGCCAGTAAGGAGGCAGCGTTGTTAGAAGCGCTCCTTGAGAAAGTTGAGATTGACCTACCCGAAAGCATGATTGAGCGGGAAGTCGAGACACTTTTGACCCAGACTGCCATGCAAATGGGAAATTATGGGATGGATGTCAAAAAGCTGTTTAATGCAGAAACAATGCCAATGCTGCGCGAGCGATCGCGTCCTGACGCCATTGAACGCCTCAAGCAATCGCTGGCACTCCAGGAAATTGTCAAGCGCGAATCACTTACCGTAGAACCAGAGGCGGTTGACACCAAAGTTAAAGAAGTACTCGAGCAGCTTGCTGGGCAAAGCGTCGATCCTGAGCGAGTGAAAGAGGTAGTTGAATCCGATTTACTCAAAGAGAAAGCCCTGAAATGGCTGGAAGAACACGGCACAGTTGAACTGGTTCCCAAAGGCTCCTTGGCAAAAGACGAAGAAGAAGGAGAAGATACTTCGACGATGGAAGCAGCTGTCCAAGCAGAGATAGAAGCAGCTACCCAAACCATTGATGTACAAGCTCAGTCTTCTGCTGTAGAAGAAACACAAACAGAAGATAATCCATCACCAGCATCCGCCACAGCAGAGACAGAAGCGGCTACCCAAACAATTGACGTAGAAGCTGAGTTGTCTGAGTAGCAAATGGGCTTCTTGACTGAAGCAGGTAGAAGAGCAGGGGGGCAGGGGGAGCAGGGGGAGTAATTTTTTCTCTACTTTCCCTATCTTCCTCACTTTCTCTACCTTCCCCAATGCCTATGTTAGTCAGAGCCTTTTTCTCACGAGCCACAGAGCAAGTACTTCAGCAGTTGAGGCATAATGGTCACTAGAAGACAAGTTGGTGCGATGCCCTGTTATGCTAGGGCGCGATCGCATTACTGTTAACTAAAATCTCTTAACTTATGTTCTATGCTGCAATCCCACAGTCCTGACTACAAAATCACCAGCTTGAGTTCCACGGAGATTTACTCCGTCTCCGCTGGCCCTAGCAACATCGTCCCGATGGTGGTAGAGCAGTCCGGCATGGGGGAACGGGCTTTTGACATCTACTCAAGGCTTTTAAGAGAGCGAATTATATTTCTGGGGACGCCGGTAGACGATACCGTAGCCGACTCAATTGTTGCTCAATTGCTATTTTTAGATGCAGAAGACCCTGAAAAGGATATTCAGCTGTATATCAACTCTCCAGGTGGTTCAGTCACTGCCGGAATGGCAATTTATGACACGATACAGCAGATTCGTCCAGATGTTGCTACCATATGCTTTGGCTTAGCCGCCAGTATGGGTGCGTTTCTACTAACAGCTGGAGCAACTGGTAAGCGTATGGCACTGCCGAGTTCTCGGATTATGATTCACCAACCCCTTGGCGGTGCCCAAGGGCAGGCAGTTGATATTGAGATTCAAGCCAAAGAAATTCTTTACCACAAGCGAACGCTGAACAATTTACTGGCCCATCATACAGGTCAGCCAATTGAAAAAATAGAAGCGGATACCGAGCGCGACTTCTTTATGTCCGCGGCGGAAGCAAAAGACTATGGTCTGATTGATCAGGTCATCACCCGGCAGAATCTTCCCAAGTCGGAAGCAGCTGTCACTCCTATCAAGTAAGAGGCTTCTTATGTCTAAATACGACTCCCATCT
>DALYIW010000047.1:0-37096 GCA_031970155.1 Coleofasciculaceae cyanobacterium CTOTU46601 | reverse complement strand
TTTCCTAATCTAAAAAACTACGACGCTTTTTCATGTCTTATTTAGAAACGCTATAGCGTTTTCATTGGAGTTTTAAAATAAGAACTCTTGCCCAGTAATGATTTCAGTAATTTTGCTATTCGCGAACCCTTTGAAAACGCTATAGTTCACGAAAAACAACCAAAAATTACAATCAACAACTCAATCAATAATCAATAATGATTAGTGCAGTCGCTAGATGGGTAATTTCTCGACGTTGGTTATTCGATAGTCGTTTTGGGTGGTTTGTTTACTTCTACAGCCTTAACCTTGCTGGTTTTGCCAGCTTTATATTCTAAATTTGGAAGATTTTTATTGCCTCAGAAAAATCCAGCCTCTGTGGAGAATGGAAAGGTTGCTAATCCTGTTTTAGAAAATTAAAATTGCGTGATTATCATTTGATACTAAACATAACCCTTGACTCAGCACAGCCGATTATCTTTTTTGGAATCCTTTACCCCTATGATTAACTAATTCTTCATATCCAGACATATAAGCATAGTTATCTTTAATGTCTAAGCCTAAAAATCTGCAAAAACGTGCAGAATCGTTTCCTACTAATTCTCCTTTTCGACGCTTACCTTGGTAATGAGCTAAAGCAATTTTAGCTTGACGTAAGGATTGTACGGGGACAAAAACATCTGTTTGGTCAAAAGACCATAAACCTTCAGAATGTCTCGCTGCAAACAACAGTTCTCCTAATGCTTGTTTTTTCGCATCATCTTGTTTGTAAGTTAGAGCTAGATGCTTATCTAAATAGATAATTCTTCCTAAATTAATATTTTCTGTAATATCTAAAGAGTCAATTAAATTTGATAAAAATTTTCGATGTTCAGGGTAAGTAGCACCAAGAAAAGGAATAACACCGACTACCCAATCCCTCGCACCCGTTTCTTTATAAGTTTCATAATCTTGATAACATTGTTTTAAACACGGGACATAAAATTCATCAAAAGGGATTCTCATCTGAGAAATTTTTTGTATACTAACAGCTAGTATAAACTTTTTAAATGATTTCGATTTCTCTAGTACCTTTATTAAGGTAGAATCATAAAATTTTTGAGGTTGACTCTGATATTTTTCCCATAACATATCAAATACAACTCTAAAATCTCTGCTATCATTAAGTAAAAAATCGTTGACTTTTTGATAGCCATAACTAGTAAAAACTTGTAATTGTATTTGACTTAATTTTTCATTACTTTTAACTACAGTATTACCAATACGGATTTTAGACATAGTATTTTTGTTTTTAAATAACTTTTTTAGTAAACGATCGCGATCGCCCACACTCTCCCCTGTACAAATTTCACCCGAATTTCATTCTGGCCTGTCATCCTCACATCCTCAATGGCGATCGCTTAAAAGAAACGTGCCACTGTACAAGAAAAACCAGGTAACAGGGGTGAGGTGAGGGTATCTTCGGGTAGCAGGGTGCCAACAAGCCGCAGTAACCCTGACTCCCGGCGATAGACTTCTATTTGCTGTAAGCGCCAGTTGACGATCCAATATTCCAGCACACCTTTTAGTGAATAAAGTCTTAGTTTAACCTCTCGATCGCGCCGCTCATTTTGGCTCCCTGGAGATAGCACCTCTACGATTAAATCGGGAGCAGCCGTAAAGTGTCCAGCCTCATCCACAATTGCCGCTAACCGCTCTTGTTTTACCCACACTACATCGGGAATCACATCATCCGCATCGGAAAACAGCACACCTGGATTAATAATAGGTTCTCCCAGTTTTGATTCTTCAGACCAATCCAACAGGCGAGCGTGAATTTTGCCAATTGTTCGCTGATGTCCTAGGTGAGGCGCACGGGTCACAAATAATTCTCCATCAATAATTTCATACCGCTTCCATTCGCTGTCAGGAAATAAGTCCAAGTCAGCACTTGTCCAACGGATTGGGTTAGCAGCATTCGTCTGTGATGGCGTGGTAGGAGCAGGATTGGTCATGGCGATCGCCGACACTAAAGTGCAAGCAGGACAAATGAATAGCTTTAATAGCTTTAGTATAGCCGTCGCCGTTCTTTCAAACTTACTCCTGAAGCTTAAGAGCGATGTCTGCGACGGGCTACGCCTACGCTTTCGCAGTACAACTAGATTGTAAACAGAGAGGAAAAGACCGAGAACAGGCGATCGCCCACACTCTCCCCTATACAAATTTCACTCGAATTTCATTCCAACCTGTCATTGTAGATAAAGTGAACGCTGAATTATTTTCAGTAAAGCTTTATCTTGCCAGTAATGCTTAATTCCATCGTCAAATGGTCGATCGCTCAACGCTGGATGGTTGTTTTAGCCTCCATCTTAATTAGCTTGTGGGGCTTTCGCGTCCTGACGCAAATGCCACTGGATGTATTTCCCAACTTTGCCCCACCCCAAGTGGAAATTATGACAGAGGCCCCAGGACTCGCGCCGGAGGAAGTGGAGTCCCTAGTTACCCGACCAATAGAAAGTGCGATTAACGGCACTCCTGGACTGGAAGCATTGCGTTCTTCCTCGGCTGTAGGTCTTTCTGCGGTGAGAGCCACTTTCAGTTTGGATACAGAAATTTATCGCGCTCGCCAATTGGTGACTGAACGATTACAGCAAGCACGTAGTCAGCTACCGCAAGGCGTAGAAGACCCAGAAATTCTTCCCGTCAGTTCTCCTTTGGGATGGACTGTTAAATACGCCTTTACCTCCGAAACCACGCCATTAATGGATGTATGGCGTATTGTCAACTGGCAAGTGAAAAACCGTCTGTTAGCGGTTCCTGGTGTTAGTAATATCGTTATATTTGGAGGAGATGAGCGTCAGTATCAAGTGCTGGTTGACCCAGATAAGCTGAAAGCTTTTAATGTTACCCTCGATGATGTTACAAAAGCCGCCGCCGCCGCAAACGCCAATGCACCCGGAGGATTTTTAATTTCTCCAGACCAAGAAACCTTGGTTAGAGGTGTGGGACGGATTGAGTCTATCGAGCAGTTGAAAAAATCAGTAATTAAAGCCAAAAATGGTACACCAGTACTGCTCGAACAGGTGGCTGATGTGCAAATTGGTGAGGCACTCAAACGTGGTGACGGTAGTTCTGCGGGCAAAAAAGCAGTGATTTTGACTGTCAATAAACAACCAACTGCTGATACTCCCACGGTGACAAAAGCTGTTGAGGCAGCAATAGAGGAAACTAAAGCTGGGTTTCCCAAAGATGTCAAAGTGACCGAAACTTTCCGTCAAGAAGATTTTATCGAAGCATCGATCAAAAACGTCGAAGAATCTCTGCGCGATGGTACTATCATCGTTTCCGTCGTCTTGATTTTATTTTTAATGAATTGGCGCACAGCCGTCATTACTTTGAGTGCTATTCCCGTGTCTTTGCTATTGGGAATGATGCTCCTAAATTACATGGGACAAGGCATCAACACAATGACTTTGGGCGGACTTGTTGTTGCCATAGGTTCGGTAGTAGATGATGCCATTGTCGATATGGAAAATACCTACCGCCGCTTGCGAGAAAACCAAATTGCAGGAAACCCTGTACCACCACTGCAAGTTGTTTTCAATAGTTCAGTGGAAGTGCGGGTGAGTGTACTGTTTTCTACAGTTATTATCGCCGTCGTTTTTGCCCCAATCTTTGCGCTTTCTGGGGTGGAAGGTCGGATTTTTACGCCCATGGGTGTAACCTATTTGCTGTCAATTGTAGCTTCTACCTTAGTAGCGCTAACTTTGACTCCGGCATTATGCACCCTTTTACTGGTAAATCAGCGTTTGCCAAGTACAGAAACTTGGTTAGAAAGGTTTTCCCATCGCCTGTATCAACCAGTTTTGAAGTTTTCTATACATCGCCCCAAGATAATTTTGGCAGGTGCGATCGCAAGTTTTGTTGCTTCAATGGTAATTCTGACTTCGTTGGGGCAAGTTTTTTTACCAGAATTCCAAGACCGCGCCTTAGTGATTACCACGATTCTTATGCCTGGTCAATCGATAAATGCGACAAATCAAGTTGGGTTGGCGCTTGAAGAAGCCCTGAAAAAAGACCCTCGGATTGCAACTGTTCAGTTCCGTTCCGGACGGGCGCAAGGGGACACTGAGGTAGTTGGTGTTAATGCTGGGGAACTGGATGTGCAGTTGAGCGAAGAGGGAGCAAAAGACCGAGACAAGACGATTGAAATGATTCGGGAGAAGTTTGAGAAAATTCCGGGAGTCGTTCCCAATATCGGCGGGTTTATTTCGCACCGGATGGATGAAGTACTTTCAGGGGTACGGAGTGCTATAGCTGTGAAAATTTTTGGCCCCGATTTGGAACAACTCCGCACCCTTGGTCAACAAGTACAGTCAGCTATGAGTGAGGTTTCTGGTTTAGCAGACTTGCAACTAGAACCCCAAGTCCCCATGAAACAGGTGCAAATTCAGTTTGACCGGGACGCAGCGGCTCGTTATGGTCTAACTATTGGAGAATTATCAGAGACGGTAGAAACTGCACTTAACGGTCGAGTCGTTTCCCAAGTATTGGAACAGCAACAAACTTTTGACATGATTGTTTGGTTGAAAGAAAGCTACCGTAACAATATAGAAATCATCCGTAATTTATTAGTTGATACTCCTACTGGGCAGAAAATTCCTTTAGCCCAAGTTGCCAAAATTGACTATAGTACAGGTCCCAATACCATCAACCGCGAGAACGTCTCCCGGTATATTGTTGTATCCACCAACGTAGCTGGGCGAGATTTGGGTTCTGTAATTAAGGATATTCGGGACAGGGTTAAGCAACAGGTGCAATTACCCCCTGGATACTTTATTGAATATGGCGGTCAATTTGAGGCGCAAGAGGGAGCAACAAAAACATTACTTTGGGCTGGAGTATTAGCATTTGTAGCGATCGCAGTTCTCATTTACTTTGCCGTCCATTCAATTCCTGCGACTATCATGATTTTGATAAATTTGCCCTTGGCATTAGTTGGTGGCGTGATTTCTATTGCCTTGAGCGGCGGGATTCTCTCTGTGGCTTCAATGGTGGGATTTATTACTCTATTCGGTGTTGCTACACGTAACGGATTGTTGTTAGTCGAAATCTATAATTCTCGAATGGCAGAAGGACAGCCTTTACGGCAAGCTTTAATAGAAGGGTCAACAGAACGCCTGCTTGCCATATTGATGACAGCATTCACATCAGCTCTTGGCATGGCACCTTTGGTCATTGGTAGTGGTGCTGGCAAAGAAATTCTTCAGCCGCTAGCCGTTGTAGTGTTAGGTGGATTGTTTACCTCTACAGCTTTAACCTTGCTAGTTCTTCCGGCTTTGTATGTCCAATTTGCTAGGTTTGTGATGCCGAAAAAGACCCCACCAACACAAGATATTCAAGTAACTCAAGGGTCGGTCGTCTGAGGTTTTTACAGAATTAATTTGGATAGTCTAATATCAACACTAGGATTTCAAACGAGGAGTGAATCTATGAAAGCATTAAAATCAAGCTTGATTGTTTTTGGGACAATGGGTCTGATTTTCTTAGGGGCTTGTAGCGATTCAAGCCAAGAAAATAATCCAGCAAGCAACACAGAAACGGCTGCTAACACAACAACTCCCGCAAAAACTGAGATGGCTAACTCCGGCAATTCATCAAAAGAGCAGAATGACAAAGACCATTCTCATGAAAGCAAATCCCATGAAGGCAAAGAGCATTCTCATGGGGGTCAAGTTGTAGAGTCAGGCCAGTATCATTTAGAATTTGTAACTGAAAGAGAAGTAGACGGCGTTCACATAGATTTATACTTAGAAAAAGGTGAAAAACACGAAACCGTATCTAATGCTAAAGTAACAGCTCAAGTTCAGCCACCTGAGGGAACTGAGAAAACATTAGATTTAAAATATGAGGCTAAGGGGAAACACTACACGGCTTTGCTTCCACAAACATCAGCAGGTCAGTATCAGGTGAAAGTTACTGCTGATGTTGAAGGTGAGAAGGTAAGCGGTCGATTTAGTATTAAACAATAGCAAGTTTGTAGTCTTGAATAGCAAGTTTGTAGTCTTGGCAAGACAGTTACTTTTCAAGTGAGTTTTGTTGACTCATGATTGAGTGACTGTCTTTAAATATTCAAATATTGAGTAGGTTGTGAAAACTTATTTCAGTATTTATAAGGAAGTTATTATGACAGCCTGGAAACAGCTAACAATCTATATTAGTGAGTCCGATAATTGGCACCACCAACCCCTTCACCAAGCTCTGCTCGGAATAGCTCGTCAACAAAAATTAACAGGGGTAACGGTGATGCGAGCAATTTCTGGATATGGCAAACATGGTGTTTTTCGCACGACACACGAGCTAGACCCATCTTCTGAGTCCTCTTATCTCCCACTTGTAGTCACGGTTATCGATCGCGAGGCGGCGATCGCTGAATTTTTTTCCTCGGTCAAAGAGATGGTTAAAGATAAGTTTGTCACTTGTCAAACTATAGAAGTTCTCTCACCGTTAGTAACGCTTCAAGGGCAGTAGTCATGTCTCACAATCACAGTCACGGACACGGACACGACCACGGAGGCAGTAACTACAACCGTGCTTTTATCATCAGTGTCGCTCTCAACACAGGGTTTGTCATTATTGAGGCAGTTTATGGCATTCTTGCCAATTCCCTTGCCCTGCTTGCCGATGCAGGTCACAATCTCAGTGATGTTTTGGGACTACTGTTAGCTTGGGGAGCAAGCATCCTTGCCCGTCGCAGACCGACAGCACGCCGCACTTACGGGCTACGTCGCTCCTCAATCTTGGCTGCACTCTTGAACGCCGCCTTTCTCCTAGTCGTTTCAGGCGGTATTGGCTGGGAAGCCATCCAACGATTTCGCGAACCTGCTTCTGTAGCGGGAGGAACGGTGATAACAGTGGCGGCTGTCGGAATCGCCATTAACACAGTCAGCGCTTTGATGTTCCTGTCGGGGCGCAAGAGTGACTTGAACATCAGAGGTGCATTCCTTCATCTAGTCGCAGATGCTGCGGTATCTGTGGGGGTTGTACTGGCTGGCATTGCGATTATTGCTACTGGCTGGCTGTGGTTCGACCCTGCCGTGAGCTTAATCGTCACTGTGGTAATCGTAGCTGGCACCTGGCAACTGTTCCAAGAATCCTTGAATTTGATTACGGATGCTGTACCAGCAGGTATAGAACCTTTGGCTGTCCGCACATACCTAGCCGAACTCCCTGGAGTGACTGGCGTTCACGACCTGCACATCTGGGCAATGAGTACCACAGAAACAGCCCTCACCGTTCATCTTGTCATGCCTACCGGACATTCTGGTGATGCTTTTTTAGCACGGGTAGTGCGGGAACTTCACGATAATTTCGGCATTGAACATACCACGCTCCAGGTAGAGACGGGCGACCCGAGTTACCCATGTCCTCTTGCTCAAGGCAACCTTGTTTAGAGACCAATCTATTGAGAGGAACAACAACAATATTAAGGATGAATCTGAAAGCTAGTTGACTGAGTTAATTTATTAAAGAATTAATATGAAGAAAATACGGATTTATGTGGCAGCATTTACTATAGCTAGTGCAGCTTTAATTAATCCTGGCTATGCAAGCGCCAAGACAGATAATAGTAGGGTTCACCCTATTGACGGAAACGTGCAATTTTCCCCTACTCGCTGGCGGCTTGTTAGACAGACTTTTGTGTTACACCTCCCTCGAAATAGCCAACCTATTGCCCAGATAATTATTGCCGTTCCCTCCACTGTAGCTGTGAGTAATGATATCGAGGTATTGGAACCTCAAAAGGGTAGGAAAATTAACATTAATGTTTCTGTCAATGGCAAAAAAATTATATTAGCCTTCCCGGAAACCGTTGCTCCTGACACCAAGCTTGCTATTAATCTCAACCAAGTAAAACAACCAATTCTCAGTCCTACTTCTGTATACCGATTTTCAGCTAAAGTCGTTGGCAGTGATGCAGAGATTCCCGTAGGTGAAGCTAGGTTTCCCAAAAATTAGACCTCTTCATTTACAGTAACTTTCCTGAAATACCTGATGGACTGTTAAGTAAATCATTCCCAAGTAGGTACGAAATCCTCGTGCCTAAACCTATTGCAATGGCAAAATTGTTCCGTCTGATTTTTGGATAAATATCCTTTAACAGTTATAAATTTCATCCGGATTTCATCTCGCTCTGTCAAACTTGATTTAATGAGAGATTCATTCATCAATAATAAAACTCAAAAGAGAATTCAGAGATGAGGAGAACACTGATTTACGCTGCTGTGGTTACCCTGACAGCTACCTCTTTAATTCAGGCTGGCTTTGCAAGTGCTAGGACAGATAAGGGAAACTCTACCCATGTCGATAGTGCTGTGCAATTTCCTCAAACTAAATGGAGAATCGTTAGACATACTATCAGGTTGCACGTTTCCCAAGAAAGCACTGCTCTTTCCCAGGTAATTATCGACGTTCCATCTGGTTTAACTGCGAGCAATGACATCATCTTGTCTGACTCTTCAGGTCAAAAAATTAACGCCACTGTTTCTGTCAATGGTCGCCAAGTTACACTCGCGTTCCCGCAACCCGTTGCTCCTGGAACTAAGCTCGATATTGACTTGAACAATGTAAAAATCTCAGGAGTTTCTAACGCTTGGCTTTACCGTGTTTCCGCCAAATTCGCAGGAAGCGACACTAAATTTCCCCTTGGTGTAGCCCAAATTCGCACTTATTAAGGGAAAGAATTGGGGAATCGAAACTTCAGTTCATCGCAGTGACTTGGTATCGCGACCCCCAAGGTGCGGAAGCGATCGCTTCCGGTGTCATGGCAGACAAATTAATTTCTGGTCATAATTACTCACGCATTATGCCAACTTTTCGTCATTTCAAGTTTGTAGGTGTGGGAGTCGCTATCGCCTTAAGCTGTACAGAACCCGGTGCCTCAGAAAATTTACCATCACTGCTCCAGACTGAGAGGAACCTGGTTAAACGTTGGGATACTGAACCTGGGGTTGCACCTATCCAAAGGCGTTTAACAGGATTTCCTCTAGACTCACAGGAAGTTGGGTTGCTAGCTAAAGAAGATGCGGCTCAACCCATCTCACCTCTTGGTGCTGTCAATATCGTTCAGTCTCCTGCATCAACAATCCCCCAGCCATCTTCGGCACAGCCAGAAAACAATGCGTCAGAAATTCTCAACCCCAGCCCCAATCCATTGCTATTTCCTACTCAACCAGAAGAAGTCCAGATTCAAAGCACCCAGTCAATTACACTACAACAGGCGCTAGAACTGGCACGACGTAATAACCGAGAGCTACAAACAGCAAAGTTTACCTTAGAGCGCGAACGGGATGCTCTGCAAGAAGCCTTAGCCGCCGAGTTTCCAACAGCGGGTGTAAGTGCAGACTTTACCCGTACAGACTCTGCACAAGCCGAACTGTCAAATCGGAGACAAGCCAACAATCCACAATTCCTGGGTGACCAGAGTCCGGTCTCTGCATCCTTCAATACAGCACTGGAATTGAGTTACGACTTGTATACGGCTGGGAGGAGACCAGCAACCATCCGGGCAGCAGAGGAGCAGGTACGCTTCCAGCAGCTAGAGGTAGAACGCCTCTCTGAACAACTGCGACTTAACGTCACCAACGCATACTACGACTTGCAAGAAGCTGATGCCCAAGTTGAGATTGCCCGAGCAGCGGTGACCGATGCCGCCCAGAGTCTGCGCGATGCTCAGTTACTCGAACGAGCTGGGTTGGGAACGCGATTCGACATCTTACAGGCGCAGGTTAGTTTAGCCAATGCCAATCAAGACTTGACCCGATCCATTAGTCAGCAACGAATCAGACGACGCCAGATTGTACAGTTGTTGAGTTTAGCTCAGTCGGTGGAAGTAAGTGCAGCAGACCCTATTGAAGTTGCAGGTCAGTGGAATCTATCGCTGGAACAAAGCATTATCCTGGCTTATAAAAATCGATCCGAGTTGGAACAACAGCTAGTTCAACGAGATATCAACGAGCAGCAGCGGCGCATCGCTCTAGCTGCCATCAGGCCACAAGCGAGTCTGTCTGCCAGCTACAACATCCTTGGGGTATTGAACGACAACGAGGGGCCTGCGGATGGCTTGACGTTAGGGGCAAGGCTGCGGTGGAATTTTTTCGACGGTGGAGCGGCTAGAGCCAGAGCCGAGCAGGCGAGAAAGAATATTGCGATCGCAGAAACTCGTTTTGCAGACCAGCGCAACCAGGTACGCTTTGAGGTAGAACAAGCCTTTTATCAGTTGAATGCCAACGCGCAAAACATTCAAACAGCTTCGTTTGCCCTGCAACAGGCACAAGAAAGCCTGCGACTGGCACGGTTGCGATTTCAAGCGGGGGTTGGTACCCAAACGGACGTGATTAATCAACAAACCTCGCTCACCCGTGCCAGAGTTAACCAACTCACAGCTATTCTGGACTACAATCGAGCGCTGGCAGCTTTGCAACGGGCAATTACTAATCTTCCAGACAGCAATCTTTCTGATTTACCCTAGCCAGCTCTTGTTTTTTAATGGATTATTTCTAGTTATCCTCAGAAAGCTGTGAAAGGGCATTTCCCCTAACCTAGTGACCAATTTTTCATTAGCCGTATTATTTTATCTCAATTTCATAAAAGTTTGTCATTCTATTAATAACAGGTACATTCACCAATCATCTGACTTTTCGCGGATTCTGAATAAGGATGAGGAGTTCGCGTACTTTTTACGTGAACCATTACCTACTTTAACTTAAATAATAACACTGAGCTACACCGAGTGGTAGCTCAGTTTAGGGTCTATTAACTTAGAGAAGCTCGGAAGGTTTCCAGTCTAATTATTTCTGAAGGACTGTGACAAATCGGGTGTAAAAAATTTTAGGACATAAGCTGATATTTCATCGGGATTTCATTCATTACTGTTAAGTTAATAAATAGGAATAATCGAGTTAATTGTTCAGGGCGTACCATAATGAAACAGGTAATTTACGCAGCTACATTTACTTTGATAATCGCATCTTTCATTCCGACTGCGTGGGCAACTGGAAAACCAGGCGATGCTAAATTTTCCCATCTTGTCGATAGTGCAGCCTATCCTGATGCAGCTAGTGTTCGTGGTGCTACCCATGAGATTGAAGTTCATGTTCATGGAGAAAACATTTCAGAACTTTCAATTGATTTACCAGAGAACGTGAGCATCCGTAAAGGAATTGAGGTTACAAATCAATCAGGAAAAAAAATTGAGGCCAACGTTTCTGTTAATGACAGAAAGGCTACGGTAGTTTTTTCTCAACCCGTAGCTCCCGAAACAATAGTATCGCTTGCTATGAAAGGCGTTGAGACTCCAGGTTATGACAAAATTTGGCACTACCGAGTGTACACTAAAAAGGTTGGTATGAAGGCAGAAATTCCACTCGGTACAGCTCGGATTCACACCTACCGCGATTGATAAAGAGGCGTTAAAATTTCATCCGGATTTCATAACTACCTGTCATCATAGTTAATAACAGGCTCATTTACCAGAGATGAGTCTGAATTTGATATCACATCTTGGTAAATCAGATATCTAAAACCTATATATTCGAGCCTTTAATTGAAGATTTTTGGACAAACGAGCAAGCGAAAATTTTCTTAAACTCCTCTCAATCAGAAAGGGCATTGGCTGAATTAAAAAGATTTGAAGAGAAGATTCGCTTTGAAGTTCTGATTGGGAAAACTCCGAACTTGTCTCCAGAAGTTACAGAGAAGAAGCTGAAGGAAAAGGCGACTCAGCTAGCCCACAAATACAGTACTGAAAGTGCTGATGCCGTTGAGAATATTTTTGCAGATAGCCTTTCAGTAGCGACTTTCATATTTATGCTCGTAATCTCCAAAGGACAAATAGCTACCTTAAAGTCTTTTATCGATGAGCTGATTTATGGCTTAAGCGATTCTGCCAAGGCATTGTTAATCATCTTATTGACTGATATGTTTGTTGGTTTTCACTCTTCTCATGGCTGGGAAGTGATTCTAGAACGCACCTTAAGGCATTTCGGTCTTCCAGAAAACCGAAATTTCGTTTTTATGTTCATTGCTACTTTCCCAGTGATTTTGGATTCCATCTTTAAGTACTGGATTTTTCGCTACCTCAATCGCATCTCACCTTCGGCGGTTGCAACTTACCATGCTATGAATGAATAGTTTCCTCTAAGCGCTCTAAAGGGTTACAAAGAATATTACAGTTAATTTCATCCTGATTTCATAAAGCTATGTCAATATGATTAAGAACCGATTTATTCAGAGTTGACATGAAAGATGGGACATGGAACCTCTGTAAAAAAATTCCTATAGGTTCTTGACTCTCCATCTGACTGGAGACTTTAATCTGTTCTTCTGATGAAAACTGATTAACAGGAGAATTGGCCATGATTCTAACGAATCGCAGTAAGACCTTATTAAGTGTAGCTGGTATCAGTCTGGCATTGCTGGCGCTGACTGCCGGTGCTAGTTTGGCACAAGACACGCCCCAAACGAGCGGCTGCTGCTGCAAGCAGATGATGGGGCAAGGCTCTAGATCGTAAGCCGGATGGGCGGCAGTGAGCTGTCTGGGATTATCGATAGCCGGAACCACAAGAGTTACGCTTCACGCTGCCTAAGTAGGTAGGCACAAAATACCGAAAATATAGAACCCGTTTTCGCCAAGAAAACGGTTTTTTTTAGACTTTAGAATTTCATCCTAATTTCATCTGGGTGTGTAAAACTGGTTGAAGTAGCTACTATAGGCTCAATGTAGTCAAACAGCCTCAAGCAGATACCCTGGGTATACTAAGCTGATTGTTTAGAGAATTGTTAGACATCCGATGGAACCTGGAGAGACATGAACGAACTTGGTAATCTTGGTTGGAAAATGCTCTGGGAAAAACTTCCTTTCTTCAATGAATATGAGCAAGGTGGATGACTTGAAAGCTCAGGCGAACGGTCAGTTACGTAACAAGGTGGCGTTGATTGTCGGTGGAGATAGTGGTCTTGGGCGTGCGGTTGCGATCGCGTTTGCCAAAGAAGAAGCCGATGTGGCGCTCGTCTACTATCTTGCTCGCGAAGAGGCTCTTCATACCAAACAAATAGTTGAAGAAGAGGGGCACTCTTGCCTCTTGATTGTGGGTGATGTAGAGGAAGAAAAGTTTTGTCAACAGGCTGTCCAACAGGTGATTGACCAGTTTGGCAAGATTGATATTTTGGTGAATAACGCAACCGTTCGGCACCCTCAAGAAAGTCATGAAAACATCAGCACTGAAGAACTGGAGCGCACTTTACACGGCAATCTTTGCCCGATGTTTTACATGACCAATGCCACACTGCCTTACCTCAACGAGGGAAGTACCATTATCAACACCACTTCTGTAACGGCATACAAAGGCAACGAACAATTGCTGGACTATTCTTCTAACCGGGGGGCGATCGTGACTTTTACCCGTTCGTTATCCCAGTCTTTGGAAGACAAAGGGATTCGAGTCAATGGTGTCGTACCTGGTTCCGTCTGGACAATGCTTGTTTCCTCTAATTTCCCCGCTAATAAAGTCAAAGCGCTCGGCGAGCAAATGCCAACTAGAGGAGCCAGTGAGCCTGCTGAAATTGCACAAAGCATTGTCTTTTTAGCCTCAGATGATGTTTCTTATAGGGCAGGTCAAGTGTTATTTACACAAAGTTCGCTAACCTAATAGGACTGACACAAATGTTTTAAAGGTAGGGTTGCTATGCCAAGCCTACTACTATTTATGACCAGTTTTCCGAATCCTGGAACATACAAGCTTTGGGGTTAGTTCAATCGCAATGGCAAAATCGTAACAATAGACTTCTGGGTAAATATTTTTTAGTTTTATAATTTCATCCATATTTCATAACTACCTATCTAAACTAGATATTAACAGGTTCACTCTCAGAGCAAAATCAGGTAATAGCGCAGTAATTCCAGCAAGACTAAGCAGTCGCTTAAGGATAAACTGCACTTTTTAAAGATACCAGATGCGCTGAGGGCAAGCCTGAACTACTTCTGCCACTTCACCTCAGTTACTCTACTTGAGAGTTTAGACCATTACTACCCACTAACCTAGAGGATTTATAAATGGATAAATCGAGTAGCATTTTTGTCTTTGTCAGCAGCCAGAATCATTTTAATAAATTCCTTCAGAAGGCTAAAGGAAAAACCTTACCCCAGTTAATCTCTCTAGCTACCTTAAAAGTTTTCGATTATTTCACTTTGTTGAGATACCGGATTCAATACCCCAATCTCAAGCTTGGTTCTGGCGTAACGATACGAGGTAAGTTTTCGATAAAAGGAAAAGGCAAAGTAGAAATTGGAAACAACTGTTATTTTATAAGTTTTGACAACAACTCCAACACAATTTATGTTGAGGATTCCTCAGCTCGTCTCACTATTGCAGATAATTGTTTCTTCAAGTCAACAACTTTTTTAATAGAAGGAAAAGGGCAAGTAGAAGTTGGATACCATTGCTATTTCAATGGTACAACGGTTCAATCTGTAGACTTTGTAGAGTTCAAAAGGCATTGCCTAGTTAGCGATGCATGGCTCGTTGATACAGACTTCCACAGTATCCAAATCAATCGACGCGACCCAAATGTACATGCAAAAACTAAACCTATATGCGTAGGTGAAAATGCTTGGATTGGTAGTCAAAGTATGATTCTAAAAGGAGTCACTATTGGGAAGAATTCAGTTATCGGAGCGGGAACTGTTGTTCGGCAGTCAGTTCCTGAAAATGTGGTAGTTATCGGAAATCCTCAGCAGATTGTGAAAGAGCTAGACACTACCGTACTATCCTATGAGTTCCCACAAGTAGCATAGAGAGTTTCTACTGATTAACCAGAAAATTAAGTAGGATTCTAACGCATCGCAGTAAAACCTCATTGAGTGCAACTGGATGCAAGTGTCAATATTGGGTTAACACGGGCTGCTGATGACCTTCAGCCCTTTTTGGGCTTATCGGTGCGCTTTTGATACCGATGGGAGTCTTGGTGCGATCGCACAAGATTAATTTAATCACTGAAATCAGGCTTTTACACTCAAATCAAAAAACTAGAAACTTAGGCTAAAATTTCATCCTAATTTCATCTCGCTGTGCCAATCTAGGTAATAACAGAGTCATTCACCAAGGACGAGTCTAAAACTTGGTTAATTCCTGAGAGAGATGAGATGAAGAGAACCCTAATTTACGCTGCTGCTTTTACCCTGGCGATGCTCTCTCCGCCCCTATCCTACCCTCCCCTATCCTTCGGGAACCTCTACGGGAAAGGGGAACATCTATGGGGAACCCCCAGGGGGGACGGAATAGCTTGGCTTCACACCGCTTCAATTCCTGCTGCCTATGGAAAGACCATGACGGATACGAGGAAGTTACCTTATATCGGTAACACTATGCAATTTCCTCAAGGTAAGGCGCGGAATTTTAGACATACTTTTCGGCTACAAATTCCCCAAGAAAGCAGCGCTATTTCCCAGCTAAGTATCGGCGTTCCCGCTGGTTTAACGGTAAGGAATAATATTACTGTAACTGACCAGTCTGGTCGGGAAATTAATCCTAATGTTTCTATCAATGGTAGCCAAATTCTATTGGCGTTCCCCGAACCAGTTGCTCCTGGAACTCGACTTAAAATTAACATGAATAATGTCAGGAGATGGGGAGTTTCCAACGCTTGGCTATACCATGTTTCTGCTAAATTTGTTGGCATTGACGTAGAAATACCGCTAGGAGTAGCTCGGTTTAAAATCTATTAATATAGGGCACAAAAACTGACATTTTATCTTGATTTAATCCAGAGTTTTTAAGTTAGTTAATAAGGATTACAGTCAATTAATTTTCAATGGTTACCATCAAGAAACCGCTAATTTACGCGTCTACAATCTCTCTGATACTTGCATCTTTCGTGCCAGCTACCCAGGCAAGAGAACTCATGCGCGATGTCAAAGTTACCCATCTTGACAACAGTGTCGCAATTCCTACTACCGCTCGTTTTCAGGGTGCTACTCATAAGTTTGAAGTTCACGTTCGGGGGGAAACCCTTGCAGAACTTGCGATTGATTTGCCAGAGGGTATAAGCATTCGTAAGGGAATTCAGGTGACCAATCAATCGGGTGAAAAAGTCGATGCTAAAGTTTCTGTTACTGATAGAAAGGCTACAGTGGTTTTTTCCCAACCCGTATCCTCTGAGACAACGCTATTAGTTTCTATGCGAGGCGTTAATACTCTAGATTACAGCCGCACTTTGATGTACCGGATTTATGGCAAGATGGTTGGCGCGATCGCAGCAATCCCACTCGGTACAGCTCGGATTCAAACCTACGGGAGATAGGTACGGTGACGTTCTATGAAACTTCTATTAGTAGAAGATGAACCCGACCTAGGTGCGGCGATTAAGCGAACCTTGAAACAGGAAAAATATATTGTTGACTGGGTTCTAGATGGCACTGAAGCTTGGGACTACTTAGAAAACCATTGGAAAGAGTATACGCTAGCTATCTTTGACTGGTTAGTGCCAGGGATATCGGGTTTAGAATTGCTGCAAAGGCTGCGAACTCGAAACAACTCTCTGCCAGTTTTGATGCTGACGGTTAAAGACCGCATGGAAGATAAGGTGGCTGGACTCGATGCTGGGGCTGATGACTATCTGGTGAAGCCGTTTGGCATGGAGGAACTGTTAGCGCGACTGCGGGCATTGCAACGGCGATCGCCGCAACTCCAGCCCGAACAACTTCAGGTCGGTAACCTTGTCTTAGATTACGGGACTCGTACAATTTGTCGTCAGCATTCCAAAGGTGACGAGCAGTTAATTCCTCTAACCACTAAAGAATTCCAGTTGCTGGAATACTTCATGAAGCACCCCCACCAATTTGTTACCCGTGACCAGATTTGGAATCATCTTTATGAGGCGAGTGCAGAACGCATTAGTAATGTGGTGGCGGCTCAAGTTCGACTGTTGCGACGCAAATTGTCAGAACATGGCTGTGATGGTTTAATCGAAACCGTTCCAGGCATGGGCTATCGGTTCAATCCAACTTATGCAGACTAAACTGCTTGATCAAACTCGCTGGCGACTGGCTCTCTGGTATGCCGCAGTTATGGGTCTGATTCTGAGCCTATGCGGCTTCGCCGTTTATCAGGTAATTATCGAGGCTCATTTGGCTGCGATCGACCGAGAACTGGGGTCTGTGACGGGCACGCTGCATGACAGCATTGAGCCGAATCTGAAACAGCCCGGTCGCCCAGAGCCAATTTTCCGGCAGCTTTTACCCGATATCTGTCTGGTTGAGGAAAGCTGCCCCACCAAAATAATCTACGGGCAAGACCACCGCGCTTCTAGCGAAAACCACATTTTTAGTGCGGTTTACCAAGGTAGCTACTATTACATCCGTTTTTTGGATGGAGAGGGACGGTTGATTGCTCTAGCAGGTTTCCAGCCTGAAGGATTGCCGCTGAGTGTAAGAAAAGAAGTTTGGCAAACGCTCAAAGACCGACAAGGAAATCGTTACCATCAAAGGTCTCTGCCGCTGCATACTCAAGACCATCGGCTTTGGGGGTATATACAGGTTGGGCGGAGTCTCAAAGAGCTTGATAGTCGTCTCATTGCTCTGAAATGGCTCCTGGGGCTGGGATTGCCGATTACGGTGATTCTGGTTGGTGTTTCCAGTCAGTGGCTCGCGGGGTTGACAATGCGACCGATGAACCAATCGTATCAACAAATGGAACAGTTCACGTCTGATGCCGCCCATGAGTTGCGGACTCCCCTGGCAGCAATTCAAGCAACGGTCGAATCTGTACTCAGGATGCCTCATCTGTCTGAACTAGAGGCGCGAGATACCCTGAAAACCATTAAGCGTCAGAATCATCGACTTGCTGAACTGATTCAGGATTTACTGCTACTCTCCCGACTGAATCGACCAACACTGTTAACTCAACGGCTACCTTGCTGTCTCAACGATTTAATTAGTGACCTTGTAGAAGAGTTCACAGATTTGGTACTCGCAGTCAATTTGACACTGACATCTTCAGTGCGGGTAAATGAGCCGATGTTTGTTGTAGGTGACGAAGATCAACTTTATCGTCTGGTTTCTAACTTAATTGTTAATGCCATTCAATACACTCCTGAAGGCGGTCAGGTGACAATTATCTTAGACCGCAGCGACGATCGTGCTTTGATTCAGATCCAAGATACGGGCATTGGCATTGCACAAAAGGAGCAGACACGGATTTTTGACCGCTTCTATCGAGTGAGTAGCGATCGCTCCCGCAGCACGGGTGGCGCTGGATTGGGGCTTGCGATCGCCCAGGCAATTGTTCAGGCACACCAAGGTAGCATACAAGTGCAAAGTGAATTGGGCAAAGGCAGTAGTTTCACCGTTCGATTGCCATTATAGAGTTACCCCACTGACGAGGTAGTTATGAGACACAAACGTACTCCCTGGATTCATCGCCTTTTACTCCCAATCAGGGTAGGAATCGCAACTGTAGGTGCTGAGCGATCGCCTCCATCAGTTCCCGATTAGTTGTTGATTTGAGCGAGGCAAGAGTCCACAGTTACTATTGAACAAAAACTGGTCAACTTCACAGGATATATTCGGGAATTTCAATGAAGTACGGAATCGATATCGGGCATAATTGTCCTCCTGACATTGGAGCCAAAGGAATCCGACAGGAAGACGAACTGACAATGGAGGTCGGAAATAAAGTTATCTCCAAGTTAAAATCTCTTGGACATCAAGTGATAGGATGCCGACCTAGTAGTGCTAGTGGTGTAGGAAATTCTCTCCAGCAGCGATGCAATGTCGCCAATAATAATCAAGTGGATATATTTGTATCGCTTCACTTTAATTCGTTCAATAAGCAAGCGAATGGCACAGAAGTTTTTGCCGTCAGCGATACAGGCAGAAGCATTGCTAAGCGAGTCCTTGACAATATCGTTAAGCTAGGATACTTCAATCGAGGGGTTAAAGATGGCTCTCATTTGTATGTTCTCAGGTATACAAATATGCCATCGATTCTCATAGAACACTGTTTCTGCGATAACAAGCAAGATATGGAGCGGTACAATGCCGAAGACCTAGCTACAGCAATTGTTAAGGGATTAACTGGACAAACGGCACCCAATCCTGATGCTGATGATAAGTTTACGACTCTCGAACTCCAGCAAGTCTTAAATCGGTTAAAAATCCGAGACTACAACAGTAAACCCTTAGTCGAAGATGGCTCAATTGATAATGAAACAAGAGCTGCTATCAAAAACTTTCAGGAGATTGTTGACATCACTGAAACGGGAATTGCCGGGGCGACTACTTGGCTAACAATTAATCAAATCCTCGCTAAGCCAATTCTACGAGCGAACCACGCTGGCGGCCCAGTTGTGAAGTATGTCCAGTACCGCGTGGGGGTTGAGCCAGATGGCGTATATGGTTCAGCTACGGCGGCGGCAGTTGAGAGGTTTCAAAAACAACACAGCTTAAACGTTGATGGCAATGTTGGACCACAGACTTGGGCAAAACTTCTCGGTTAGGGAAATTCAGCGTTTCCTAAGAGCAATTCGCTACTAGGGTTTGGATGTCTGTTGAACCTGTTGGATGTAGACTTGGGTTTGTTTGTAGCTATCGCTGTCTCCCTGTTTAGCAAAGAGTTGAGCTGCCCGCTGCAAGTCGGCTAAGGCAGCTTGCCTGTCTCCCATTTGGGAGTAGAGAAGTCCCCGATTGCCGTAAGCTTCAGCTAATTCTGGATTGAGGCGCAAAGCCTGGTTGTAATCCTCGATCGCTCCCTTGGCATCGCCTAATTCAGTACGAGTTTTCCCTCGGTTGTAGTAAGCATCGGCATAGTTGGGATTGAGTCGAATCGCCTGATTCAAGTCGGCTAGGGATTTTTGGGTATCACCCAGAGCGGCGTGAACAACCGACCTCTGATTGTAGGCTTCAGCATAATTGGGGTTAACGCGAATCGCTTTATCCAAGTCCGCTATCGCGCTTTGAAAGTCTCCGACATCCATGTGGGTGTCTCCTCGGTTGTAAAGGGCGATCGCGTTGTTGGGATTGATGCGTAGCACTTGGTTCAAGTCAGCGATCGCCTTCCTGAAGTCTCCCAAGTCATGATAAGCAAGAGCGCGATTCAGGTAGGCTTCAGTGGAATTGGGGTTAGCACGAATGACTCTCGTGTAGTCTGCGATCGCGCCAGCGTAGTCGCCTTGCTTTGCTTTTTGGAGTCCCCGGTTTAAGAAGTCTGCTGCCTCCACCTGCGCTATGGGTGTTCCCGCAGATTGAGCTAAGACAACAACAGCAGGTAGTCCACATAAGACTGTAGCAATTCCCAGGGGAGTAAAAACTCGATGTAGGAAGCTCATCGCTCTCACCATTTTTCTGAAATTTTCTCTTAAATTCAACTCTAAATGCCTTCCTCTAAGGTGGCAATTTTTCTAGAAAAATATTATTTTTCGTTATTTCTAAATTTTGAGAATCATAATCCTTATCTAAATCGAGATATAGTCAATAATTTTCTTTCTATTTGAGACTGATATTTATTCTTGATTGAGTCATTTAATTGATAATGATTCTCCTTACAATTTATGGGTTAAAGTTAAAATTTTAGGGTTACTTAAAGCGAATTTTTTGAGTAAACTAGAAATCAAGCCGAGGAAATTTTATTACCCAGTGCGTTTGAAGCCCTCGACTTTCCTATTTGGATGATGAGTAGTGCCCAGACGGGACTTACAGCTCACTTAGTCATGCTTACAGAAGACCCCGGCGATGCAATATTTATCCCAAATCAGTATGGAGTTGCACTCTGAAGTTCGGTATTGAACACACCACAATTCAGGTAGAAGCGGGTAATTTTCTGCGACCCTACGTTCAAAAGTTCTGATGTGACTAGAAACGTAAAAATTCTCATTAGCCTAAAATTATGAAAGCGGACAATCTCTTTTTTTTCTAATATATCTGAACATCTGCTCATCTTTGCAATAGTTATAGAAGTCGAAAACAGCATGAAGAAGCCACATTCACACCATTCTGGTTGTTGCGCTCACGACCATGAACACAACCCTGATAACCATGAACACAATCATGACCACGAGCATAGTTACAGTCACGGCGATGGAGATTTCAACTTCAAGGAAGAACTAGCTCCCGTTGTTTTAGTCGTCATTCTGTTTGTACTCGGTTCATTTTTTGAAAAACAACTCCACAATACACCTTACTCAGTCGGCGAATATCTTGTTTTCATCCCTGCCTATCTCTTGAGTGGCTGGAATGTCTTGACTAGCGCTGGACGCAATACCCTTAAAGGCAGAGTATTTGATGAAAATTTCTTAATGACTGTAGCAACTGTGGGCGCTATAGCCATTCATAAACTTCCGGAAGCGGTTGGGGTGATGTTGTTCTTCAAAGTTGGCGAATTATTCCAAGAATTTGCCGTTGGTCGTTCTAAAAAATCTATCAAATCTCTTTTAGAAGTCCGCCCTGACTATGCCAACTTGCAGACAAATGGTGAAATCAAAAAAGTATCGCCAGATGAAGTAGCAGTCGGGGATATTATCGTCGTCAAGCCAGGGGAAAAGATTCCCTTGGACGGTGATATCCTAGAGGGTAATTCTCAGCTCGATACATCTGCTCTAACCGGAGAGTCCGTTCCTCGAACTATGAAAGTTGGAGAGCCTGTTTTGGCAGGGACAATTAACAAGACGGGTGTTCTCACCATCAAAGTTACCAAGCTATTCGGTGAGTCTTCAGTATCCAAGATTTTGGATTTGGTACAGAATGCCTCCAGCAAAAAAGCAGACACTGAAAAATTTATTACCAAATTTGCCAGATACTACACCCCGTTTGTTGTTTTTGCCTCCTTAGCAGTGGCTCTAATTCCTCCTCTATTCATTGCAGGAGCAACTAACGCAGACCGATTTTTATGGGTTTACCGCGCCCTCGTCCTGTTAGTTATTTCTTGTCCCTGTGGACTGGTCATTAGCATCCCACTGGGATACTTTGGCGGTGTTGGAGGTGCTGCCAAGCGTGGGATTTTAGTCAAAGGCTCTACTTTTCTAGATACCCTAACAGCGGTTAAAACAGTTGTTTTTGACAAAACTGGAACTTTGACCAAAGGTGTGTTCAAAGTCAAGCAGATTGAGCCTAAAAATGGTTTTAATCAAGCCGAGTTACTTGCTCTAGCCGCGAAGATAGAATCGCAATCCAATCATCCCGTAGCTCAGTCTATTCGAGAAGCTTATGGGAAAAAGATTGATTCATCTGGGGTGAAAGATTACGAAGAAATAGCAGGTCACGGCATCCGAGCCAGAGTACAAAATCAGGACATTATTGCTGGAAATGACCGCTTATTGCATCGGGTAAACATTGAACACGATACGTGCAACGTTGAGGGAACAGTCGTTCATTTAGCGGTAAATAATCGCTACGCTGGATATATTTTGATTGCTGACGAAATTAAGGAAGATGCGACACGAGCGATTCAAGCTCTGAAGAAATTGGGTGTTGAGCAAACCGTGATGTTGACTGGAGATAATCAAGTCGTTGCCAAGAGTGTTGCTCAGACGCTGGGCTTAGATTCCTACTTTGCCGGGTTGTTGCCAGAAGGAAAAGTTGAGGTCATTGAGAAACTACTTTGGAAAGCTGGAAAAAACAATAAGGTTGTCTTTGTCGGTGACGGAATTAATGATGCGCCCGTAATTGCTAGGGCTGATGTTGGTATGGCGATGGGTGGATTAGGTTCTGATGCGGCGATTGAAACGGCTGATGTTGTACTGATGACGGATGCACCGTCAAAGGTGGCTGAAGCAATACAAGTCGCTAGAAAAACTCACAAGATTGTCTGGCAGAATATCATTCTTGCCATGTTGGTTAAAGGCATATTTATCGCCTTAGGTGCGTTTGGGTTAGCCACCATGTGGGAAGCGGTTTTTGCCGATGTAGGCGTAGCGCTACTGGCTATTTTTAATGCCACCAGAGTGCTGAAATAGGGCGCTGACATTTTTGCGATCGCTTAAAATTCATCGATTCACGCTCAAAAGTCAGTCAAGATTGTAAGGTCTTTATGAAACGCAAAGGTTCTACACCCTGGATTCATCGTTGGTCTCGTCCAATCATAGCAGGAATAGCTACGATTGGTGCTGTGGGAACTGGCTATTTAACCGCAGTCAAACTAACCCAAGGAACTGCTGCCTGCCCTACTAGCGGTTGCGATGTAGTTCTTTCTAGTCCTTATGCCACTGTCTTTGGTTTGCCCCTGTCTCTGTTTGGTTTTTTGGGCTACCTCAGCATGATGGCTTTTGCCGTTGCTCCCCTATTCGTTAATTCCCCAGAACAGAGGCAACTTCGTTCTAATTTAGAGAATTGGACGGGGCTTTTACTGTTTGTGGGTGGCACAGCCATGATGATTTTTAGTGCCTACCTGATATATCTACTGGCTTTCGTAATCAAGGCAGATTGTACTTACTGTATTGGCTCCGCCTTATTTTCAGCTAGCTTGTTTGTCTTAGCATTAATAGGTCGTGAATGGGAAGATATTGGGCAACTCTTCTTCACCGGAATTGTGGTAGTGGTAGTCGTGCTAGTTGGTACACTAGGCGTTTATGCCAACATTACTAACCCCCGTGCTTCAACTCAGGTGGGTAACTATACTGTTACGACATCTTCTGGTAATTCGGAAATCGCTTTAGCACAGCATCTCAAACAAATAGGAGCAAAAATGTATGGCGCTTTTACCTGTCTCCACTGTCAAAACCAAAAGCAATTGTTTGGTAAAGAGGCAGCGGCTCAGCTCAATTACATAGAGTGTCATCCTGAAGGGAAAAATGCTCAAACAGAGCTATGCCAAGCGGCTGGAATTCAGGGATTTCCGACTTGGGAAATTAAGGGCAAGTTCTACCAAGGCGAGAAAACCTTGCAGGAGTTAGCTGATTTATCTGGCTATCAAGGTGAGCGTAAATTTCAGAATGCTTCAAGTCATGGACATTAGCATCCTCTGTCTTCTACTACATTTATTCCTATAAATGATATCTACACGAAAAGAACACAGCGATCGCTCCCACAAAAGCGACATAGAAACTGCGCCAGGTACGGAAAAAAAACGGCTCCTCTGGATTGTTTTCGTGTTGCGGAGCGGTCTTTTCCTGGCAGAACTCGTAACCGGACTCTGGACGCACAGTTTGTCGCTACTAGCGGTTTCCGGGCATATGCTGGTAGATGTGCTGACGATTGGGGTTGCACTGATTGCTACCTGGTTGGCGGAGCGTTCGTTTAAAGACAAAACCCCGTTCGGCCAAGAGCGAGTAGAAGCTTGGGCTGCACTCATCAATGGCTTGCTCCTGATGGGAATCGCTGCTGTAGTTGCCTGGGAAGTTGTGAAGCGATTCTACTCACCGGAACCTGTCGCGGGTCTTCCCATGTTGATGATGGCAGCATTGGGTTTTGTGGTCAAAGGCGTGAATGCTAGCTTGCTCTATGAAGATAGCCACTACAACCTAAACCTGCGGGGGGTTTTTCTTCATGCGCTCGCTGATGCGGCTAGTTCGGTGAGTCTCATTCTAGCTCCACTAGCTGTTTTCTACTTAGGTTGGTTATGGGCAGATGCCGCCAGCAGTTTGCTCGTTGCCTGCCTGATGGCGTTCAGTGCGCTTCTCCTGATTAGAGATAGCCTGCGAATTTTGTCTTTTTGACTATGGACATTACTAACTCATTCAAGAAAGGAAAATCTTCGTGCAACTCGTAACTTGGAGCCAACTTGGTGGAGTAGTCATCGCTTCCACCCTCCTAATCAGCACATTTGCCTAGTGCAAGAAGGCAGAAGGCAGGAGGCAGAAGGCAAAAGGGAAGAATGATTGTACAGTAAGCTTTTTAACCTTTTTTAACTGGTGGGTTATTTCCGCCGCGCTGTATTAGACACTTTTGAGCTGTCGAGTTAATCTCTTATGACTGCACTAATTTTGTCATGGGCGATGTGGGCTGAATAAGATTACAACTGTTCCTATAAGTGAGATAGCAACACCAAGCACATCCCACCTGTCCGGCTTGACTCCCTCAGCCAGCCACAGCCAAAAAAGAGACGAGAGAATGTAGATGCCACCGTAGGCAGCATAAACTCTTCCAGCATTTGAGGCATCCACTCTAGTAAGAGCGAAAGCAAAAATAATCAAGGCTAAAACACCTGGAACAATCCAAAGTATGCTTTTTCCCAGTCGCAGCCACGCCCAAAAGGCATAGCATCCAGAAATTTCTCCCAAAGCTGCAACCAAGAAGAAGATAAACGATCGCATTCAGTTCCCCTGAGGCATAGGCATTATTTTAATGTCCTCCAAAGTTTACCTACAGGGTATAGTAAATTATGAAAGAATTATGAAAGAACGTTGAGTTAATGCCTCTCTCCTCACACAGACCCAGTCTTCCAGAAGTTCATCGCAGTATCTCTGTTCCTACCGTTAAAAGCTTCTGGCGTAAGATGCTGGCTTATGCGGGACCCGGATATCTGGTTTCCGTTGGATACATGGACCCTGGTAACTGGGCAACGGATATCGCCGGGGGTGCTAAGTTTGGCTATGCACTGTTGACAGTAATCCTGCTCTCAAACTTGATGGCAATCTTGTTGCAATCGTTGTGTGTGCGGTTGGGAGTAGCGACAGAGCGAGATTTGGCGCAGGCTTGTCGGGACTATTTCAGCCCACGAGTCAACTTCTGTTTGTGGGTACTGTGCGAGATTGCGATCGCAGCTTGTGACTTAGCCGAATTACTGGGAAGTGCGATCGCTCTACAACTTCTATTCGGAATTCCTTTGGTGTGGGGGGTATGTATCACGGCACTGGACGTGCTTGTGTTGTTATTCCTGCAAGGGAGAGGCTTTCGCTATGTGGAAGCGTTGGTGATTACCCTTGTAGCAACAGTAGGCGTCTGTTTCACAGCAGAAATTCTCTTCTCAAGACCCGACGCCGGAGGAATCTTGCTGGGATATGCGCCCAAGGTAGAGATTTTACAAAACCCAGGAATGCTCTACATTGCTATTGGCATTTTAGGGGCAACGGTGATGCCTCATAACTTATATTTGCACTCCTCAATTGTGCAAACTCGCGATTGGCAACCAACCCTTGAGAAGCGGTGGGAAGCGATTAAATTTGGCACGATTGATTCAACGGTGGCTCTGTCGCTAGCCCTATTTATTAATAGTGCAATATTAATTGTGTCTGCTGCTACCTTTCATTTTTCGGGTTATCAGGAAGTGGCAGAAATTCAAGATGCCTATAAATTGCTGTCTCCTTTATTGGGGGTTGGTGCCGCTAGTGCCATCTTTGGCATCGCCTTACTCGCTTCCGGGCAAAGCTCAACCCTAACAGCTACCCTAGCCGGACAGATTGTGATGGAAGGCTTTTTGCAGCTGCGTCTTCCCTCCTGGTTACGCCGTCTTGCTACCCGATTAATTGCCATTGTTCCGGCGTTGGTTGCGATTATTTTCTTTGGAGAGAGGAGTACAGGTAGCCTGCTAGTTTTCAGTCAAGTTGTTTTAAGCTTACAGTTATCATTTGCGGTGATTCCGTTAGTGATGTTTACATCATCTCGCCGCTTGATGGGTGATTTTGTTAATCCGTTTTGGCTAAAAACTTTAAGCTGGATAGTTACTCTGATTATTGTTGGCTTAAATGTTTGGCTCCTGTTGCAAACCTTCTTAGGTTGGTTGTTTCCCAGCCGATGATATGTTTTCCGGTTAAGATTGGTTTCAACGGGTAATTGTTGTTAAGTCATCTGGGGTTTTCCGTCTAGTTTTCCAATCAGCTCAAGTGTGGAGCCTGTAGAGCAATGAAACTCTTTTACAGAACCGTCACTCTTTTGGCGACTGCTGCTGTACTGGATTTAACATCCCTTACTGCCTTGGCTTTTGCTCAGCTTCCACCCACCACTCAGACGAGTGCTCAAGCCTTTTTTGACCGAGGGGTGGACAAGACGTTTCGAGGTGACTACTCCGGAGCAATTGAAGACTTTAGCCAAGCCTTATCGCGAAATCCCAATATCATTGAAGCCTACTGCAATCGGGGTCTTATCCGTGTTGGACTGAGAGATTATCAGGCGGCGATCGAAGATTTTAACTCTGCACTGCTTCTTGACCCAAACCATGCTGATGCCTATAACAAACGAGGAAATGCCTTTGCCAAGTTGGGTAATTTAAGACAAGCGATGGCAGACTTTGACCAAGCATTACAGCTCGACCCCAATCTCACTGAGGCATACTACAATCGAGGCGTTGCTCGCACTGAGCTAGGAAATCTACAGGGAGCGATCGCTGATTACACTCAGGCGATACGGCTCAATCCCACGTTCGCTCAAGCCTACAACAACCGAGGAGTTATGCGCTATCGACTGGGAGACTCTAAGGATGCGATCGCTGACTTACAGCAAGCCGCACAACTGTTTCGCGACCAGGGGAATATGGCAAGCTATCGACAAACCCTGAATTTTATCAGAATGATTCAGCCCTCACTAACTCCCAAATCTTCTACACCATTGCCTTAACCGGAGATTATCTAGATTGGGATAAGACCATTACTGCTGCGGCTGGATTTGCTGTCTAACCCAGGCGCGGAACGCACGGGTAGAGGCTATTTCCCCAATCTTCCTGCTCTGGGTGATAAAGGTAGGAATCTCATTCACTCTCACAGGCGTAAAGGTAGGGCTAGTACTGCACTCTACATATTGCTCCTCTTCAAGAGAGTAGATTCGCAGCACTCTCCCGTTGTAACGCCAGAATTCCGGAATCCCCATCGACGCATAAAGCTCAAGCTTATTGATCTTAGACCTAGAGTATTCCACCTCCAACACCAAATCTGGGGGTGGGTCAGATTCTAGGTCAATGTCTTCTTTGTCTCTAACTAGCGATTCGTTCTGGATGTAGTAGCTGCTGTCGGGTTCACCACCACGCTCTAAGTCATCTCGCGTCAGCGTCAGTGAACCAGCCCGTTTAATCTCTAAACCCAACTCTTCACAAAGTGCAACAACAAAGCCTTCAATCAGCCTGTTGGAGTTCTCATGCGGCATTAGTGGGGACATAATTTCCACTGTTCCTTCACAATAGGCTAGGCGGGTTCCACGCTCAGACCCCATCTCAGACAACATGGCTTTAAACGTTTGCCAACTGATGTTTTGGAGTACGATTCGCTGTTCGGCGGGTGCTAATGTCGTTACCATAGGACTCTCCCCCTCCTGTTTTCTACCACCATACCCCGGAGCCGCTGCCCTTGGAATCAGGCTGTGTGCAATCGACTCGCTTTCCATTTCCCTTCCCTCCCAAGTCCAGCTTTCACGACCTTCACTTGGAGTGTACTGCGCCCAAGCTTGCCCGGAATCATCCTGGTAGAAGCGGGTTATCTGCAAGAAGTTAGGACTTACGCATTGACAAAGTGGGGGAAATGTGGAATTTCAAGGGAAAATCGGTTCTACTTGGACAAAATTTACCTGCTCGACTCACCTCTTCAACCGCCAAGTCGGTTACTTCGATAGCATAGGCAGTCATCAAAACAACCTTAAGGAATTTTGCTTTTTCCCTGTGTACATCGTAATTACGCTAGAAATCTGCTGTCTAGTCCTGAATAGGATTGCTGTTGAGGATTTAGCGCGTGTGTTTGATCGCTTTTGGCGTTCTGAGCGATCGCGAGAGATACGACAGGATAGGTCAGGAATTGTTTGGCTCTTGTCAAGCGATTAGTGGAAGCTCAATCTGGTCGAATTGAGATAAAAAGTGAGTTGGGGCAGGGCAGCACGTTTCGATTCTGCCTACCCTTGGCTGAGTATTGACATCTGAGTTAGGTTGTGTATTAGTGTACTTACCTACAGAAATAATCTGCATAAGTTAAGTATTAAATTTTTGGTGTTATGCCGAATCATTCTGCCTATCTACCCACTATGGGATCTTAGGCAGAAATTTTCAGTCTAATAATAGTTAGCTGGCTCCGCGCAAAGACCTTGCACTCGTCTTTTGCAGCTATCGGAAAGTTCAACTCTTACGCAAGGCACACATCGGTAAGGAGAGCAACTATCATGTCTTTTGCTGTAGATGGAAGAATTGGAACTCGGTGGCGTGCATGGGGAGCTGCCAAAGGAGCTTTTGGGCTCCCGTTGGGACCGGAAGAAGATGTACCAGGGCGTAATGGTCGCCGTCAACGATTTGAGCGCGGGGAGATTGCTTGGTCTCAAGACCAGGATATGGTTGTCAGCGTTTATCAGCTACGGAACGAAGCCTGCTTTGAATGGGAGAAAACTGGGTTCGATTACGATTACTTCCGCTATGACATTAGCTATAACGGCATTGGGCAAGGACATGCAGCGACGCAACTGCGCGGAACTACTCATATCTGGACACGGCTTCAGGGATTCGGTGAATACGCGTTTACTGTCAAGGGTTGTCACAGCCCTACCATTGGAGCAGATGAGTGCGAGCAGGGCTTTACCATCCCTGTGAAAGTGGAACTTCATCCATCTATTGAACCCCTTCATCCTGGGGACTTCGAGGTAAACGGCGTCATAGCGGAGCGCTGGCACGAACTCGGTGCATTATCCGGTCCGCTTGGAAAACCAATTACGCAAGAAGTCATTGCTCCCGTGGAAGGTAGCCACTTTCAGAAGTTTGAACACGGAATGATCTCAACTGCTCCCAGGTTCGGTGCCCGAATGGTTGTTGCTGTTTATCAGCGGGGCAGAGCTATAGAGGTGAACTGGGGAGGGGCTGACACAGCTTATAATGCGTTCCGGATCGTTTACACATTCAACAACCAGGAAAAGCAAGGAATATATCAACCTTTTTTCATGTCGGAGTGGGCACGACCAAGTATAGGTAGTGGTCTGTTTCGCCTTGATGAACTCTACGAAGTCGCGTTTTACACGTTCGTAATCTATCCCACCATTACATCGTCTCCATTTACTCCCCCTGAGGATTTTCGAGACTTCGGAAATACTCCAGAGGTTCAATTGTGGTTCACACCAATCTTTGATGCCCCTCTCAATCCGCCTACTCTTGACGGTACTCCAGCTCATGCATTTGCATTCGCTACGGATAAGGCTCGAGCAAATGTCATCGCTAGACACTACGCTGTTACTAGACCATTGAACGTGACATTCGACAAATTCCGTCCATCTGGAGAAGCCATTGATGAGGAGAAAGGTAGCTCAGAAAATGACACTATCAGGCTGATCGCGCATCTGCATTTAATTTCTAAAGATACCAACTACTGTAATCCTGGGGAATTGCCGAGCCGCATCCTTGTCCCAATAGCAATAAGACAAATGGTTCGCGGAAAAGTTGGTACCAAAAAGGACTATGATATGTGCCTTAAAGGAATCATGGTTATTTTGTACCGCTACCGGGAGTTGCTAACTGACGAAATTATCAATTTCATACTTAGGGAATTAGTGCCCAACAATCTGTTTGGAGGACATAGCCTAAGTACCGAAGAATACGATCCGGGATTTCTAATTCCCTTAGTTCCGGAAACTGAGAACCACTTGTTGATGATTGAAAGCACCCGGTATTTGGTCAACCAACTCCAGCTTGAGCGGACTGGCGACCAGAAATACAACAACGTAACTAATGGTCTAAGAGACTGGCTGCTCGGCTTCATGCAGACAATCTCCAAACATGACTTCTTAGAGTTCAATTCTCGACCATACCAACGGCTCTCAATCCATGCTCTGCTCAATCTCCACGAGTTCGGAGACGAAAAAATTAAGACCGCTGCACAGATTATATTGGACTATACAATGGTCAAGTTTGCTGTCTCCAGCAGCAGGCAGCGCAGGATTGCCCCGTTCCGACGAATCCAACATAGGATAAACCACCCGGATAATGCTAATAATGACTTGCTAGGCGGATGGGTTGATCAGCTCACTGGCTTCTTCAGCGTTTACGTTGGTTCGACAGATCTTGATGGCAAGCCAACGACTTGGTTTTTTGATAGTTTGACATTCAATGCTTTGATAGCTGGCTTAGCTGCTTACCGACCACCCACCGCAGCATATATCCTTGCGATGACGCAATACCCTCCAGCCCAGCACCGTTTTTATCATGGGATACGTCCCCAGCTTCATGAATCACCTGATGTTCCTGATGGCGGAGTAGAGATCTACTTTAAATCTCCATCGTTTGTAGTGACGGCTGGTGGAATGTTCCTCAACAGCGGTTATGGCTATGACAATATAGATTTTTTTGTACAGGCTTGGGAACAGACATCTAGAGCACAAGCAACAACACTGCTGCCTACCCGAGCCGACGTGACTTTCAAGGATCTCATCCGCTTCGATCCATATCCAGATCCTTTTAACGATCCTTATGCAGATGAACCGGAAGATCCCGATACAATCCGGGGTGAAGCCGTAAACACTGGAGTGCACAAAGGTTTCGCCTGTGGTGCCAATCTTCGTGTACCCGACATGTGGCTGGCGCTCTCTGGAACTGCTTGGGAAGGGAACTGGTTGTTTCTTAATCTCAATCGCGACATACCGGAATCCAATCCTCTCGGTTTCTATGTAGCACTCTACCGAACACCCGTTGCAACACCAGAACTCCTTGACCCGGTTCCGGACAACTTAGGTTTTCTGTATGCAATGGAGGCAGACACCAAAGTTAATGGTGTCCCCTTAGGCTTCGAGGAGTTCAAGAACCTTACCCTAGAGCGTAATGGAAATCTTCCGCAAATACTTGATTACGGCGGAATCCATAACTTTCACTCGGCGGATAACCATCGCTTCACATTCTGGCTCATGCAGGCAGGGGAAAAGTATCGGGCAAGAGTAATCCCTACTGATGAGGAAAATGCTGTTGTTGATTTCACGTCACTTCCCTTGGTGGACGGACCCTATCTAAGATCGCGTGGACATGATGGCTTCATTGAGATTCGATACCCAGATCCCGAATGTAATACTCCCCTTGTCCTCGACTTCAGTAACCCTCTCAATCCCATTCGGTTGGATAACGATCTCGCCTGTCCCAAGCCTTGGATTGAACGTTCTCAGGCACTGCAACAGGTTGCTCAGCAACTGCTTTCCTTATCTCAGCAGTTAGTCAACGAAGGGAAGCAGGCTGATGCAATTATGTCAGTGCAGGCTGCTGTGGATGTGCTACAAGGATTCCAACCGCCAGCCTCAGAACAACTCAGCTTCATGACTTTGCTGGCAGAGAGTTTAAGGACTCTGGTACTGCGATTGATTGAAGCGCAACGTGTCAACGAAGTTTCAGCCCCTGCGCTAGAGGCAATTCAGGTGTACCGACAAGCGGCTGTGGCTGGTTCAGAAGTCACTGGAATTGCGACCAGCTTGATACGATTATCTTCTTTGTTGGCACATGCTGGATTAGCGGCTGACTCATTGAGTGCAGCACAAGCTGCTGTGGATGTGCTACGAGGGATTCAACCTCCAGCCTCAGAACAGGTCAGCTACCTAGCTCTGCTGGCACAAAGTTTGCGAACTTTGGTACTACAGTTGCTTCAGACTCAACGAATCAGTGAGGTTTCAGCCCCTGCGCTGGAGGCAATTCAGGTATATCGACAAGCGGTTGCGGCTGGTGCAGAGGCTACTGGAATTGCTCACGACCTGCAAACTTTGTCATCTTGGTTAGCAAATGCTAGATTGACCGCTGAAGCAGTGAGTGCAGCACAGGCTGCTGTGGATGTATTGCGGGGATTTCAACCCCCGGCTACAGAACAATCAGCCTACCTGACTTTACTGGCAGGAAATTTATCAACGTTGGTACTGTGGTTGATTGATTCTCAACAAATCAATGAGGTTTCAGCACCTGCACTGGAGGCAATTCAGGTATACCGACAAGCGGCTGCGGCTGGTGCAGAGGTTACTGGAATTGCCGGCAGCTTGCGAACGTTGTCTTCCTGGTTAGCAAATGCTGGATTAACTGCTGAAGCAGACGCGGCGGCAGACGCAGCAGTAGGCATACTGCCGTAGATCTCTTTCCAAATTTTTCTTGATGGTGTCAGGTGAAGTAAGTTGGAAGCTATTGGGGGCAAGAGCCAGCTAAGAAGTAATTTTTGACCTGCAAGCTATCCGTAACGACGAAACATGAAGTGAAGCGAATTCCGCTTTCTAGTTCGCATCAGTCAACTCACTCAAAACGAATAATGTCTTTCATCCCCAGCAAGTTGTACCGACGAATTGCCCAAGGCAGTCCGATGAGGAGGATAAGAAAAATCACTGAGAAAGTAACTCCCAAAGGCAATCCTATGGTAAAAGCTTGCCCCATATAGGTCAGCAGCAGTGTTGAGGGAATCATTCCAAGCAAAGTAGCGCTGGCATAGATGGGCAGGGAAAGATTAGCCATCCCCGCCGCATAGCTGATTAAGTCAAAGGAGAGAACTGGCAGCAGGCGCGTGATGAAAATAAACCAACCCAAATAAACTTCTCCTCGCTGCTTTGAAAAATAGATGACTTTTCCCGTCAAAGCCTTAATAGCTGACCGCCCCAAAGTACGTCCCAAAAAGTAAGCGATTAAACTCCCTACAAAGCCACCGATAATACTGTAAATACCCGCTAAAATCGGTCCCCAAATTGCTCCGGCTACGACAGCTAAGGGTGCGCTAGGAATCGGACTAATTACCACCGATAAAGCCAGCACTCCCATGTAAACCAATGGTCCCATGAATCCCAAACTATTGACTGCCAACTTAAACCCTGCTGGTGTAAACAGGTTAATTTCAGGATGCTGCAACCACCAACAGACCAGCCAACACAACAGGAAAACGGCAAGAGCAATACCATTAAGACGATTAAAGAGGACTCGAAACCTGTTCAATTTTGTCATGGCATTACTCTACAGTTGAGAGCCGAGTTTAATCGAGAAGTTGGCTAGATATCAGTGCAGGAAATTACACAAAGCGTACTCCTTTCACCTGTTATCCCAACTCTTTCCAGGCTTTGCCACCATCTTGGGATTGAAAGATTGCATTGTTTTCGTTAACGGCATAAAAAATCTGAGGATTGTTAGGAGCGATCGCTAAATACAATATTGTTCCCTTAGTTCCAGTCCCTAGTTGCTCCCAGGTTTTGCCACCATCAGCACTGCGATAAAGACCAGGGGCGGATTTGAGGAAGCGATACCCAACCATCACCGTGCTGTCTCCCTCTTTCAATAGGGCTAGACCGACAACAGGGGCATCTTGGGTATTGGGGACTAGCGTCCAATCATTACCACCATTTGTGCTTTCGTACAGTCCGGCACGGGTTGTGGCAAACACGCGATCGGGATTGCGCGGGTCAACAGCAAGGCTAAAGGGAGTAGCCCCTAGCCCAGTCATGCGAGGTTTAATCCAGGTTTTTCCACCATCCGTAGAAGCATGAAATCCTTGCGCCCCGGAAGCCGGCCAAGCATAGAAGACATTCGGGTTACTGAGAGCAACAGCCATTGCATGAAAGTCTACCCCTGGCATTGAAATCTGTTTCCAGTCTTGCCCCAGATTCTCAGTGACTTGAAAGCCGAGATTGCCCCCTGTGTGCGGATGCCCACTGGCATAAAACCGTTTCGAGTCAGTGGGATGAGTGGTAAAGCCCATGTAGTCAGCCCGTTCCTTTTCGGGTTCCATCCAGAACCACTCCCCAGTTTCAGAGCGTTTCACCAATCCATTGTGAGTAGCAACATACAGGACTTTGGGATTGTCAGGATTCACCGTCAGTCCATGAACGTGATTGTCTGTTCGCCAATTAATGGCTGGTTCTAGAGAACTATTGGCAGCGGTTTCTTGAGTCTGAGTGGTGGACTGATTGCTAACAGGCTGATTAGTTGCTTGAGGCTGGCTGGAACAGCCAAACAGTACACCTACGCCTCCAAGCAAAAGAAGGAAAACTACTATAGGTGCAGCGTATCCTATGGCTGTGTTCTTGGTTATTTGAGAATTTTGCTTGTGTGTATCTGGCTGACTCATTTTCTCAATTCTCTTTGGTGCTTCAACACTTCAACAGTGATGCCTCTGCTGTTGCGATCGCTCATCGGCAATCCTCTGTTGAGCAGCTAGTTCATGTATGTAGTCTTTTCCAGGCTACACTCTCCAGTCAGCTAGAAGGTCAAGGATTACAAGCTCTCGTTTAACATTTAGCTACAATACCTCGCTCAACGAGAGCGAGGCTTGCGGCTGTATATTTCTGGAGTAGCGAACTGAGGTTTTGAAAGCGAATGCCTTGCGTTCAAAAGCTCAATTATTAGGGGATGGCTCCAATAGCAATGGTTTACCAGTAGTAGCGGCGAGAGTTGTCTGACCTTTCCAGGTTTTGGCAACCCTCTAGGTAAATACGTGCTTCTCGCCGTGCAATTACTCAAAGTCGTATTGGGTATTAACGGTTTTGGTTGCCCATCCCAGGCATATTGTGCATCATTCCCTGCATATTGTTCCCCATGTTCTTGCAACAGCTGCATCCCGTTTGGGTTGGCTGCTGTGGCTGTGGTGTCTGGTTTGTTTGTGCGGTTATTGAACTCGTCTGCTCTTGAGTCGGTTGCGCCTCATTTGTAGGGTTGGAAGCTGTAGTAGGTGTCGCCGTCTTGTTATGAGTGTCTGCTAGGGATGGACTAGCCGCCAACGTTAGCAATGTCAGACTAGCGATCGCTGCGCCTAATACTGTCTTAACGCTTGTAGTCATGCTCATTGTTTACTCCCCCTTATTTTTTCTGATCTAGTAGTTTTTTGAGAAACTAAAGCCATCCTATACCCTCTAGTGGGATAGAGAGTCAAGCTAAAAATTCAAGAAACCCCCTTGACATTACAGTCAGGTATAAGGCTTAGGCTGAACTCAGAGTCCGTAAGGAGAAGCTTGAAATGTCTAAGCGTCTAGTCGAAGTTTTTACAGCTGGGTGTCCTTTATGCGATGAGACTGTCAAGCTGGTGAGAGAGTTAGCCTGCTCTAACTGTGAAGTGCAGGTTTACGATCTGCGTGAAGGGTATGCTACTAACTCCTCCCGTGAGAGGGCAAGTCAATACGGTATTCACCGCGTTCCGGCTGTTGTCGTTAATGGCAAACTCGCTGAGTGCTGCAAAAACCAGCAGCCAGTGTCCCGCGAGTCGCTTGTAGCTGCTGGCGTTGGGCAAGGATAAAGTACATAGGGAGGAGAAACCACTCCTCCCTATCTAATTGAAAAGCAGCATAAGGCAAAAGAGGGTTGGTTGAGCGGTGAGTTAAGGCGTCGATTGAATGTCTCCACGCAGACGGTTGGTTATACAAACGATTGGGTCTGCTCAACCCACCCAAGCGAATGAGTCAAAATACCCTGTTTATTTATGCCTTTGTAAAGGACTCTTGACTCTACAGTAGGCTTGAGACTTTAAGCTGTGGTCATCATCAGTAGGTCGTGGAAAATCTACAATGACTACAGTGGAAAAACCTTGCAAGAAATCATCCCAAAACAAACTTCTGAAAATCGGAGAACTAGCTTCTCAGGCGGATGTAGCTGTGGGAACCCTTCGATATTACGAAACGTTGGGGCTACTAGAACCAACCCAGAGAAGTGCCAGTGGCTACCGCTATTACGACCTTGAAGCTGTCAAGCAGGTGCAATTTATCAAGAAAGCTCAATCTTTACAGTTTTCTCTCTCGGAAATCCAGCAAGTGTTGGGAGTCCGTCATCAGGGGAATCCTGCCTGCCCACTCGTCCGAGACCTCCTGAATCAGAAAATTGCTCATCTTGAGGAGCAAATCTACCGGATGACGACGCTCAAGGAAGAGCTAGAAGCCTACCGAGACCGTTGGGCAGACAAACCCCTTGACGACCCTTGTGGCAAGGAGCTTTGTAGCCTGATTGAGGAAGTTGCTTGCCACGTACTACCTAACGATTAAAACTACCAAAAACTTTTAGGAGCGATCGTGAAAATCGGCTCAATTCCCCGCTGGTCGATTAAATCTTGATTAAATCTTGGAGAATGCAAACTTTGAGCAAGTAACAGCCAAACCTTGCACTACCCAGCAATAAAAACGGGAAGTGGGTGATTTGTAGGCTGTCTTCTCTTCAATTTGATAGATTTTCAAAATTTGCTTTCACTTCCCCTTGACTCTCCAGCGTGCTGGACACTTCAAGATAAAGGCTGAAGGGGTGACAATCCAGCTAAAGACTTGATAAATCAAGCTTTATACCCCATT
>DALYIW010000046.1:0-37697 GCA_031970155.1 Coleofasciculaceae cyanobacterium CTOTU46601 | reverse complement strand
ACTTCTTCGGTAGCACGACCCAATGAAGCGTAAAGAATCCCCGACCGTTCACGGCGGGGAGTATGTCAATACTAGACCACTTTTCCCCAGTGGGAGTAATTTTTAGACAGATTTCAGGGACGGATCTAGTCCAACCTGAGTCTTAGTTGTAAAGGAGATTAGGTTATATGAAGTTCACAGTTGTTCTGATGACGGGAGTTGCTCTCCTGTTACCCCTGTCGCTCCTAGTTTCTCTGTTGATGACCTGGCAGTCGTCGGAACGAACTACTGCCGAAGAGATTGAGAGTCCCTCTGTGATTAAAAATGCTGCCTCACAGGGAGGTTCCAATCGAACTGGCGTTCAAGGTCAGTCTCGCAATACCAGCATCGTTCCTGTATCGGAGAAAGCCCCTAAAGCGGAGGGCGCAGCCCCTTTGGGAACAGAGATGAGTCCAGAGGAGCTAAGACGCATTAAGGAAGGAAGGGGAAACACACCTGTCCCGCAGATGACAAACCAACAGGAAGACTCTTCCCAGTGACAATATCAACTGGTATTTAAATATACTCAGTAGGTCGGTATAATTAAACGCCACTATTTAAGCTCAGCAAGACACTCGAGAGCGATCGCGCCGCCCTTGTGTAAATTTTTGTACGAAAGAAAGGGTAAAGGGAGGTTCTTTAACCTTTCTCCTTTCCCATTTCCCCCTTAATCTTCTGTAATAATAATAAAAATCAACTTTTCTTGAAAAATAAGCTAAATAGCGTGATGTTTTTGGATGACAAAGGTTAACCGCTGACATCATGACTCCTACCTTATTAGGTCGCTGGCAAACACGGTTATTTCTATTTGCAACAGTTGGTGTTTTCATCACCTGGCCGTTTTCTTTAGGTATTCTTGAACCCAATTTCGGCACTGGTTATTTCCGGATATTAGGATATTTAGCCTTGTTTGGCTGCGGCTGGGATATTCTTTACAACTATCTCCAGAAATTTCGTTGGGATCGAGATTGGCCAGGAGCTATCCAATTGCTTACCGGAATTTGGGAGGCTATCTTTGTAGCGGGTGTAGTGAAAAGCTTTGGTTTGCCTAGTGTGCCAAAAGAAGATTTATCACTATTTTGGTTTGCGATCCACTACAGTTTAGTCTGGCTGGGGATTTACGTAGCATCTCACACGCTCATGCGAATTTTATTTCCTCGATGGCGTTTCCGGGGTGGGCAAATTTTTTAGGAAGCAATAAACAAGAGTGAAGTAGGAAAAAGAAACTATGGCGACTCTCCGGAACTGCATGGAATGCGGAGGATGGGTAAGCTCTCAAGCCCCTGAATGCCCCCATTGCACAACTAGGTATCCTCTTGGGGTAAAGTGCGTTGTTTGTTGTCAAATTCTAAAAAGAACGGAAGCGCTTAAACTCATGAAAGAATATGGGGGAGCTGAAAATCGAGTTTCTGTTAAGTTTTTCCATTACTCTTGTCATCGTGAAGTCAGTCAGCTCAGGATGGGACGCTCACGAGCAAGTTGTCCTGTCTGCAAATCTGCCATTGAATTTGATACCAGTAGTTTTATTGCTTGTTATAAGTGCGGACATCAGTTTCCGACAAAATTAGAAGACCCTTCTTTCACGTCTTGCTGTTATTGCGGTTTTCGTCTTAACAAGAATTTAGAAGTACAAATCAAAGAAGTAAGTCGGCCATTTTTAGATCGCTGGATTACCGAACCTGTTTATGCTCACAAAACTTGTTACACAGAAGAGAGACAAGAAGAAGAGAAAAACCTACAGAGACAAGAATACCTTGAAAAAGTAAGAGTAAATAGAAAACGAACTGAGCAAATCAATCAAAAAAAAGCCAGTAAACACAAAGAAACTTTAGTAGTATCACTGGTTTTAGGTTTAGCGATAGGAGCAATTTTTGGTGGTTTAGGAGGAGCAACTTCTCATTTGATTCTTGGATTTGGTACTAGCTTCCAAAGTGCTGGTTTATTTGGATTTTATTGTGTTTTTGTTTTGACTGTAGCGGCTGTTTGGATTTTTAGCTTTTTTGATTAAATGTTAATTTTATACAAATAAATCAAAAATATATGTTATGGCTAATGCAAGTCATCACAATACAAAATCTTGGCTATTGCCAGAGTTTAATAACTTAGAATTGTTTCGGGCAGAAGCAATCCATCACACTTATGCTCGTCACTCTCATCAAGGCTATTCAATCGGCATCATTGAAGCTGGAGTAGGCGGTAACTGTTATCGAGGTTCTACCTATTTTGCTCCTCCAGGAAGCGTCATTTTCATGAATCCAGAGGAAGTTCACACGGGTTACTCTGTTGATGATCTGCCACTTACTTATCGAATGCTTTATCCAAGTGTTGATCTCATCCAACAACTAGCTGGAGAGATGCCAGCTTATGAATTTCCTTATTTTAAGGAAGCGGTTGTTCAGGATGAGGTTCTGGCAAAAAATATTGGTTGTCTTCACATCGCCCTTGAACAGTTGCAAGATCAACTAGAACAACAATCTCTACTTGTGGAAGTCTTTTCAGCAATCCTTGCTGGTTATGCTAATATCCAAATCCGACCAGTTCAACTTGGTAAAGAACAACGTATTATCAGGTTGATTAAAGAGTATCTACACGATAATTTCAACTCCAGTATTTCATTGAGACACTTGGTAGAGTTGACAAACCTGAACCGTTCTTACTTAATTCGTGTGTTTCGTAACACAGTTGGTATGCCCCCTTACACCTACCTGAACCAGATTCGGGTGGAAAAAGCCAAGCAGTTATTAAGCCAAGGACTTTCGATCGCAGATGTGGCGATCGCCGTTGGCATGTCAGACCAAAGCCACCTTACTCGTCACTTTAAGCGAATTGTCGGAATCACGCCAGGTCGCTATCGCAGTATGTCAATATCGTTCAAGACCAATCAGTCTTAGTTCTTGGATACTTCAAGTCATGGTTTTCTCAAGTGAGAGTGCAAACGATGACTCTAAAAAAAACTAACGTACCGCATCACCAGCAGTATTATCTCGCGCAAATAAACATAGCCTTGATGAAAGCTTCTTTAGAAGATCCTATGATGTTTGAGTTTGCTGCTGCGCTAGACGAGGTAAATGCGATCGCAGATCACACTCCAGGCTTTATTTGGCGATTACAGACTTCTTCTGGCAATGCTACTAATATCCGTGCCTACCCCGATCCCAGAATGCTCGTGAATGTATCGGTTTGGCAGAGTGTAGAGCAGCTAAAAACCTACGTTTACCGGAGTTTACACGGTGACTTCTTTGTCCGTCGTCGTAACTGGTTTGAGAAGTATCAAGGGGAGCATTTTACCATGTGGTGGATTCCTGTCGGTTCTTTGCCAACCGTTGAAGAGGGCAAAGCGAAGCTAGAGTATCTTGCGCTGCACGGAGACTCGCCTGAATCTTTCACCTTTGCCAAGCCCTATCCACCACCTGTAATTTCGCTAGAGATGTTGACTAAGCCTGACTAGACTTGCTACGGTAAAAGTCAAAGGTGTCTGACTAACTATCTGGCTCGATCGCAAAACAATGTTCAGCAACAGCAATTACTTTTATTTTTGGCGTAGGGAGGTTCACCGGTGGTGAATACAGTTCCTCATGGAACCGACCCGGTGAACCGCAGAACAAAATCTGCGGTTTTTTGTTTTTTAGGCAAAGCAGCCACAGGAGCAAGTTCGTGAAAACGTATCGTAGTAGCTGGTTTTATGGATTTTATTTTTGGCCTGTGATGAGAGTTCCGGGTAGTTAAAGTTGCGCCAACTTTTCGCTATAACCCGGAACCCTTAGGGAACCGGGTTTTTTATTGTCCACATATCTTGCAAAGGAATCTTAACTCGTGTTGAATGCTAAACTCGCTCTCTCTAATAACTCTGACCATCAAACAATTGTCCGACTCTCAGAACAAGTCGCCTTCGGTGGTAGAGAACTAGTGATTATTGGTGGGCCTTGTACCGTCGAGAGTCGATCGCAAATGGAACTCGTCGCTAAAGAACTTCAACGCGCACCCGTTCAAGCGCTACGGGGTGGCGTGTACAAACCTCGGACATCTCCCTACGCTTTCCAGGGATTAGGACTGGAGGGATTGGAGATTCTTGCGGATGTGCGATCGCATCACAACATCCCGGTTGTAACTGAAGTTATGGCGATCGCTCAAATTGAAGCCATTGCTACTCATGCTGACATGCTTCAGGTAGGCAGTCGCAATATGCAAAACTTTGATTTACTTAAAGCCCTAGGTCAAGTAGAAAAGCCGATACTGTTGAAACGGGGCCTCGCTGCCACGATTGAAGAGTTTGTCATGGCGGCAGAATACATCTTAAGTGAGGGTAACTCTCAGGTTGTACTGTGCGAACGAGGTATTCGCAGTTTCGATAACTATACTCGCAATGTTTTAGATCTAGGGGCAGTAGTAGCGCTCAAGCAGATGACTCACTTGCCAGTTATTGTAGACCCCTCTCATGCGGTTGGTAAGCGGGAATTGGTGGCACCTCTAGCGAAAGCGGCTGTAGCTTGTGGGGCAGATGGACTGATTATTGAGTGTCATCCGGAACCCGAAAAATCAGTTTCTGATGCGCGTCAAGCGCTTTCTCTAGAAGATATGGTGGATTTGGTTCACTCTTTACAGCCAGTAGCTGCCGCTGTTAGGAGGGTTATACCTGAAACGAAAAATATTTCTCACTGCGCTGCCGTTGCTTAAGTCCTCGGCAGCATTTTTTTATCAAGGGTTGAAGAGGCGATCGCCCAGCGACTGCATGGAAGCCCTCGCCTCCAAACCTGATTACTGCCCATGTTCAATCTGTAGTCGTTGTGCAATTGGGTGTCTTGCTTTAGCCATACCAGTTGGTTTCCCAGAAAACAAGCTGACAAATAACAGGAAGCAAAACAAGGACAAACTGACCTGGATAAAAAGCGGGGGGGTAAGACTACGTTCCATAGGACACCTCGGAAAGAAAAATTAATCGACAATTACATGCACAGTCACTTTATGTAGCTGTTTCCTGATTTCACCATACCTACTTTGTTTCTGGTCAGGTACACAAAAATAAACATTTAGCAAAAGTTAATTAGTAGTAATTTATACAGAACGTTTATGATTTTCTTGAATGTTTTTCTTGATTACTCCCTGACTAGAAGGCAGGACTTATGCACAGACACGACACATGGTAGGGGCGTATAGCTATACGCCCCTACAGATAATGGTTCAAAGGTCAAGGCTGAGCGAAGCCGAAGCCTTGACCCGCAAGCGTTGTCGAAGGGTCAATTTGCGTAAGTCCTGAAGGGATAAGGATACCCGTGATTTTACAAAAGTTTAGATTACTTTAATTTATACTTTCCTGGTTTTGCCCTCTTTATATTGAGATGTCATCGCATCTATGAATATGCAGCGACTTTATCTATGGTGTTTGTGTTTCAGAACACGCCCTTAATTTAAAAAAATGTTTACAATACTTTACGTAAACAGTAACACGAAGTAACAAAAATGGCAGACATTGTAGATACCGCCGTTAGTGCTGGCTCTTTTAACACTCTCGTGGCTGCTGTTCAAGCTGCTGGCCTTGTAGATACTCTAAAGAGTCCTGGTCCTTTCACTGTTTTTGCACCCACCGATGAGGCTTTTGCCAAGCTGCCTGCGGGGACTGTGGATTCTCTGCTGAAGGATATTCCTCAGCTGACAAAAATCCTGACCTATCACGTCGTTTCTGGCAAAGTACTGTCTTCGGATGTCGTTAAACTCGATAAGGCGACTACCGTTGAAGGTTCTGATGTCAAGATTGATGCGTCAAACGGCGTTAAGGTAAACGATTCCACGGTTGTTACTCCAGATATCGAAGCTGATAACGGAGTAATTCACGTGATTGATTCTGTGCTACTGCCTGCCTAGGTTAGGGCATTTAGTATCTTTCCAACTGAAGGTACAGTTTTTCTGACTTTTCACAGAATGTAGAAACAAGAAAGTGGTTTGTGGTGATACGCCGCAAACCACTTTACATAGAGGTCAATCATCATCGTCGGTTAATCGGCAACGCTGGAGCGTTTTGCACTCGATCCGATTCTGGCGATCGCTAATAATAGTGGCTAAGTCTGGTCGTCCCGTGAGAGCTAGTCGCCAGTCAGCCCAGATTTCGTATAGGATATCCACAATCAAGCCAATCACAGGTAGCTTGGTGGCAGCATAGATCCATCCCATTCCTAGGATTTCGTAGACTCGACGAAAGACCTCCACATTTTTGATAACAGTGCCGTCGGGCAGTACAGCATGAATTCGTCCCATTGCTGTCTCAAAGTCTACGCCCCCATGCAAAGAGGGAGTATAGTCATCGTCGGCTATGTCTACAAATTTCACTCTTCCTTGGCCAGCATCCCGTTTTCTCAAGAAGTTGACTTCTCGCACACACAACGGACACTCACCGTCATAGAGCAATTTGATTTGCCAGGACGGCTTTTCAGGCCGAGACACAGTAGCGACTTTAACAGATTCGTGGGGTTGGGTGTTAGACGAGGACATAAGTGGTTGGAAAATTAATTAGCTTAAAAATCGCTCGGACAAAGAGATGGAGATTTTGCTGGCTTTTTATTGCTAATTGTAACGAGTTGAGGAGGCCATAAGGAAACCTAACATCCATTCAAGGGCGATAAGAGATAGTGCTTTTGCGGTGACTTGCCTATTGCTAAACTAAGGACACGCCGCTTGAACAGCAGGTTACGACAGCCGTGTCTATTACAACTGATAAAGCCATTACCCTAGAGGAATTTCTCAAGCTTCCGGAAACCAAACCTGCAAGCGAATATCTCAACGGAGAGATTATCCAGAAGCCAATGCCAAAGGGGAAGCACAGTCGGTTACAGTTAAGACTTTGCGAGACTATCAATAACGTCGCTGAACCTCGAAAGATAGCTTCTGCATTCCCAGAATTGCGCTGTAGCTTCGGTAGCCGCTCAATCGTACCAGATGTAGCTGTATTTAAGTGGTCACGAATTCCTTTTGATGCCGATGGGGAACCTCCAAACGATTTTTTGCTCTGTCCAGACTGGACGATTGAGATTCTCTCTCCCGAACAAAGTTCAAACCGAGTAATTGGCAATATCCTTTACTGTCTACAGCAGGGTTGCCAACTAGGATGGTTAATCGATCCAAGTGACCGATCTATTCTCGTTTTCCTGCCTAATCAGCAACCAGAGCTTCTACAGGGTAATGCTCACCTATCGGTTTTAGGGGAGATTGACCTAACGCTAACTGTAAGTCAGGTTTTCAGTTGGTTAAAGATGGAAGGCTAAGGGTCACATCTGTTGGGGTGCTGAAAGCAGCAGCGCTAGCTTCACGCATAGCTCTCGTTAAGCGATCATAATAGATGAAAGTGTAATGAGTTTAAACGTTATTAATACCATTTCTCGCGTGAAGATGCATTTAGAGCCTGATGTTGCTACAGATGTTTCCTAATGCTGAGGTTGATGTTGGACGGAAGTAGATGTTTGGTTGGCTGACATCATCACTACTGGACATCCTGCCATCAAGCCACTGCAAAGCCTGTATACTCCCGGATTTTGGGATGGCGAAAACCAAGCACAATATCTTCTTTGGGAACGCCTGCTTCTAGTAAATCGGTAGCAATCCCTTCCTCGGTGTCGTCATATTGAATCCAGATTTTAGCGCCAATTAAATCGAGGTGAATGGGTGTAGCGTGTAGATACTTGTCGTCATTCCAGCCCATATCCAAGACTAAGTAGCGTCCTCGCTCATCATCAAATAGAACTTGGGAGTCGTAGCTGTCAGGTAGGGAAGCTCGATATTGGGCGTGTTCTTGCAGTATTTTTTTTATGATGTCTGGGTAGTTTAATCGGGTATCCATTGCGCGATGCCTCTCAAATGCTTGATGCTACAATCATTCCATGAATTTTGAATGGGACGAAAACAATGCCGCAAGCAATCTGTCAAAGCACAGAGTTTCGTTTGAGGAAGCCAAAACTGTTTTCGACGATCCGCTCTATGTTGACTTCTACGATCCAGACCACTCTGATGATGAGGAGCGTTACCTTATTGTTTGAGGGTCAAACCGGGGACGTTTGCTGATTGTCTCCTATACAGAGAGAGGAGATGTTATTTGCCTGATTAGTGCAAGAGAAATAACACGAGCCGAACGAGAAGCCTATGAAGAGGGTTAAGCAAGACATGGAAGATGATCTGCGGACAGAATATGACTTAAAGAGTCTACGAGTAAGATCGTTAGGTTCTGGACGGAAGAGTTTTGGTGGGACAACTGTACGCTTAGAGCCTGATGTTGCTACAGATGTTTCCTAATGCTGAGGCAGTCAATGAGGCTCTACGGTTTTTGATCAGGATTATGCAAGAAAATCAAGCTCTTGCTCCCAAAATGCAGCCTAGCACTTGGTTGGAGCGAACGGACGAAAGCCCTTAATGTTGAGTTCAAGGTTATTTGGTTAAAACATAGTTGAAAACGGGAACACTAAAATTGCTAATCTAAATTTAGAGTCTGAATATGACTATTTCTGAAGGGACGAACAAGGAACTAAGTCGCAACGAAGCTTTAGCAACGGCTCTTCTCAAGATTGTTGACACACTTCCGGGCTTTGTTCCTCTTAAGGCAGATATTCAGGCACAACTGGACAATCTGCGTTCTGTCATACAAGGGCTACGTCCGCCTCGGATTATGGTGATTGGTCGATCTCGATCAGGTAAATCAACTTTAATCAATGCCATTTGTGGTTTGAACGTTGCAAAAGTCAGCGATACAAGACCAGAAACAGGTATGGCTGAGTGGAAGGAGTACTACCACCATGGTACTGACTTACTTCATATCCTGGATACACGAGGCTTACAAGAAGCACAGGCTCCAAGGCAAGCTGATTCAGCAAGAACCCCCTATGAGAGCATCATGCAAGCTGTGAAAAAAGAGTGTCCAGATGTGATTCTTTTCTTGTGTAAGGCGACTGAGGTTCATTGTGCTATCCAGGAAGATCTCAGTATCTGTGAATCAATCGTTGCAGAGATCAAAAAGCAATATCGACGTGAGCTACCTGTTATTGGGGTTTTGACAAAGTGTGATGAGTTGGCTCCTCCATTGGTTCGTCTGCCAACTGATAATGACAAGAAAAACCGCAACGTTCAAGAGCAAGTTAAAAGCTTCTATGCTTATCTACAGCAAAGAGAGGGTTTACGTCGTCATGTAAAAGTAGTTGTTCCAACTGTTGCCTATGCTGAGTACGAAGAGGGGGAAAATGGTTTAATACTTCCTAATGAAAATGACCTTCGCTGGAATATTCCTGAGTTAATTGAAACAATGATCAAGCATACGCCAAGAGAAACGCGCGGTTCTCTGGCACGGGCGGCGCGTTTTCAGGAATTTCAACTTAGCGTTGCCAGAACAGTTGTTATAGCTTGTACTACTCTATGTGGTTTCGTTTCTGCAAACCCCATCCCAGGCGCAGCAATACCAGTTGTCGGTGCTATTCAAACCTTTATGGTAATGTACATCGGGTGGCTTAGCGGTCGTGAGTTTTCCGAACAAACAGTTAAGGATTTTGCCGTTACTGGAGGAGTAGGTATTGGTGCAAATGCTGGTATGATTGCCATTGCTGATATTGCCTTGAAGTTTGTACCTGGTTGGGGCAATTTGCTTTCTGCGAGTGCTGGTGCAATCGCTACACAAGGTTTGGGAGATGCAGCTATCGCTTATTTTCTCAACAATGGATCGGCAGCTTAACACTGTGGAAACTTAAGTGCGATCACAAATCGCCCGTAGGTTGGGTTTCCTGCGTCAACCCAACATCTACTTTTGTTAAAATCCAACCCTTCTAGACCCACCAAACCCACCAGCTCTATTCTTCCTCGTCGCTGGCGTCATCAATGCGATCGCCTTTGGTAGTGCGTTTTGTGCGATCGCTAACCTCATCTTGTTCGTCAAGGTCTTCGCCAATCTTAGGAGCTAGACTGAGAAGCGATCGCCAAATCTAACCGAGGATTTAATTACTAATGATTAAAATCCTATGAACTAGAAAATCGAGGAAGCCCAGCAGAAATTCTCTGAACTCAATCGAAGATTTCTTCTCTTCGACCTAATTAAATTCATGTGCTGTACCCTCATCCCTCATCCCTCATCCCTCATCCCTCATCCCTCATCCCTCCAAATGACCACTAACTCGTTCCGCCTAGTCCCATAACGGATATACCCAACGCCAAAAGTATTAAAACCAGAAGCGCCAATAAGATCAAAATAGTGGTCACAATCAGAAATCCTGCGATCGCCCATAGCCGTTGATGGCGTTTAAACTCCCTTACACTCTTCCAACGGCGGCTTTTCCAAGCCCATTCATTCCCTTTAACGCCCAAAATTACAGCCATAATCGGCCACATTGTACCCAAGGTTAAAGGAAGAGTAATCAAACTCAGGTCAGCCCAAGAGACAAGTCCTATCCAAACCCGATTTGGGATACACCAAAGACCTGGGACGAAAAAAGCCCCCCAATTCCAACCATGAATCTCTTCTGGTATTGGGATAGAAGAGTCAAATAAATGCCCTTGCCCAGAATTGTTCGCTAGTGTCGATGCAGAATAAGGCGCTTTGCCGTCATCTTGAGCTGGAGGACTGTATACCTGCGTTAGAGTCGTGTCACTATGAGTTTCTAGCTGGTGCAAAAGTTCTTTAGCTGATTGAAACCGATTGACGGGCTGAGTAGCAAGCATTCGGTTCAGGATGGAAGTTAGGAAAGGACTTAAGTTCAGATACTGCTGCCAGTTCCATTGCATCGTCTCTAAATCGATGAGTTGCTGAGGCTGTTTGCCAGTCATTAAGACAAGTGCCGTAACGCCCAAGGCATACAAATCGCTATGAGGCGCAGCGATTCCTAACCGTAGCTGTTCGTCGGGAGCATAACCAATTTTACCCAAGCGAGTGGTGCTATAAGTTGCAGCAGAGTTTTGTGAACTGCCAGCAGAAGTCGTTACTTCGACCGTAACTTTTGTAACACCGCCTAAATCAATCAATACGGGCAATCCGTCTGAGGCGCGGCAGATGATGTTGTCTGGGGAAATATCGCGGTGAATGACGCCTAATGAGTGGAGATAGCTTAAGACAGGGAGTAATTGCCGCAACAGTTGGATAATTTCGGCTTCGCTGAAGGTTTGATTAGCAGCAATTCGGTCTTCTAATACAGACTGATAGGTTTTGCCTTCAATGTAATCTTGGACTAAAAATAGCCGTGTTCCATCGCGGAAGAATTCCCAGAACCGGGGAATCTGGGGATGCTGAAGTTTGTGGAGTATCGCCGCTTCTCGTTGAAACAGTTCTTCGGCTTTTTGGATAGTGTGAGGTTCCTGGTTAGCTAGCATCAGCTGTTTGAGAACCACCTGTTCGTTAAAGCGTCCGGTATCTTCTGCCAGGTAGGTTCTGCTAAATCCTCCCCTGCCAAGGGGATACTGAATGATGTAGCGATCGCGTAACTGAGTTCCAGGTGTCAAGTTACTTCTTACCGTACCAGCATTCGGTTTTAGCAGAGGGACACCACAACGAGTACAAAAACTCGCTCCACTGTAATTTTCTTGTCCACAGCTCGTACAAGCGATCGCATTCATGAAGATACTCTCTTGACTACTGGCCAGTCTTCGCTGCTGCCTGACTCCTAGGCGCTTTACTTAATTTTACGAATATTTCCTAGCTGGCGGAGGACTGATTGTTGAGCAAAGTGTGTTAAATCAAGACTCTCAGCTATATCTCTGATATAAATATGGCGTTTATTCCCTGATGTTCTAGCTGGGATGTATTTCTACCTTTAAGCCGTCCGGTAAGACGATTTTATGCATAGAGTTGTCGTCGTTCTCGTTGAAGTGCTCATCATCATTGGACTCTCCCGGATTATGGGTTTGGGGTGCCGATTTCTTAAGCAACCTTTGGTGATTGGCGAGATTATTGCTGGGATTATGCTTGGTTCATCTGTGGTTCTCTTTAAGGTTGTCAGTGCCTACGGCGAAACTCACCTTAAAGCACCTCCCGCTATTGGTGGTTCCTATCAAATTAACGCCCAAAAATTGCCTGGATGTCTCAAATCAGACGCGCTGGTATTGGATATTAAGCAATTTGGTGTTTACTTATTTGCCTCTTTACTACCTGCAAAAACCGATGATCAAAAAACAACTATTGCTGAAGAAAAACCCTCTATGAATGGTCGTTTTAATAATCAACAGTTGAGTTTAGAAGGTTCAGTTCCGTGGATTACTAAGTGTAATAAAGCAGATGGGTCAAGAGGTACTATTTCAGTTAAAATTTAAGGCGTTGTCAAGGGAAAAACCCTCGTGGGTAAAGTCGTCTTGAGTGCAACACCGACAGCCGTGCAATTTAAGGCCCAACGAGAAGAACCAGTGGAACAGTCAGGGGACAAACAACATTGATGCAACTGATTACAGGTACAACTAAATTATTGGGTGTGATTGGCGATCCAATTGAGCATTCTCTGTCACCAGTGATGCACAATGCTGCAATTACTCACATGGGTGTTGATTACGTCTACCTTGCCTTGCCTGTGAAACCAGCAGATTTGGAGGTGGCGATCGCTGGTTTTAAAGCTATTAATCTAGTAGGCTTCAGCATCACCATTCCTCACAAACAAGCTATCATACCCCTGTTGTCAGAAGTCTCACCCGTCGCTAAAGTTGTTGGAGCCGTCAATACAGTTTGGCGCACAGACACGGGTTGGAGTGGCACTAATACTGATATTGAAGGCTTCATCGCACCCTTGCAAGCTTACAACCGAGATTGGAGTCAAATTACACCCGTGATTTTAGGGCATGGCGGTGCAGCGCGAGCTGTGGTAGTGGGTTGTGCTCAGCTGGGTTGCACTGAAATTCACGTTGTTGGTCGTAATGTGCAAAAGTTGAGTCAATTTCAGCAAAGTTGGGAGAATGCATCCCTACCTGTAACTCTCAATGTTCATCTTTGGGAGGAACTGTCGCAATTACTGCCTCAGGCGGATTTGGTAGTGAATACAACTCCAGTTGGGATGTATCCTCATGTTGAGCAGTCTCCTGTGGATGTAGGGGTGATGCAGGGGTTGAGTGAAGGTGCGATCGCTTATGACCTAATTTACACCCCAAACCCGACTCAGTTTCTGCGACAAGCACAACAACAAGGTGCCATTACAATTGACGGCTTAGAAATGCTCGTGCAACAAGGAGCAGCTGCCTTAAAAATCTGGTTAGGACAAGCACCGCCAGTAGACATCATGCGCCAATCTTTACAGGACATCTAGAACCTAACTGGTTTTACGCCTACGGATTCGGGATTAATGAGCTAGGACAATCTTAAACTCAGATATCTGTTTCGCTAAAGCTTCTAGAGAATACACAATTTTCACATCAGGTCTGGCTAATTCTGTAGTCCTAAGCCTTTCAGTTTTGATCAAGCCGCCGCTCCAAGCGAGAGGTGCTTAAATCGATGAATTGCAGCTCTTGATGTACAGTTTCTAGCTCTTGTTGAGTGGATTCTAATTCAGCGTGTGTGATGTCTAACGCGGCTTTTGTCTGTTCGAGTGTTTTAGAGACTCTTACTAACTCTAAATTCGCGTGTTCAAGTATCTTCTCAAGGTGCTTATTGCCAGTCATATCTGTAAAGGTCAAGTTCATACCAAGCAGATGAGTGTCCGAACTGAAAACAGGGGTGATCAAGATATCGAAATAGGTTGTGTCAGTTGTCGTCCACTCGACATTTTTCACAGTGACTGGACGGCGATCGCTATAGAGCTGTTTAATAGATGTGCATAAACCAAAAAGCTGCCCAGGTTTGAGACTTCCTAGGGGACGCCCCAGATCATTGAGAGTTAACCCAAATAGAGCAATTGCCTGTTCGTTTGCCATGACTAAGCAAGTGTTGGAGTCTACGGCTAGCTGGGCAAAGGGACTTGTCTCGAACGCTGTTTGCCAGATGCGGACATGGGTGCCAAGAAAATCAACGGTTTGCTTTTTGCGAGTTCGCGGATTGATTTGCAAGTGTTCGTTTACCCCCAGTTTCAACCCTTTGGCAAAAATCCGGTGCTTGAAGTGAACTGGAGTAAAAATTGGTCTTTGGGTGATTAAGGTTTCTGCATTGCCAAGGAAGAGAAAGCCGTTGTTCTTTAGAGCAAAATGAAAGCGAATCAGAATGGTTGCTTGAGTGTCTGCATTGAAGTACATTAGAGCGTTGCGGCACACCAGCAAATCGATCTTGGGTATGGGAGCATCTTCAGCCAAGTTATGACGACCAAATACAATGATGCGGCGAAGTTGTGGATGAAATACATATCCTTGCTCAGCTTTCTTAAAGTATTTCTCCAGCAGATTGGGAGGAATTTCTGTAACTTCTCTAGGTTGATAAATGGCTTGTCGCGCTTGCCCTAGGGCAGCTTCATCTACATCGGTGGCGTAAAATTGAACTCGCTGCAAACAGGATTCGATGCCGAGAGCTTCTGCAAATAAGATAATCAGGCTATACACTTCAGGACCTGAAGCACAGGCTGCACTCCAAACTCGAATTGCTTCCTGTGGCTCACTGTTGGCGATGATTTTAGGGATAATTTCGTGAGCTAGAGTTACCCAAGCGTCGCGATCGCGAAAAAAGGTTGTAACGTTAATGAAAACGGTATCTAAAAGGCCAATACACTCCTCAGGATGGCTCTGCAAATAGTGCAAGTAGTCCCGATAGCTGTCAATCTTTATCTCCTGCATCCGGTAAGCGAATCGGCGCATTAAGGAAGGACGCTTGTATCCTGTCAAGTCGCAGCCATGACCGTGCTTGAGATAATCTAATAATGCTTCAAATTCTCGCTTCGCTTCGGACATAAGCTGTTCCACATTAAGTTTTTATATAGCCACTAGACAAAATCCTTCACCTATGGTTATTGACTTTTGTACGGGCGAACGGCCGGAAAGCCTACTTTTAACTTTTGACTTGCCTCAGTGGTAGCTTGACAATAAAGGTTGCGCCCTGTCCAACGCCTTCGCTAGTTGCATGAATCGTACCACTGTGGAGTTCTACTATGTGAAGAGCGATCGCCAACCCCAGGCCCAATCCACCCGCTGAACCTGATTTTTCAGCTTGATGGAAGCGATCGAAAACATGAGGGAGAAAGTCCTCCGAGATGCCAATGCCTGTATCTACAAATTGAATTTCAGCAATTGGGGCTGACTTAGGCTTTTCAGCTTTAATTGTTGACAGTTCAATTGTGACACTACCTCCCTCTGAGGTAAATTTAATGGCATTGGTCAGGAGATTGCAGAAGACTTGTTGGAGGCGATCGCAATCGCCCATCACCAAGACAGAGGCAACGGCTCGATCTGTACTTGGGTGCTGTAAACTAATATTTTTCATAATGGCAGCAGCCTCGACTGCTGCGATCGCGGTTTCAATTGCCGATTCGAGTTCGACAGGCTCCAACCTCAAGCGCAATTTACCTGCGCTAATGCGGGAGATATCGAGCAAGTCTTGAATCAGTTTGGCTTGCAGCGTAGCGTTGCGCTCGATGGTCTCCAAATGTTTCATCAGCATCGCTGGGGCAGGCGGATTGGCACGCAGTAAGCGCGTCCATCCGAGGATGGCAACGAGGGGCGACTGAAGCTCGTGGGAAACCATCGCCAGAAACTCGTCTTTCATCTGGCTCATTCGTTCTGCTTCTAGGCGGTTTGCCTGTTCGCGAATTAGTTGAATGCGATCAGCTTCTGCTTGTTTGCGATCGCTAATGTCCTGCGCCACGCCGTAAAACATTCCCTCGTCTTGATTACCCGTTGGCATAAACTCGGCATGGGAAGCAATCCAGCGAACGTTGCCGTCCTTGCAGATGACGCGGTATTCAGTTTGCAGTTTTAAGCGGTCTTGGATGGCTTGGGCGATCGCCGCCTGAGCGCGATCGCGGTCTTCGGGGTAAATATTTGCTCCCGCTTCTGCCAACGTGTGAACTTCGTGCGGTTCGTATCCGTGCATAAGCTTTGCGCGATCGTCTGCCCAAAATTCATCTGTGACGATATTGTATGTCCAAGCTCCCAGATTCGCGCCAGTCAAAGATAATTCGAGCCGTCTTTGTGCTTCACGCGATTCTGCTTGTGCCCGCTTGCGCTCTACAATTTCTGCTTCTAAAGCCGCGTTGGCATCTAGCAATTCTCTAGATTTTCGCTGGTTGAGCAGGAGGAAGGCAGCCGTAAAATTTGCTAAGCTCGTCAACACCCGCACATCTTCCGCGTCAAAGTGCCGCTGCTGGTCGTGCGACATAATCCAGATCGTGCCGAAGGCGCAATTCTCCGCAATTATCGGGAGGAATAAGCCTTCAATCACTGGAGTGTTGACTGCCTGGAAGTCGGTGAAATATCGTTCGGGATGGGAAAAAAGTACAGGGGCACTGCGATCAAGGCAGACCCCACATGGACTAAAGTTGCGGGGTGTGGTGCCGCCAACGTACTGTGCCAATGTTCCAGCTAATACATTCCAGCGAAAGACTTCTTCCCCATTAGAAGTTGTCTCTAGCAAGCTGACTCCCGCAGTTCCGGCGATGCATAAATCGATTGTCATGTCAACCAGAGTTGGGAGCATTGTTTCCGGCTGATTCACCAACTGCTGTGCCAAGGTATGCAAGGCCTGATTTTCTGAGAGCAAGTTCGGGGGACGAGGCGAACGCTTATATAACTCTTCAGTAATTAAAATATCATTTAGAGCAACGGTTTCAGATTGAGGTCGTTGCATGGCACTTACGCTCCCGATCGCTTTGCAAGAATTTTATTCACTGGCAATTGAAACGACTCGAATTTCTGCAACGCGGTGCATTGGTTTTGTCGTTTTCTCAGTGGTTACAAATTCCTGTGCATCAATAGAGAGTGCAGCAGCCAGGTGAAGCGCATCTATTGCAGCTAGCCCATAAGTACTCACTCGCTACCTCAATCGTACCTCTGTGTAGTTCGCACCAGATGATGAGCGATCGCCAGTTCAACTTGAGAATCCCCTTTTTTCAAAGAGGGGAGTACGTCCAAGACTTAGACTCGACCCGCCAACCGAGCTACCATTTCAATCAACTCCTTTGGCTGAGCTAGCTTGTGGAGATGCGATTCAAATCCAGCAGAGATTGCTTTTTCCCGGTCTTCTGCAAGATAGGCTGTGAGGGCAGCTGCCGGAATGTGCCATCCTTTTTCTGCTTCGAGTTCCCGTATCTTGCGAATCAGACTATACCCATTCTCGTCGGGCATCCGAATGTCGCTAACCAAGACATCAGGACGAAATTGCTCTAGTACCTCCAGGGCTGCTGCTGCGGTTGCAACAGTAGTTACACGCATCCCGTGAGACTCCAGAACAGCACTGATAAACTCGCGAGCATCAGCTTCGTCATCTACAATTAGAACCTGCAAACCATCAAGCGAACTTGGCAGTGAAGGTACAGCTGTGGTGTCTTGAGCAAGTGCGTCCTGCTGTGTCAGTAATTGCAAGGGTAAGCCGTCTGCTTGCTTGTACTGACTGATGTCTCGTATACCAATCTGCAATGCCGTAATGTTACCCGATACATCACGAGCGATCGCAACTTTCAACCAGGCAGCGAACAACTCACCCTCTCTTGAACAAAGACTAATTTCCCAATCCTGCACAAACTCTACTTGGGAAAGCTGGTTCAGATATGAGCGAAACGCTTGACGCTCCTCCTGTGCAACAAAAACAGCCAACGGTACACGAATTAGGGAGTTCTGAGGAATATTGAGCAGCTCACGAGCCGAAGCATTAGCTTCCAGAATTAATCCATTAGCATCCGTCAGCAAATAGGCATCCGGCGCAAATTGAAACAAGTCGTAATAGCGATGATGTTCTGCTACCACTTGCTCGCTCTGCTCAAGAAGCTCCTCTTCAATAACGGCTGATACCTCCAAACTCATCTGCATCTCCTCGTAGCTCAACTGGAGACTGTCAACAGAGGAAGCGATCGCCTCAAAGATTTGCACTGTCTTTTCCTGTTGCCCCTGTAGCAACGGCATGATGTATCCATGCAGTGCTGTCAGTTGTGCATGGATTGCTTGGAGGTGTTGAATAAACCGATCTTCGCTCATAAATACTTATAGGCGACAACAGTTTCTCCTTGAAGTTTAGCTTTCTTCCTTTAGCTTTTGAACTTCCTCAAGGCTGAGTCCAGTCTTTTGACTAATCGTTGCTTCATCCAATAAATCAAGAAGTTGCTTGGCAATTTCAAGTTTAGCTTCTCTCATGCCCTCTTCCCTGCCTTCTTCTCTGCCTTCTTCCTTACCTTGCTCCCTGCCTTGTCGTCGAGCTTTTTTAATGGCATTCCGCTGGTCATGGATATAAATTTCTCGCTTCTCTAAGTCTTCCAGTTCTTCTCGATTTAAGTTAGCTTGATTGGCTATTTCAAAGGCTTTCTTAATTTCCGGTACTGTCTCCATTATCTCTGGTACTGTTGTCATGCTTCTGGCAGTTTTGAGAAAATAAATCCACTTGTCGGTTATTGTCTCTAATTCCCCCAATCCTTTCTTAAACTTTGGCAATTCCAAAAATACTAGCTCAATGTCATAAATCAGATAATCAACCAGATATTCTTTTTCTTTCAAGACGAATCTGGAAATCATATTTTCCAGGTTGGGAAACATCTCAAAATCCGTAATGGTCAAAGCAATCACTGGGTCTAATAAAGTGTAATCTTCTCCTGTATTCAGTTGAATCGAATAGGCTTTAGCGGCATTATACAAAATTCGCTTCTCGAACCCCTCCACATTCAATACTTGCATCTCAATAATCACGGTTTTGTCTCCCGTTATCCTGGCTTTAACATCCAAGTAAGTATCTTTTACACCTCTTATCCTGGGTGCTAGATAAGGATTGAGTATTTCTAAGTCTTCTATAGTGGGATTGCCATCATAGAGAAGAGCATTTAAAAAACTGATCAGAATATCCTTACTTTGCTCGGAACCAAAGATTCTCTTAAAAGCAAAATCTGTCTTGGGGTTGATAAAAATCATGAATTAAACCTCTCAATTAATCAACTGGTTATCATAATTACAGCCAGTTACTCGCTGTTAATATCGCAGTTTGAAATTGACAAATTTGCAACTTAATGATAGCGCTTTTATCTTAATTACTAGCGACTAGGTGTATTGTTCAGAGGAGTCCATGCGTAAGTCCTAGCTACTCTTCCCCACTCCCTACTCCCTACTCCCTACTCCCTACTCCCACTCCTCCAGATGTCACGCAGGCCAACGCCAGTAGTAGCGATTCCACTGATAGATACCTTGAATTTCGTACTCCGTGCCGTTGTCGAAGCGGATAATGCAGCTGTAGTAGGAGCGATCGCTATCTGAGTGCTGAGAAATCCCCACGACTGTACAAGGAAACCACTCACGGTTACATGGGCCATCGTCTTGCACCCATTCCCAAAGTCCGTTGGTGACTTCAATGCGATCGCCTACTTTTAGCTTTAAGTCATCTGATGATGTTTGCGGTGCTAAATACTTCTCTAGATGCCTTGGCTGAACACGATTTAGCCATTGAGGGCCATATTGATCGCGGATAAACTGCATAATTCCAGAGTCGCGATTATGCAGCCAATCGTTAAGTAGTTTGATTTTCCAAGGACGATCTTGCGCTTGTTGTTCCTGGACAAACTGCAACAGCGCTTGGCGTTGTTGGGGGGTTAGTTCGTCGAGAGGATTTACTGTCTCGCTATCTTGCTCTTCGTTTGCCGATGAAACCAACGATTTACGAACCAGTGATTCGGTAACGATTTGCAGTAAGATTTGTTTTTGCTGGTCAGTAAGTGGGCATGAAACCGCTTCACATTGAATAAAGGCTAGTTGCAAAACAGCTTCAATCTCAGCTTGGGTCATGGCACATTGAGTCAGCGATGGGATCGCCGCCAGTAGCAGCATTCAGAATGATTAGCGCATCTAGTTCTTTATTATTGCAAATGTTCAATAAGGCTACCAAAGGCAGTCTATTCTCCGATTCGCGGTAAGCTGAGGATTGGAGTTATCAGTAAACAATTATTGTTGTTGCAATTTATGCGATTTCGAGGTTGGTTGGCTACCGTTACAGCTGCTTGTCTTCTTTGGGTTGTCAGCTGGGTATTTACTCCGGCGGCTTTAGCTTTAGTCCAGGTTCAGTTGTCTGACCTTTCTTACCATGAATGTCCACCAGAATTGGCTAAAGGAACTGTCACACCTGGAACTGCCGTCGCGGCTACATGCTTCTTAGTTACTGGCAAAGCTAACAACAAGTCTGGCAAGTTTGTTGTCAATGCTGATATTTTTGGTCGTGTCTACGATGCCAATAATGAGCCAGTGATGCAAAATCGCACTCGCTTAGGTTCAATCGATGAAGTGCCACCAGGCGTCAGTGATTTTGAACTGCGAATTTCGGTTCCAGCTAATCAACCAACGCCTCTAAAGCTCAAGCAATTTAAAGCAGCGGGTTTTACTGGTAAAGTCCGCCGCTAAAGTTTAGAGCAAAAGTTTTTGAGACGTTGAACTGTCTCTCATCCTCTGAATTTTGGCCAATAGTTAGATACTCTGGAACACTTGAGCCACGACTTGCAAAACTAAAATTGCCAGGATGGGAGACAAGTCTAAGCCTCCAAGTGGCGGAATGAAGGAACGAAAAACGTTGAGGTAAGGGTCAACGATGGGACTTAAGAAGGAAGCTACTTGGTTCATCCACTCGACTGTAGGAAACCAAGTCAACAGAATTCGGATAAATATTAGAAGTAGATAGATATTGAGAAAATTGGCGAGAGTGCTAGTTACTAGTTCTGTTGCAGGATTCATGGATTGAAAAGCTTCCTTGCTAGTTGTGATGACAATTTGAGGCTTTGATGTCAGTTTAACGGATATCATCACGTTCCGGCTTGCCCAAGTGGTGTTAACACAAGTCCAACAAGGGCGAACGAACGTTTGAGAGTTTCCCGTTCAAGGTTCGCGCGATCGCTCCAAATCTACAGAGTCGGGGTTCCCATTAACCGTACCCAGTTGTTGACGAACATCGTCAATCGCCGTATTCAGCTGAGCAATTTTATCCTCCAAGCTACGACGAGCTATTTCAATACTCTCTTCTGCTCTAAGCTGACGCTTCCTACTCTTAATCGGTTTAGCTTCTCGTGGGCTAGAATTCAGCAAAGACTGTTCAGCCTCCTTGTCGTCATTGTCCCGTTGGCCAGCCACCAGTGCTCCGATGAGTCCACCAACTAATCCGCCAACTACGACTCCAGCCAGAAATCCGCCTGTAAAACCTTCGCGCTGACTCATCTTTCTCTCGTACCCTTAATTTCTAAAACGCAACTTTTCTCCAAGATTAACGGTTGACTGACTCCACTGCATACTAAAAAAGGCTGAAGGCAGTGGACAGAGCCAGGAGAATTTTTCTCCCATCTATCGTACCTTTATGTGCCAAAGCTGCGATCGCCTGCATCCCCCAATCCGGGCACGATATACCCCAGACTATTCACCGTCTCATCAATCATCGCCGTGTAGATGGTCAAGCTTGGATAAGTTGAACCTAGCTTTTGTAAAGCTGGTGGTGCGGCAACTACACTGATAATCCGCGTTAATGCTGGATCGACACCGCGTTCGGTTAGTTCTGCCATGGTCAGCATAATTGTCCCACCAGTTGCCAGCATTGGATCAGTGATTAAAACTCGTGTTTTAGGGTTAAACTCCTTAGGCAATTTATTCAAGTAACAGCTGGCTTCCAGTGTTTCCTCATTTCGCACTAATCCGAGATGATAAATTGATGCCAAAGGCAGCAACGTCTGTGCTCCCTCTAGTAACGCCAAGCCTGCTCGCAGAATGGGCACTACCACTAGTGGAACATCTGGATTCACCATCGTTACTGAACAAGGAGCTAGTGGCGTTTGCACTAAAATATCATCAGTTGGCAACCAGTCGCGAATCGCTTCATAAGTTAACCATCGTCCCAACTCCATCATGGCGCTTTTGAACAGTGGCGGAGGTGTTGAAGCATCACGGGCGACGCCTAGCCAGTGCTTAATTAATGGATGGGGTGGGACATAAACACGTAGTTGAAGAGTCATAACAGCAAAAGCAGAGGAAACGAGATGACAGCTTAACGTTCTGAGTAATCCTACTTAAATTCAAGCAAAAAATCCGGAAAACCTTATCCAGTCAGGCATACGCCCAAAAAGAGGCAGTTTTCCTCAGACTATTTACCTGACCTCGAACTAAGCAACCAGGTAATCATCATAGTTCACAAACCTTGGATGAAAATAGATTTTCAAGACAGCCGTCCACGCGAGTAGAGCACACAACCCAGGAATGAAAATTCTCTTCCCCGACTCCCGACTCCCGACTCCCGACTCCCTATTTTCAGATTAGGTCTCATCGGCCTGAACTTAAGCCCAGTTTATTGAGAATTATTCCTGACAGAGTTGACATAGATTTTCAATAACTCTATAGTAGTTTCCAGTGTTCTCCTCTCATTAAGGATCGGCAGGTGGGACTAGTAAGCAGTAGCCATCTAGTCCCCACTTTCTTTTTATGTGTCGCAGTAATCAGATCTTGTTCGAGAAGAAACGTTACACTCAGATTCGTTAAGTAATTCCTTTAAAACAGCTGATTCCATGCTTGCTGCTTCGCAACGTCGCGCCTTGAGCCATCAATCTGATTCCGTTTGGGAGCCATCAGTATTTGATGCGATCGTTATTGGTTCTGGAATTGGGGGGCTAGTAACAGCAACTCAACTAGCAGCAAAAGGGGCAAAAGTCTTAGTCCTGGAACGCTACGTCATTCCTGGCGGTAGTGCGGGTTACTTTGAGCGAGAAGGATATCGATTTGACGTTGGGGCATCCATGATATTTGGTTTTGGCACCCAGGGGACGACGAATCTTCTGACTAGGGCACTCGCGGCAGTGAATGTCAGCTTAGAGACTATTCCCGATCCAGTGCAGATTCACTATCACCTGCCAGCTGATTTAGAGTTGAAAGTTCACCAAGATTATGAGAATTTTTTGCAAGAACTGACGGCTCATTTTCCTCATGAACGGGAAGGAATTCGCAAGTTTTACGACGAATGCTGGAAGGTGTTTAACTGTCTCAACGCGATGGAGTTGCTGTCCTTGGAAGAACCCCGGTATCTAACGCGGGTATTTTTCCAGCATCCCTTCGCTTGTTTGGGGTTGGTGAAGTACTTGCCCCAGAATGCAGGTGACATTGCTCGCAAGTACATTAGCGACCCTCAGTTGCTGCAATTTATCGATATGGAGTGCTACTGTTGGTCAGTTGTTCCAGCAGATAAGACACCGATGATTAATGCTGGGATGGTGTTTTCTGACCGACATTATGGAGGGATTAACTATCCTAAAGGCGGCGTCGGTCAAATTGCTCAAAAACTGGTGGAAGGACTGGAAAAAGCCGGGGGACAGATTCAGTACAAAGCTAGAGTAACCAAAATTATTACTGAAAACGGCAAAGCGGTAGGTGTGCAGCTGGCAGATGGTAAAGAGTATCGGGCAAAGCGCATTGTTTCTAATGCCACACGCTGGGATACCTTCGATAAGTTACTACCACCTGAGGAGATACCAGTCGCTGAGAAAAAGTGGCGTAACCGATACCAGAAGTCACCTAGTTTCTTGAGTTTGCACTTGGGGGTAGAGGCGGCAGTTTTACCACCCGGTACGGAGTGTCATCACATCTTACTGGAAGATTGGCAAAAGATGGAGTCAGCGGAAGGAACGGTTTTTGTGTCAATTCCAACGCTACTTGACCCGGATTTAGCACCAACGGGTTATCACATTATTCATACATTTACGCCCAGTTGGATGGAAGATTGGCAAGGGCTTTCTGCAAGTGAGTATGAACAGAAAAAGGAAGAAGCAGCATGGCGTATTATTGACCGTTTGGAAAAGATTTTTCCAGGTTTAGATGCGGGATTGGACTACATGGAGGTAGGGACGGCCCGAAGTCATCGACGATTTTTAGGGCGTGAGGATGGGACATATGGGCCGATTCCCCAACGGAAGTTAATGGGGTTGCTGGGGATGCCGTTTAATCGAACTGCTGTTCCGGGGCTGTATTGTGTGGGGGATAGTACTTTTCCAGGGCAAGGGTTAAATGCTGTGGCATTTTCTGGGTTTGCCTGTGCTCATCGGATTGCAGTAGATTTGGGACTATAGCTAGATGTGAACTTTATGTCTCAATCAGGGCGAAATATCTCTCAATCTCTTTCTGGAAAAGAGCCTTGGCTTGCTGTAAATTTATCAATGTTTTTTCCTGGAATAGGGCAAATATATTCAGGCAAGGTCATTAAAGGATGTATTTTTATTGTCATTCAAGTTTTATTATATTTTGTAAGCTTAGGGCTATTAATTAGCTCTGAGATTAATATGATAGGGTTAATAATACTTTTCATTGCAATAAATGTATTAATCCTAGTTGTGAGTTGTTTGGATGCTTATAAAAATGCAAATAATATAAATTTTGAAACGACGAGAAAACGCAATAAAGACCCTTGGCGGTCTGTGTTTCTATCCAGGATAATTCCTGGACTTGGGCACCTCTATATTGGAAAAAAAACTGTCGGACTTTTACTATTAATAATTTGGGGCGTTTCATTAATTATTCCTTTAATTTCTATTTTATTGTTGATTCTTTCACCCTTTGTGATTTATAACAGTTATATCGCTGCGCCTGTTCAGCGAGAGCCGACTAAAAAAACTATAATAAGTATTGCTATCAAAAGATTTTGACCACCTGAGCGTATGGGTGTTATTCAATAATTCATTTTCAATAAATCTTCTATGAAAATAGAAGTCCGGAGAGTGTAATTTTAATCCTTGGTGGCGGCGAATCTGCCATGATGCATAGCTGGAAAATCGGGATTCTGAATTCGGCTATATCTTGAAGTCTGTTAGCGATAAAGATTACCGCTCAGAGGTAAAATACGTTCAAACAAGGGTAAAAACTCTCTCAAGGTCTGGTTTTCTTGTTCTAAGAAGTAGGCATCTAATCTTCGTTCAAAATCTAAAGCGTTTGTTGTTCCATCGGTTTCCGAAATGATTACCAATGCTTGAGCAAAACGGATGGCAGATTCGTAGCGATCGCCTTTTTCAATCGCTTGGTAGGCTAATTCAGTAGCCTCCTGCTCATCAACAACTGGAGAAGGTCGATTAATCAAGCCATTGGCGATCGCTCTTTCATAATTAATTCTGTATGGAGTGTCAGTTTGTGGGGGTGAAACACTCAGGGAAAAAATGCGTTCAAACGTAGGCAGAAACTCTCTTAGCGTCTGACCTTTCTCTTGTTGTAAGGTTGTATCTAAGTTCTGCTCAAACTCTAAAGCTGTCTTCAGGTCATAGTTTTCCGAAATGAGTACCAATGCTTGAGCGAAACGGATTGCCGCCTCATAGCGATCGCCTTTCTCGATAGCTTGATACCCTAATTGAATCGCCTGCTCTTCATCAGCAACCCAAGAAGGTCTTTCGATCACGCCTTTTGCGATCGCTCTTTCATAGTTAATTCTATAAGATGTGCAAGTTCGCCCGGTGCAACCTCCTACCTGTTTTGTTGCAGGTACCTGAACCAGCAGTTTCGCTGTTACTGATTTTGGCAAGCTGATTTCAGCTATCAGTAGCGCTAAAACAGCAGTTAGAGTGGAACAAATTGCTTGTTTCATTATTTCCTTGTGTCTGAGTGGTTCTCACTCTCTGTGTCTGTCACTCATAGCTTCAACGCTTTCAGGTCGTAATTTTTTTTATTCTATCTATCCCGGATGCATTTTATATTCCATTTGCCACATTTATTACACAAAGAAAACTATTTTTCTAAAATAGGGGGTGACACCCCTCATCTGGTGTATGCTATATTGTGCATAGTAGATGCACCCTGATAATTGATAGAGTCACCTGGTGGCTCTTTTTTTTTCTTCTTGTCAAAAGGTGGTCTAGCTGGGCAGTAATTTTCTTGCTCGTGCAAGAGGCGTTCACAGAGTCTTTAGCCTCAGCCAAACCAACCATCAATTGTTGCCTAGTTGCTTTAAGTGCTTACAACGTCAGCGGTTTTTTGGTTTTTAGCAGAACCTTGAGTACCTAACTGGATTAGCTCAACCTTGTACCCATTTGGGTCTTCAACAAAGGCAATGACAGTAGACCCATGCTTCATCGGACCGGGTTCGCGAACTACCTTACCACCCTTGAGTCTGATTTGAGCGCAGGTTTCGTAAATATTATCAACGCCAAGCGCAATGTGACCGTAGGCATTGCCTAAATCGTACTGATCGGTGCCCCAGTTGTGGGTTAGTTCGATAACACTGTGCTCAGACTCATCGCCGTAACCAACAAACGCTAAGGTAAATTCCCCACTGGGATAGTCCTGTTTGCGAAGCAGCTTCATTCCCAGAACATCGCAGTAAAACTTGAGAGATTCATCGAGATTGCAGACTCGCAGCATTGTGTGTAGCATTCGCATGGGCTTTTCCTTAACTCCGTATTAAGTTTCTCTCTCTCTGCTACTCATTGTAGAGAGAGGAATCGCTTTAGAGGGAAAGGGTTTTGAGGGGAAATCCCTACTGATGGAGAAGTGAAAATACGGTGGGGATCGATAGACATCCTTAAATATGATCTTTGACCGTTAACTGAAGGTATTCTGAACGCTGAAGTCGTTTATTTTCAGGGTGATTCTGGATATATTGCCGAAAGACCCTGCTGAGGTAATTTACTGGCAGTTGCCCTGAGTCAGGACTTACGCACTTAGATCCCCCAACCCCCTTAAAAAGGGGGCTTGAGAGTTCCCCCCTTTTTAAGGGGGGCTAGGGGGGATCAAGATTTAGGGCTTCAAGTGCAAGTGCGTAAGTCCTGTGAGTTTGAGCTAAATGCGATCGCTTCTAATCAATGGAGGATGTATGTTAGATAAGTCAGAAACCGCAATTGAGGCAATTGATGCTAGAGAAATCTTAGACTCTCGCGGCCGTCCCACGGTAGAAGCCGAAGTGCGTCTTTCTACTGGTGCTGTCGGAGTGGCACAAGTTCCCAGTGGGGCCTCAACAGGTACATTTGAGGCCCATGAACTGCGGGATGATGACTCCCATCGCTACGGCGGCAAAGGTGTACTCATCGCTGTACGCAACATTAAGGAGAAAATTACTCCTGAGTTATTGGGCGTTGATGCTCTCGATCAAGCAACCGTTGACCAGAAAATGATTCATCGGGATGGTTCCCAAAACAAAAAGGAACTGGGCGCAAATGCCATCCTCGCTGTTTCACTGGCAACCGCTAAAGCAGCTGCTGATGACTTAGCACTGCCTCTCTATCGCTATCTAGGTGGACCACTCTCTAATCTACTGCCCGTACCACTGATGAATGTGATTAACGGGGGTGCCCATGCCGATAATAATGTGGATTTTCAAGAATTCATGATTGTGCCGTGGGGAGCCAAATCATTTCGAGAAGCGTTGCGCTGGGGAGCAGAGGTATTTGCGGCATTAGCCAAGGTTTTGAAGGATAAGAATTTGCTCACAGGTGTCGGAGATGAAGGTGGCTTTGCTCCAAACTTGGAGTCCAATCAAGCCGCCTTAGAATTGCTGATTGCAGCGATTGAAAAAGCTGGGTATAAGCCAGGAGAGCAAGTCGCTTTGGCCATGGATGTGGCGGCGAGTGAGTTCTACAAAGAGGGTCAGTATGTCTATGATGGGGCTTCTCACTCACCAGAGGAGTTTATTAACTATCTCGATCAATTGGTGGGGCAATACCCAATTGTTTCCATTGAAGATGGACTGCATGAGGAGGATTGGGAGAATTGGAAACTGCTAACTGAGAAGTTAGGTTCACGCATCCAGTTAGTTGGAGACGACCTCTTTGTTACCAACCCCACACGGTTGAAAAAAGGCATTGAGCTCAAAGCGGGTAACTCGATTTTGATTAAGCTCAATCAAATCGGTTCTTTGACTGAAACCTTAGAAACCATCGACATGGCAACCCGCAATGGTTTCCGTTCAGTTATCAGCCACCGTTCTGGTGAAACGGAAGATACGACCATTGCAGATTTAGCTGTAGCAACTCGTGCCGGTCAAATTAAAACGGGTTCATTGTGTCGCAGCGAACGAGTAGCGAAGTACAACCGCTTGCTGAGAATTGAGGATGAATTAGGCGATCGCGCCATCTATGCTGGGACAGTAGGTTTAGGCCCAAGATAAAACTTTCTTGCTTGCCAAAGGGAGATGGGGAAATTGGAGAATTTTGATTTCAACTTCCCCCATCCCCTCATCTATCTATTAAGTAAGTATATCTAAATAAACAGAAGATATAGATACGCTGAACTGTAGTTATACAAAGACTTTTAACCCACAAGCCACAAACAACTAACCACCAACAACCACTATACTATTAATTTTGAAGTAAAACCCAAAAGATAGAGTAATTATGTTCGTAACACTTCAACAAAAAAATGTAGGAACGGAAGAACCTAGAAAGGGTTGGACAGAAGAAGAATTTCTATCCTTGCCTGATGATGAGTATCGCTGTGAATTGGTGGATGGAGAATTAGTAATGAGTAATGCCGGAATGCTGCATGGAGAAATTGCAGTGTTTGTCAGCGCTGCTTTGATTACCTTTGTACGTTCTCAACGGTTAGGAAGTGTTTGTGATTCGAGTACAGGATTTCGGATGAAATCGGGTAATTATCGCTCTCCAGATGTCTCGTTTATCTCGAAAGAACGATTACAAGGAATGAAACGCGCTCCTATGAAAATGCTTCAAGGTGCCCCAGATTTAGCTGTTGAAATACTCTCTCCCACTGATACAGTTGAAGGAACTCACAATAAGATAGTCGAATTGTTTGAGAATGGTACGCAATTGATTTGGGCTGTAAACCCTATACAAGAAACGGTATTAGTCCATCATTCTCCAAAGCCAGATAAACTATTGCTACCTGGAGATATTCTGGATGGCGAGGAAATTGTACCTGGTTTTTCTTTGGTCGTAGCAGAGATATTTGCCGAATGGGAGTTTTGAGGACGGCGTGGAATTTGAGTATGTGAATAATTTGCGATCGCTATTTCCTCTAGAAATAGTTTGAACACATTAGATAAAGAAGCAGGTGCATCTACTGCACATACTCTAATACACAGAAATACACAAAACGCTTATACGCAATATCAACGCCGTATTTCTTAAACAGTTATCTTGTTTCTAATGCTCAACAGGTTTGAAGTTGCTTGAAAAGTTCACAAACCGCTGGGATTTTTCATCTATGTTAAATACCATTCCGATATCAACTGTCTTCATTGGGCTTAACGGTCTCATCGCCTTTGCACTCTCCTACATCGTAGTTATGGAACGGACGAGAACAAGGGTTTGGCATGGTGAGTCAAAGGAGGATGTTGCAATGCAACCTGACCCTCTGGCTAACCCATCGGCATGGGTATCGACAGTCGAGAGATTGAGTCAAAGGGTTTCAGCAGATAAAGCTACTGATGAAGGTGCTTTACAGCGCAAAGTCCGCGCCCACGGGAATTTTGTAGAATATGTGCCCATCGCCTTGCTTTTCCTGATCGCTCTTGAGTTAATGCATTCGCCGACTTGGTTGGTATGGCTCCTTGGAGGTACTCTCACAGTAGCTCGAATTGCCTACGCCTATGGCGTGATTACAAGATATGGTCCTTCTCTTGGGCGTGCGATCGGCTTTTTTGGAACCTGGTTTGTTTATGTGGTTGGTAGCCTAGCCTGTATCTATTACGGACTGAAAGGCATAATCTAGTTGGCACAATCGTTGGTGATAAAACTCTTGTGGGACGGGCATCTTGCCCGTCTAAATTATGCACATTAAATGTGGCAGAATTTACGCACAGTCACCACATCTGGTAGGGGCACGATACCAAAGCCCCTACACCTCAGGACTTTCCGCATGGAAACCACATATAGTAGGGGTGAACGGCCGTTCACCCTTACCAATAGCGGTTCAAAAGGAAATTAACGAAAGTCCTGTGTGGAATAGCTTACTCGCCAGTAATCGACAGTCCATCCACCCAAACTCTGGGACAAACACCTCCTGGAGTAAGTTCCGCCTCTTTCTCCACAAAAATAATGGACTTCAGAAGTTCTAGAAAATCACCAGCCACAGTAGCTGACTCAATGCTCGTCTTTTGACCCTTATTCACCATCCAACCATCGAACGGCAGCGAGAAGGAACCCTGTAAGGCTTTAACTCCAGCATGAAGCGCCTGAAGCTCATCAATAAAAATCACGTTCTCTGCGTCCTCAAGGCTATATTCTTGTTCAGCAGGTGCGCCCTGAGAGACATGATAAAAGTGAGGGCTAACTGATACTTTGGCACCTATGTTTGCATGACCTGTAGGTTGAGCATTCATTCGTTTAGCTGTACCTGCACTATGCAAAAAATTTGTCAATACCCCATTGGTAATTATGGGGACACGACGAGTTGGTGTACCTTCTCCGTCAAACGTTTCTGCTCCAACATTGTCGGGATGTAGAGCATCATCGCAGACAGAAAGTAGAGGAGAAGCTATTTCTGTACCTAGAGATTCTGGTGTCGAGAGACTTTGTTTATCCAGAATATTTTGAGCGTTATAGAGGTTAGAAAAGGCACCTAGTAGGCTCAAGAAAGCATCGGGGGAGAAAACTACTCGATATTTGCCTGTTGGAACTTTTTCATAGTTCAAGTGGCTAATTGTTTTCTCCAAAGCTTCCTTCTGGCAATCTTGGACAGCAAGTTTTTCAAGATTGCTACTAACTCGAAAAGCTCCAGCACTGCGCGGCTTTTTCCCTTCTTCCTCTGTTTTGGTATAGAGATAGATTGATGCAGAGGAGCGATCTTCGTTCCGAATTGCGCCATCACTGTTGAGATAAAATCGGCTGATATCGCTTTGGGACAAACCGTTATAAGGTACACCTTTGATAGCTGGGTGAGCCTCCAGTAGTTCTTTTTCAGCTTTAATTAAAATCTCAATAAGTTCTGAAACTGGAGCCTGAGGTGCTTTCTCATCGGATGGGATTGTAATTGGAACAGTTGCTTCAGGACTGAAATCAGGAACATGCTCTTTGACTCCAAATAAACTTGCTTCATAGGCAGTTTTTAAAGCCAATTCAATACCCTTGGGGTCTATATCTGTTGTGCTGGTGACTCCCACAGTATTGTCTTCATTCCAGACTCGAACTGTCACGCTAGAACGATTTGAGGCTTTGACTTGTTTAGCCTCTCCTTCGTCTACTTGAACGCTGGTTTGATCGACAGATGAGCCATAAATATCAAATTTATGAATACCAATCTGACGGGCGCTGGCTTGAGTGTAATTTGCCAGTTCGTTGATATTAGGCACGACGCTACTGCTCCTGAAAATTTGGGTAATAATTGGACATCGACCGAAGAAGGATAGTCGGGAGTAGTGAGTCGGGAGTAGTGAGTCGGGAAGAGTTTATGTCTACTCCTCACATCTCAAACTCCTAAATTTCTGTATGGGGAAAGAGAAAAATTTGATGGGAACGAAGTGTACAAGGGTGCATTCAATCAGAAACTCTTATTTGAATTTCTCAGATTTATTCGTAGGATTCCTCGACTCCCAACTCACCCTGCTCGAAAGTGCTACCGTCCCCCTACGGTAATCGAATCTACCTTTAGGATTCCCCGACTCCCGACTCCCGACTCCCAACTCCCGATAAACGAAAGTACTACCGTCCCCCTACGGTAATCGAATCTACCTTAATGTGGGGCTGGCCGACCGTGACATAGATACTGCCGCTAACTGAACCACAGAAACCAGCTGCCAGCCCTAAATCTTGGGAACACATGGAAATCTTATTCATGATCTCCTGAGCATCACCAATGAGGGTAGCGCCCTTTAATGGTTTGCCAAGTTTGCCATTTTCAATCAAGTACGCTTCTTCTACAGCGAAGTTAAACTGTCCTGTGGCTCCAACGCTGCCGCCTCCCATCTTTTTACAGTAAATCCCTTTGTCGATGGATGCGAACAAGTCTTCGTTGGTGTAGCTTCCCGGAGCGATATAAGTATTACGCATCCGTGAGGCGGCTGCAAAAGCATAACTTTGGCGGCGTCCACTACCTGTTCTAGGGTGTCCAGTTCTCAGAGAACCTGCTCTATCCGCTAAGAAGTTCTTGAGAATGCCATTTTCTATCAGTAGGGTTCTTTGAACAGGCATTCCCTCGTCATCCATATCAATGGTTCCGAAGGCATCTTCAGAGAGTCCTTCATCCCAAGCTGTCAGACTTTCGTGAGCAATTTTTTCGCCTTTTTTCTCACCGAAAGGTGTGGTTTTCTTCTCAATCTGGGTGGTTTCTAGTAGGTGTCCGCAGGCTTCGTGAAAGATGACTCCCCCAAACTCATTAGCCATGATGATTGGGTAAGTTCCTGACTCTACGTAATCAGCGTAGAGCATTTTTCCTGCTGACTCGGCTACGCTTTCTGCATCTGCCTCATATTCCCACGATCGCAAAAATCCTGGTTCACTACTTCTACCAATGCGCTGGCTAATCGAGGAACGATGAGCACCATCAGCACACAAGAGGTTAAAGCCAACTGATTGAGTCAGACGAATATCTCTGGCAAACGTACCATCACTCGCCGCTACCAAAACTTCTTGCCAGTCCCGGAAATAAGTGGCTCGTCTGGATTGCACATGATTTGCTTTGTGCTGCAACTGAGCATTAGCATCCAGAAGAACTTCTCCCATTTCTCGCATGGAGCTACACTCGGAAAACCAAGCATCTTTTCCTTTTTTAGTCGCGTAGTCTCTGAGTAGCTCTAGGTTAATTTCTGGAATATAAGCGTTAGGAGCGGGAAGTTGCAGTCCTAGAATTAACAAGCCTTTTTCCAGGGCGGCTTTGAGTCCAGAAAATGACAGATCGTTCGTGCTAACGTAGGCGTCAGCTTTGCCACGAAATACTCTAACCCCAGCTCCTGTTGACAGCCTGGGTGAAATACTGGTAATGATGTCGTCTTCGGCTAGACAGCTGATGTAGTTCACCCGCTCTAAAAAGAACTCAATGAAATCAGCACCAGCTGCACGTCCCAGCCCTAGCAGCGTTGAAAGGGGGGCCTCCCACGTTTCATCGAAGCGATCGCTTGTAGCGGTGTATTGAAGGGTGGGTAGTTTTTCAGAGATTAGTAGGGTACCTGGATGTAATGAGAGCCTCATCTGCTGGCGTCCTTCAGCGTGTTGATTGACAAATCCTGGGTGTTTTCAGTCTAACAAAATGGGTAATCGGGAAAGGGTAATGGGTAATAGGGGATGAGTTAGTTCTGCTATCCCTTGCAGTAGCTCAGCTTGTCAGTGAAGAGTATAAGGAGTGGCTCAGGCTTGAGCAAGAAGCGTCTGCTCCACCTAACCTTAATGAGTAGATAGGCAAGACTCTTGGGATACAAGGGGGACTCTTGAAGACAAGGGAGAGGGAAAGTACTATGTATGAACGCAACTCGGTATCATACCCTCTCCAGCTCAAAGCCCGTTACCAATTAGAATGAACGGTGCCCAGTAGTAAGGATGGCTGAGGCGAAGGGCATTCTGCCCTGCTTCGCTAACGCTTGCCTGTGGCGACAGACTATTGTTAATCTGTTGCTCAACTACTAATCCTCGTTGCTCACCTAAAGCTGTATAGTCGCCCGTAATTAGAGCAATTTGTGCTTGTCGCAGCGCTTCGGCTTTGGTAATCTTGCCTTTTTGCAATGCGCTATAGAAGGCATTCATTAACGCTTGGGTACCGCCATCGTGAACTGCCCACAAGGAAGCGATCGCCGCCCTAGCTGAAGTCTGTTGCATCTGGTAGCCAAAACCGAGAATCTCTCTACCATCCCCCAACTTATCCCCTAATCCCGTTTCACAAGCCGAAAGTACGACTAAATCCACATTCGGTAAACGCCAGTTTTTTACATCTCGTAGTGTGACGCGATCGCCATTACCAAACAGAATAAACGACTCTTCCGGCTGTCCCACCAAAAACGCGGCGTGAGTTGCCAGATGCACGACGGAGTAATCATTCATCTGCAAGACAATATCTTTATTAAATTGCTGGTCTAAGAGTTTTGTCGTATTAGGAACAGTTTGAGCCAGATTTTCTACTTCACGACCTGCAAACGGTAACCCCGAAAATTCCACCTCTAGATTACCTACTTTAACGCTATAGTTACCTTTGGTAAAAGCCGCCGCTAATACATTTAACTGACTCTGCGGTTTGGTATTAAGGTCAGTCAGCGTCACAGCAGTAATATTATTGATGCCGAAGCGTTGCACTAGCCACTGGTTGCCATCATGGAGGGCGGCTAAGGGAATGTAGCGCAGTTGTCCGTCCGGGGCGTAGATAATAGTTTGGGTTTTGGCTTGAGTTAAGTCTTTTTCTAGAGGTTTGATTAGCCAATCGTAGAGCTTTTGAGCGGGAATTTTAGCATCACTGGTAGGAGTTGTTAACGCCGAACGAAATTCAGCAATCACTCGGTTGAGTTCTTCTCGTTTGACAGTCACACTGCGGCGTAGTGGAGGTGTGTAGGGGGTGACTAAAACGAGTTCTAAGCGATCGGGTAGCACGAAAGGATAGAGAATTACGGCTTCTTGCTGAAGTTTCTTGAGGTTATCTTGTAAGGTTGTGCCATAAGCTTCCAGGTTGAAGGTTTGCCCTTGAGTAGTTTGCTGGAGTTGCGCGATCCATTCTTGTACTTTTGGGCTTTTGAGGAATTCATTGAACTGTTGGGTAATCTCTTGTTCTGTTTTCCTCAGTTCAACGATACGCTGTTTCTGGGCTGGTGTTCGGTTGGATACAGAAATGTTTTCTAGTTTGGCGAGTTCTTTGCCTAATGCGATCGCCTTATCTAAAATTGCCTCCGTGCCTTCTCGAATTTGCTGTTCTTGGGAGCGCTCAGCCACGCCTTGAGCGTTATTATCACTGCTTCGCACATTGCGGAGATAATCTTCAAGTTCCTGGACTTTGAGTAAATCTAGCACTCGTTGTGCTTCAAGGACTCGGTTTTGTTGGAGGAGAAGATCGGCTAGGTGGCGATAATCTTCAGCGATGGTTTCGGTATAAGATTGCTGGAATTCTTGGGGAAGTCCCTTGATGTTATTGCGAATCGCTTCTCTGGCGTTGACGGATTGTTTGAAGAATGCGATCGCTAATTCGGGTTGGTTCTGTTTTTCTAGTAAGTAACCAATATTCTTGAGAGTATTTCCTTGATTTACCTTGTCGCCAACTTCTTGGGCAATTAGTAAAGATTGCTGATAGAAATTCCAAGCTAATTCATATTTCCCTTGCTCATAGTAAACTTTGGCAATATTGCCGAGCAGTCTCCCTTCTAAACGCTTGTCTCTAAGAGGTTTAATAATGGGTAAAATTTGCTGCAAAAATTCTAATGCTAATTCATACTTTCCTTGCTTGAGGTAAATAAGCCCAATATTGTTGAGTGTTACTCCTTCCATCCTTTTTTTGTCTTTTTTGTCATCAACTGTTTTGAGGACTGCTAATGCTTCCTGATAGAATTTCAAGGCTAAATCGTACTTTCCTAATCTGTAGTGAACACTTCCAATCGCGTTGAGATTTCTCACTTCACCCCCGATGCTGCCAATCGCGCGAGCGCCCCTACTGTCAAGTTCCAGTTTTACTGGTCGTTTGCTGAGTTCTAAAGATTCCTGATAGGACTTCAAAGCCAGTTCGTACTGTCCTAGCGCCTGGTATAGCCTTCCCGCGTTGAATAGCATTGCCCCCCGCTGATCTGCGAAATAGGGTGGAGGAATTGCTAAAGCTTGCTGATAAGAATCCAAGGCTAATTCATACTCTCCTAGAGCGGCATAAACTAACCCAATTTGGTTAAGAGTTAACCCTTCGGCGTCCTTCTGACCAAGTTTTCTCTTAATGACTAGGGCTTGCTGAAATTTATCTAAGGCTTCTCTATCTTGACTTTGTTTAGCTAGCTGACGGCCTTGCTCGTAGTAAGTTCTCCCCATCAGGTTAAGGGTTTCTTGTTGCCCATCGCCATCGCCTACCTCTCGTTGAAATGGCAAAGCTTGCTGGAAGTAATTCAAGGCTTGCTGATATTCTTCCTTTCTGAAGTAAACATATCCAATGTAGTTAAAAGTTGCTCCAATGCCTGCTTTGTCGCCTATCTCTTGATAAATTAGTAAGGCTTCCTGGAATTTGCCGATCGCTCTTTCATCACTATTCATTGCATTCAGATGTTGACCTTCTCGAAACAGGCGATCGGCTATAGCTTTCCTATCTTGAGTCGTTTGTGCCTGTGCTACTAAAGGCGAGAGACTCAAGGTAGGTGGTAAGAAGAGAGAGGTTACTAAAAGCAGCACGCTGGCAAAGCTGAGGCTGACTACACCTAGACGCATGATTCACTCCTCCATCAAGGGAAAGTACAGATTGCTGTCAATTTATCTATCTCTCATCGAGAGTGAAGATATGCAGTATCTTTTTTGTTGCAGATATTAATACCGATTATTAAAAAACTAGATTTCTTGCGTAAATGTTAAAGCGATCGGTAATAAGTACTATAGCAGCCCTATAGCTCGCCAACTTTTCTCAAAAGTCGGGTAGCTGAGCCACTCTAGACACTACTTAAGGGAAGTTCATCAACCATGAAATCGACTAGCGCAGTTGCTTTGATAATAGGTGTGTGGGCGTTCAGTGGCTGGGGATGGGGAGTTACTCAAGCCGCTGAACCTAATGGGAGGAGTTCGTTTAAACAGTGGTGTCTCCAGCAAGCCAGTTTGTCAGCCGAGCGTCGAATCACAGTAGAAGTGCTGTTAGCACAAGCAGGGACAAATGATTGTGAACTCGCTGCCAAGAAGCTGTCAAATCTTACTGTGCTTTACCTTGACCCGAAAGGAATTAGCGATCTGAGTCCCTTATCAGAACTGACAAACTTAAAGGAGCTTAACCTCCATAACAACCGAATTATAGATGTCCGCCCTTTGGCAGGACTAAAAAACCTGAAAAAGCTTTCCCTCGGCGGCAACCAAATTGCTGATATCAGCCCTCTTGTGGGACTCACAAACTTGGAGTCGCTTTCCCTTGGCAACAACCAAATTGCTGATATCAGCTCTGTGGCAAGACTCACAAATCTGAATTGGCTTAGCCTCTACAACAACCAAATTACAGATGTCAGCCCGCTAGCGGGACTCACAAAATTGACTGGGCTTAACCTTGACAAAAACCAGATTGCAGATATTCGCCCTCTGGGGAGGCTAACAAACCTCACTCGGCTTGACCTCATCGCCAACCAAATCGCAGATATCAGCCCACTAGCGGGACTAAAAAACCTGAAGAAGCTTTACCTTGAAGGCAATCAACTCAAAGATATCAGCCCTCTAGCAGGACTAAACAACCTGACTGAGCTTTACCTGGAAGACAACCAAATTGCAGATATCAGCCCTCTGGCAAAGCTCACAAACCTGAAGCGGCTTATCCTCACTCTCAACCAGATTGCAGATGTCAGTCCTTTGGCAGGATTGACTAACCTGGATTGGCTTAATCTCCACTTCAACCAAGTAGAAGATATTAGCCCTCTTGCAAGACTGGCAAATTTGACTGAGCTTTATCTGCAAGATAACCAAATTAAAGATGTTAGTTCTTTAGCAAGACTGACAAAGCTGAAGCAGCTTGACATAGAATACAACCAAATCAGAGATGTTAGTTCTTTAGCAGGACTGACAAACCTAAAGCAACTTAACCTTGAAGGTAATCAAATAGATGTCAGATCTGTGGCAGGACTAAAAAATGTGGGT
>DALYIW010000045.1:0-37745 GCA_031970155.1 Coleofasciculaceae cyanobacterium CTOTU46601 | reverse complement strand
AACAACCAACAACCAACAACCAACAACTAACAACTAACAACCAACAACCAACAACCAACAACCAACAACTAACAACCAACAACCAACAACTATGACAGAACTGTTTCCTCCACCTCCGATTAAACCTTTAGAGCGCATCCAGGTACAAGATGGTCTCCTGATGAACGCCGATCGCTGGCGTCGAGCTCATGACTACCACCACAAACGCCAAAGTGTTCATTATCAATCTCTTAACCAACCAGGAATTGTTTGTGGCCTTGGTGTGCGATTAATTACAGCCCCTACGGAAGTACAAGCCCAATATCGTGATGAGCGTTGGTTACAAGTTCAACCAGGCATTGCTATTGACTTAGTTGGTAACCCGATTGTTGTTCCTGAGCCGATAGACTATCGAATTGCATCAGAAAATCAGACCCAAGACTCTCTCATAGTTTACTTAGTAGTTAGTTACGTAGACCCGGAAAAATTACGACGCAAAGAACAGCGTGAGATAGTTCAAGAAACCTTTCGACTTGATGAGAAAATCAGTCCACCCGGAGAATTAGAGGTGGAATTGTGCCGGATTCTCCTAAGTTCAGATGCTGTAAAACTAGAAAATACAACTGATGTTTTCTTCCCTGGATTTAACAACATAGATTTGCGTTATCGTAACCAAGCGCGATCGCGTCCTCAATCGGTTGTGACTATGGCACAAGTTAACCTCTCACAACAACCAGATCCACAGACGTTTTCTAATCTGTCCTACCTTCTCCAATCTGTTGCTGTTCTTTACCCAGCAATGGAAGGAGCAGACGAAGTTGGGCAGGTGGATTTGCAACCAGGGGAAAAGGAAGAGAAAACAAAACTCTCAGATTATGACTTACTTTTCTTAAAGTATCAACACTCACAATCGCCGAAAGCGCGACAATGGGTAATTCTCCAAGAGTATTTAAAGTCCGGTGGTGTCCTTTTAGTGGAAGCTTCTACTGAGGGGACAGCTATTAAAGAACTTGTTGCTTTACAACAAGAGTTAAAAAAAGCGATCGCTGATCTGGAAGGAATGGGAAACAGAACTTACCTGGGTTACCAGAATGCAGCAGAAGAAACTGAACTGTCAACAATTCAACAAGAACTGGAGACTGAACTTGCAGCTACTAACACAGAAATAGCACAAGAAATCAGTAATTTTTCTCAAATATTCCAAGAATTTGCCCAAAAATTAGGAACTTCTTTAGAACCACTAGAACAATTAGATCGAAACTTTCCCCTACGGATACAACCTTTTTTATTTGCAGCACTGCCTGCCATAAATGAACAGCCACTTCACATCTTTATGGGTGGAGGAATTATCGTTGTTCTCGGTAACTTGTCAGCTGCTTGGGGATTGAGTGAAAACCTCTCTCTATCACGAGAAACTATCCGCACTGCTCAGGAAATGGGGATTAATGTTTTACATTTTGCTTGGCGTCGGCGGCAAATGATGCAGTTACTACAACAGAATAGTAAAAGTGTTTCAGAAAGCTCCCGCCCTGTGCCCAAAAAGCAGAGAACTGTCAAAAGTATATTAGATGAACTGGCTGAATAAGGTGATTAAATTGTTATGCTGAAAAATCTTAAACTTGCGCCAAGATTTACAATACTTCTCTCCTTAGTTTTTATCAGTTCTATTATCCTAACAGGAGTGATTTTATCGCAAGCCGTTCATCATAAAGCAAAAACTGAGGTGGCTGATCAAGGTAGCCTGATCATGGCAATGATGATATCAGTTAGAGACTATACATCTACAAATATAAATCCTCTCTTAAAGTCTAGATTAGAAACTGACCCAAATTTTATCCGAGAAACGGTACCAGCTTTCTCTGCTATCACCGTTTTTCAAAATTTCATTAAACAACCAAAGTATAAAGATTTTTACTATAAAGAAGCCGTTATTAATCCCACAAACCCACAGGATGAAGCTAATGATTTTGAAAAAAAAATTGTAAAGCAATTTTGGAATCAATCAGATCTTCCAGAAGTCTCTAATTTTACCGAGAGGTCTGGAAAGCAAGTTTTTTATACCGCTCGACCTATTGTTATCAAAGATAAAAGTTGTCTACGCTGTCATAGCATTCCAGCACTAGCTCCTAAGAGTCAGTTAGCCAAGTATGGCTCTAAAAATGGTTTTGGGTGGAAGCTGAATGACATTGTTGGTATCCAAATCGTATATGTTCCCTCTGAAGAAGTTTTTAGTATTGCTCATCGGTATTTATCTTTAGTGATGGGCATTTTTATTGCTATTTTTGCCTTAGTTATTTTGTTAATTAATTTTTTGTTGAAGCGTACTGTGGTTCAGCCAATTAGACCAATGGCTAGATTAGCTCAGAAAATTAGTAATGAGCAATTTAGTGCAGATAATTATGAAGAAGCTGAAATTGAAAGCTTGGAAAAAGTTGCTAAGAAAACTGATGAATTGGGGCAGTTAGCGCGACTCTTTCAACAGATGGCTCATGCCATTTACGCTCGCGAACAAGATTTTGCTCAACAGCTACAGCAACTTCGCAATAAGAGCGAACAAGGGCAAGGCTATACACCAACTAGTAACAATAGGATAGCTTACTTCAAGGCTTTGCAGCAAAAGGCACAAACTATTAGAAACAGAATGAAAGGTACGAATTAGCCAAACAAAAAGTTAATTGCGATCGCGTAGCGTCATCAGTAGTATTATGTTGAGTAATCTCAAGCTTGCGTCAAAATTTACTTTACTTCTTTCCCTAGTGTTTGTTTGCGCCATTGTCATCAGTGGAGCGGTTTTGTCACAAACAACTCAGCAACAAGCTGAAAGCGATGTGGCATATCGGGGGCAAATTCTCATGGAAGTGATGAATTCTGTGAGAAATTATACCAACGATGAGGTTAATCCTATTTTAAAAGGGAGAATAAAAAAATCAAATGAATTGATTCTTCAAGCAATACCAAGCTACTCAGTCAGCAAAGTTTTTGAAAATCTTCGCAAAAATTCTAAATACCAAAACTATTTATATAAAGATGCTGTACTGAGACCCAACACTTATGTTCCGGATGAAGCCAATACCTTTGAGAAAAAAATTATAAAAAAATTCCAGAAAAAATCAGCTCTTAAAGAAGACTCAGGTTTTACAACAACTAGAAAAGGAAAAAGCGTATTTTACTATGCCCAACCCATTATTGAAAAAAAGAAATGCCTGCGTTGCTATAATGCTTCAGCCGAAGCCTCTAAGAGAAAAGTTGCTATCTCTGGAAATCCTGGTTTTGGCAAGTCGCAGAATAACGTTTTGGGAACCCGGATTATTTATGTTCCTTCTGAAGAAGTTTTTGCGATCGCTCATCGAAACTTACTGTTATTCATGAGTATTTTCATTGGGATTTTTGCCCTAGTTATTTGGCTGATTAACTTTTTACTGAAGCGGTCGGTAATCCAGCCAATTAGACCAATGGCTAGACTAGCCCAGAAAATTAGCAACGACCAATTGAGTTCTGAACAAAGTGAAGAGTCTGAGATAAAAAGTGTGGAAAAACTCGCCAAACGCTCTGATGAATTAGGTCAGTTAGCACAACTTTTTCAACAGATGGCTCAGGCAATCTCTACCCGCGAACAAAGCTTTGCACAACAGCTACAGCAAATTCGTAATAAAGGTGACGTTCGGATAGCTTACTTCAAGAAGTTACAACAAAAAGCCCAAACCATTAGAAGCAAATCAAAAAACTCTAGTCAATCAAACTAACCCAAAAAAGTGACAATCACTCAGCTATCAGAAGTTAAACATCATGCGCTACGCGTACAACAAAGGATGAAAATCTTGCACCCCCTCTCCCTCTCACCCCCTCTCCTCTTCATTTTCAGAAAAGGAGTCAGGGTATGACAAGGGAAACACCCGATTTTGGTTCTTTGAGTGGGAACCCCCTCAGTGTCATCCGCAATCCGTCGGGCGCTTATACCGTGAGGGCAGGGTCTAGCTTTGAGTTGCGCGTCACGATTAGTAATCAAGGAAATCTCAGCGCAATCATTAACATCTTCATTGATGATGAGGCGTCTCAACAGGTTCGCCAGTGGTGTGCTTCGCCCAATGAGCGCATTGCTTTAAGTCCTAACTCTACCAGTGAGGTCGTCTTCGAGTTTCTGGTGCCGCCGCAAACTCTACCCGGAAACTATACTTACCGACTGATAGTGGATGCGCCGGAGCACTACCCAGAACATACTCCGATTCGCTGCTTACAACCCCTTCAGGTTTTGCCTGCCATTGAAAGTGCCGTTCAAGTTGGTGACCCTACCTTTACAGTTTCGCCCGCTAGCAGTTCTACAGAGTCAATCACGCTTCAACCCGGACAACTTTTGCAAGTGTCTGTTTTGGTAGATAATCGCTCCAATCGGGTAGACCGTTTTTGGCTCACTTGCCCGGATTTGGAAGAAAGCTGGTTTGCGATACGATATCCGGAAGGCTTACAGGTATCCGGAGTAGTGACAACAGCCGATGGGTTAGACCTCAACCCTGGTGTTCAGGGCGAAATTCTGCTGTTTGTGAATCCGCCACTTAATGCCTTAGCTGGAAACTACTGTGCCACGCTCCGCTTACAATCGGCTAATGATCCAGACTGGGTGCTGCTAGATGCGATGTATCTACAGATTCTCCCTGTCTATCTAATCAATGTCGAACTTCGTACTATCTTGGGCAAAGTAAGACGCTTAGCGGGATTGTTTGAGGTCAGGTTGACGAATGAGGGTAACACACTTCGCGGAATTATCGTCCGCATCAGAAGTTTAGAAGAAGAGGAACTGTGCAGTTACACCTTAGAACCTAGCGTGGTATGGATATTGCCGAAAGCCACTGCTAATGCTGCTTTACAGGTAAAACCGACTAAGTGGTGGCGTCGTCCGCTATACGGAACAGGGTTGCCGATCAACTTTGCTGTTGAACTCGAAGATCCCCAGCAGCTGCCACTGCCGAATGAGTTACCTCAAGGGACTTTGGTGTGGGAGGCGCGTCCTTGGTGGCAGTTATTGCTGCTGCTACTCACAGGTTTGTGTACGCTGGGTGCGATCGCATTCCTGATTTGGTGGCGATTCTTTGGCCCTCCAGCATCCCCAAAGATTATTGAATTTGCCTCAGACAATACTGTTTACCAAAGGGCTTCTGATGACTTCGTTTCGCTGAATTGGAAAATTAGTAATCCCGAAAAAATACAGTCACTCTTAATTACAGCTGCGCCTTCCAAGGGAGCTGCTGTTCAACCCATATCTTACGACTTCAGTAAAGGCATTCCTAGTCAGCTCAAAAATTTCTGCAACATGAACAAGAGGTTAGTCTGTAAAAATATTCGTACAGAAGCTCGTCAAGCTGGTAATTACGTTTTTGAGCTTAAAGTCTTTTCTAAAGGAGCAGAAGATGTAGCGACGGATTCCTCAAAGACTAATCTTGTTACCATCCAACCTTTTCGCCCTCGCCTCAGGCAAAGCCCGCCACCCCCGGAACCCCCAAAACCCCCGAAGATTAAAGAATTTTTCTCAACAAAATCCATTTACCAAGAAGCAAGTAGCCTTAAAACTCCAACAGAATCCAGACGTCAAAACTCACAAGTCAGGTGTCAGCCCTCAATCCCTAATCCCTCTACGGGAAGTCAGCCGTCAAGCATTAACCTTTCTATGAGAAGTCAGCCGTCAAGTATTAATCCTTCTCCTGGAGTTCAGCCATCAAGTATTAATGTTTCTCTGGGGAATCAGCCCTCAAGTATCAATCCTGCTCCTGAAGTTCAGCCATCAAGCATTAATCCTTCTCTGGGGAATCAACCATCAGGTGTCAATCCTTCTCCTAGAGATACTATTCTCCTCAATTGGACGATTACGAACCCAAAACAACTGAAACAGTTAAAACTTATTGGGCGAGCACCTGATGGGTCAGTGAATAGTGAATTAAAACGTTTTGATTTCAGTAAAGGGATTCCCAATGTGCTGAAGAATTTCTGTAATCTCCAGGAAGAACTAACCTGTAAAAATGTACCAACAGACGCTCGAACTCCAGGGGATTACGTCTTTGAAATTACAGCAGATTCCAACAAAGAATCGGGAGAAAATACCATCTCGTTAAAGACGGATACTATTAAAATTAAACCCAATATAGTACCTCTCAAAATTGTTCAATTGAAAGTTAATGACCAGGCTGCTGATACTAAATACTTTATTCCACTCAATTCGAGCAAGCCGATTAGATTTGCGACTATATCCTGGCAAGTAGAAGGAGGTAAAGATATGAAAATTGAACTTCTTCCTTCGCCGGGGAAGATTCCTCCGGTAGGATGCATAATTTATCCTCTGAGTCAACAACCATCCAGTCAAACCCTTACCCTCAAAGGAACAGATGGAGCAGGTCAGGAAATTAGCCAGTCTGTGACCTTTGAAACCTTGAACCGAAGGGAAGGAGATGCATCAACGGCAGTCCATTTCTTAAGAGTCAAGGAAACTGCTAAAAACGACACTTATTTCAAGACTGATTGGCGACGACAAGCAGAAGACTTAAACGATGATCAAAAGTATCGCGCTACCTTAGATAAGAAATACCCAATCAAGACTATTAAAAAGTTTGACAATAGTGAAGAAAAGGATTCACAGACGCAGGAGCAGCTCCGCGATTACTGGTTTGTGGAGTTTGAGAATAAATATAAGGGTAAACGTGAGTGGTACATCTATAAACTAAATTTTGAAGAAGTAAAGTGTTGTACATTGAACCCACAATAAGTAGATGGGCAGGGGAAAGAAGTTACGTTTATTTATGCCCATCTACTTAACTCATAATTGATACTTGCTGAGAAGTAGTTTGTGTAATTTTTAGGAGAGAGTATGTCAGAGCTTAATGAATATAAAAAAATAGTTCAGTCTATAGTTAATCGAACCCAACCAATTAACGAAGATGAGCAGCACACCCCTGAGAGTTATCTGCAAAAACATCTTCTAGAAATTCAAGACAAGCTAGACGATGAAATTGTTTCTAGAGAAAAGTTTGAACGAATTATAAAGCTTATTTTTTGTCAGTGTGCAAATTATACTCTCTCAATGTTTCTCATCAACTTAGGGATGGCTATTTGGATTTCAACCCTTATTGGTTTGTTTATCGGTTTGACTCCAGGGGTCGAAGCGTTATTGCTTGCCGCCAAAACTAAAGATGATAGTCTAGGTAAATATTTGCCTGTAGCAGTTAAGATTGGCGTTGGGTTGTTTACATCAACTGTAGTTGTTACATCGGTTACAGTTCCACAGTTAGCCAGTCAAAATACTGTCAAAAAAGTTTATCAAGAGATTGAAACTGTAGAGTATGGTAATCCTCAAAATAGTGGTTTATCAAATCTACACAACTCTCCAACAATGCCGTTAATAATTGCTGTAGGTCTAGCGGTGATTTACATCAACTTGAGGAAAAAATAGGAGGATTTATGCCCACTATCAGCCCAACAACAATCATCAACGCAGTCAATGAATTGTCTCTGAAGATTGATGCAACTGAGCAAAGGAAAAAACGTAATCAATGGATGAGCTATGGCTTAGCGTCTTTAAGTGGTCTTCTATTTCTTTTTTGTTTGGTGATTCCCAATAAATTCGATATGGCTATGGTTTGCGTTAAAGGTACTTGTCAAAACCCAGCCAGCTATAAATTGCTCAAAAATGTTTATGATCGAGAAAAAAAAGTTAATCCTAAAGGTTTTGGGCTGAAAACAGAGATGCAAAGCCTTATCCCAGGAAACGAGATATTAATAAAAACTTTGGCTATTCTAAGCACTTTAGGAATGGGAGGCGCTTACATCATTCATAGAAAACAAACACAAGTTTTAGTGGATTTGAAACAACAACGATATGAAATGAGTTGTTTAGTAGCTTTTTTAGTTAATGGAAATGTAAAAGCTTATTTAGAAGTTTACGAACAAAAGTTGTTAGTTGAAAAACAAGCCCGAATTGATGAACTCTTAGAGATTGATCAAATTGAACGAGATTGTTATAGCATTCAATTAATTAAAGAACTTCAAACCAAGTATCAAAACGAAAATGAAATTGAAAATATGATTAAAGAATAAAAAGAAGTTTTTGTTTGCACAACAATGATTTTTTTTAAATTTTAATAAAAAACTGAAGGATAGACTTAAAAAATAGGAATAAATTATGAAGTATAAAGATATTCTAAGTTGGTGCGATAAATGAGTTTAGCCAATTCATACTTTACCAGGACTTACGCATGGATACCACATATAGTAGGGGTGAACGGCCGTTCACTCCTACAAATGGCGGTTTAACGGTCAATATGCGTAAGTCCTGTTTACATATAGCTTCAGCCTTCAGTTGAGTTATCTTTCTTTTTTAAATGACGGAAAATCTCATCAGTGCTAAAGTCTCCACGCAAGTCCTCAAATTCAAACCAGGAGGACCACCCGCTACCTTTGAAGTGACTGTGATTAATGAGAGCGAACAGTTTGCTTCTTTTCAGTTGGAAGTGATAGCCGCTGGAGCTAATCCCAATCCTGGTTTTCTTTGGTACAGCCTTTCACCGGAAGTGAGTTCCAAGAAACCTCCTGGAGATAGTACCAAGTTTTATGTGGCGATCGCAGATTCACCAGTACCTGGCTTTGCAGGCATGATGAACCTCACCGTGCGCGTTTTCTCAGTAGAACTGCGGGATGAGGAAAGACAAATAGTGCGTCTATTCGTTCAAGAGGGAGCAGGGTCTAAACTGTTACAGCTTGAGCTACCTGTAAAAAAATTCCAAGCATCCCCGGGTCAACTCGTCGAAATTCCCGTTCGCGTGCGTAACCCAAATCAACAGACAGCGGAGGTTGTACTGAGTTTTTTGGGAGTAAAATCATCCTGGCTAGTCAATGGTGCCGAACAACAATTCAAATTAGATCCCGGCGGACACAAAGAAGTTACTTTCTCCTGCCAACCCCCATCGGCTATTATCCAAGCTCCCAGTGAAGTGTACCCTTTCACAATTGAGGCCACTCACCATATAGGGTCTTTCGCTCGCGAACAAGGTACGCTTGAGATTCTTCCTACAGGGTGTGTGAAGTTTACTTGCACTCCACAACAGCAGACAATTCCACCCAATGGAGGGTGGTTGCCATCGCGTCAGTCTGACCCCGTAACTTATGAACTTTTATTTGAGAATGCCAGTAACTTACCATCTTCAGCCAGCGTTCAACTCCACGGCAAAGACCAACAAAAATGCAATTTAGAGATTAATCCCTCAGAAACAGACCTCACTCCAGGCGAGACAAGTAAACTTTTGTTGAGAGCCAGCAAACAGCGGCACCGCTGGGGTTTACCACAAAAACTGCTGTTTAACGTGACAGGGGTATTGTCGGATCAGCGCATAGAAGTGCAAAACGATACCCAGACTCTAGCACTGCGCGTCCGACCTACTATACCACCCTGGTTACAGCTTGCTGGACTACTCATGCTGGTGGTGCTGCTTATACTGTTGTGGTCTTGGCTAATTAGGGGTCAAAGACATACCCAGGCTGTTACCTCCGTGCGCTTTAACGGATTAGCTGACCAGGTAATCAGCGGTTCTGATGACCAAACCATCCTTAGCTGGAAGGTTGTAGGAAATAGCCTCAAATCAGCTGGGAAGTTTGCCCAGGTAGAGAAAGCTGTGCGCGTAGTCCGCTATCAACCCGTCAATAACGACCTAGTAGCAGGTGGATTAGAGAATGGAGAAATCAAGTTATGGGATGTGTTGGGAAATCGTAAACAACCTTTAGAGTCTTTTGTTGACCAGAAAGATGACCGAGTATTAGCTCTGGAATTTACCAAGAATTCGCGCTACTTATTTAGTGGTCACGGTAGTGGTGCGGTGTTGCAATGGAATATTGAACAGGACTTTTCCGCCAATAGCCCCCGGCGCAACCAACCTGTAAACGAGCAACGTTTAAACTTTGCGGTTTATGCTCTGGCAATGGTTGGAGATGGAGATAAAAATCTGGCGATCGCAGGACGGTTCAACAAACTGATGCTATGGAACTTTACTTCAAACAATAGCCGCCCACGACCAATACGTTACCGAGAAAGCGGTGGTAAAGATGACTACATTCAAAGTTTAGCTGTAGCTGCTAACAAGCCCACTTTGATGGCAACAGCTGATACACAGGGCTACATCACCTTATGGGATATGCGTCAATGTCTGGCTAAGAATGTTGAGTGTAAAGATATTGATACCTGGAAAGGTCACGGTGGTAAACCTGTGCGTTCAGTCAGCCTGAGCAAAGATGGGTGCTACTTAGCCAGTGCCGGAGATGACCAGCGAGAAATGCTTTGGCCTCTAACTTCAAGAGGCGATCGCTACCAGAACCTGAACCTCTTGAACGGCACACTAATTCGTCGGGTGCCAAGCAAAGTCAACGATGTTGCTGTGATCTCACGCGAGAACGATCTCCTCGTGGTAAGTGGCAGCGACGATCATCAGGTGAGGTTGCGTCGTATACCAAAGAGTAATACAGATTGCGGTAAGTGAGGGCTGGGTATGGAGCATAGGAAGGTGTCAACAATCCTGATTTATTTCAGGACTTACGCAAATTGCTGATTTAAACGCTACTTAAGTAGTGCTTTTCCCGACTCCCGACTCCCGACTCCCGACTCCCTTCTCGCTCATCTGTAGCCTGAGCACAGCAAATTGGTAATGAGGAATCAGGGGTATGGCAAGAAAGCAGTCCGATTTAGGTTCTTTGGGGACAGACTCCTCGACTGAACAAGGTGGTGGTCTTAGACCCAGCGATCTGATCGACTTGCCAGAGTCTCAGCAGAAGATTGCCCAATGGATGCTCAATCAGCCCGAGTGTACCCTCACTGAAGTGGCAGCCAATACTGACATGGACGAGGGAGATGCTCTCATCACTCTGTACGAGTTGATGGAGCAAGGCTTCGTCCAAGAGATCGAAGTGGAAGGCGAGACACGCTACCGACTTCGGCTAGCCTCTAGAGAGGGAAGCAAACAGATTTCTCAGACTATTCAGCAAATTTTAGCGCCTGGGAAACCCCTCGCGGTCATCCCCAATCCATCGGGAACTCACACTGTAATGGCTGGGTCTAGCTTTGAGCTATGTGTCACGGTCAGTAATAAGGGAAATCAAAGTGCATTAATTGACATCTATATAGATGAGGTGTCTCAACTGCTTCGCCAGTGGTGTGAGTCGCCCTATGAACGCATCGCCTTAAGTCCCAACTCTACCAGTGAAGTCGTCTTCCAGTTTCAGGTACCACCGCAAACCGTACCCGGTAACTACACTTACTTACTGGTGGTAGATGCGCCGCAGCACTACCCAGAGGACACTCCCATTCGCTACTCTCAGCGCCTCCAAGTTTTGCCTGCGATTGAAGATGCTGTCCGGGTTAGTGATGCTACTCTTACGGTTTCGCCTGCTAGTAGTTCTAGAAATGCGATCGCGATCCAACCCGGTCAACTTCTGCAAGTGTCTGTCTTAGTAGATAATCGCTCTAACCGAGTAGACCGTTTTTGGCTCAGTTGCTCAGATTTGGAGGAAGGCTGGTGGGGAGTGCGCTATCCGGAAGGCTTACAGCTACCTGGATTGGTGACAACTGCCGACGGTTTAGACCTCAACCCCGGTGCTAAGGGCGAAATCCTGCTATTTTTTAATCCGCCACTCAATGCCGTAGCGGGAAATTACATTGCCACTCTCCGCTTACAATCTGCCAATAATCCAGACTTTGTATTGCTGGATGCGGTGTATTTACAGATTCTCCCTGTCTACCTGCTAAATGTCGAACTTCGTACTTTATTGGGTAGAGTGAGACGCTTGGCGGGAGTATTTGAGGTTAGGTTGACGAATGATGGTAACACAGCACGCGAACTTGTCGTCTATGCCACAAGTCTGGATGAGGATGAACTGTGTACTTATACCTTAGAGCCTAACCAAGTACGGGTATTGCCTGGATCTGACGCCAATGTTGGTTTACAGGTAAAACCCACCAAGTGGTGGTGTCGTCCGTTATACGGGGGAGGGCGGCCAATCAATTTTGCTGTTGGACTCGAAGATCGCCAGCAGATGCCGCTGCCGAAGGATTTACCCCAAGGGACTTTGGTGTGGGAGGCGCGTCCTTGGTGGCAATTCTTGCTGCTGCTGCTTACAGGGTTGTGTACGCTGGGTGCGATCGCATTCCTCATATGGTGGCTATTCTTTAGACCCCCAGCCCCCCCCAAAATTATTGGATTTTCCTCAGACAATTCTGCTTACAAAGAAGCTGATGAAGATTTCATTCGGCTAAATTGGCAAATTCGTAATCCACAACAAATAACCTCGATATCAGTTACAGCTCAACCATCCAACGGAGCCGCTTCTGTTCAACCCATATCTTACGACTTCAGCAAAGGCATTCCTGATGGACTCAAAAACTTCTGCGTCATGAGGACTGAATTAACCTGTAAAAATGTTCGTACAGAAGCTCGTCAAGCAGGCGATTATGTTTTTGAACTTAAAGTCTTTTCTAAACAAGCAAAAGATGTAGCTGCGGATTCCTCTAAAACAAATAGTGTTAAAATTCAACCCTTAGACCCTTCAAAAATCCAAGAATTTTTCTCAACCCAACCAATTTACCAAGAACCCAGTATCCTCAAGCCTTTACCAACAGCCAATCAAAACTCCGGTGCTACTCCTACTAATGGAGATACTATTCTCCTGAATTGGAAGATTATCAAACCTGACCAAATCAAAGAATTAAAACTTATTGGCAGAGCACCTGACGGGTCAGTTACCAGCGAATTAAAGCGCTACGACTTCAGCCAAGGCATTCCCCAAGCACTAAAGGAAGTCTGTCAAATTGAAGACGAGTTAATCTGCAAAAACGTACCAACAGACGCTCGTAAACCCGGTGATTACATCTTTGAATTAACAGTAGTTCCCCAGAAAGAAGCAGGAGAACCCATAATCTCTGCCAAAACGGATACTATCAAGATTCAACCGAATTTAGTACCGCTCAAGATTGTCAATTTCAAAATAAATGGTCAAGATGCTCCAACCAAATATATTGTTCCAATCAATCCAGGCAAGCCGAGCAAAGCTGTAACTTTATCTTGGCAAGTTGAGGGAGGTAAAGACCTTAAAGTGGAGCTTCTTCCTGCACCTGGAACTGTCCCTTCAGTAGGCTCCATATCCTACCCTATAATTCAACAACCATCCAGTCAAACCCTAACGCTCAAAGTGACCAATGCAGCTGCTCAAGAAATCAGTCGGTCTGTTATTCTGGAAACGCTCAATCCAACACCTGTACCATCTTCAACACCACCTCTGGTACTTCCCAAACTACCTCTACCTCGCCCCACCCCATCACCCCCAAAACCCTCTGTATCACCGTCAACAGCCGTTCCATCTCCAGTCCCCAAAGCTACCACAGCTTCCCCCTCACCCTCACCCTTTCCTGGTGCTTCACCATCGCCTGTTATAGGCAGTTCACCATCATCACCTTCTCCTAGTACTTCACCCTCTCCTAGCGGTGTACCGTCACCTTCTGTTGGCAAATCCCCCTCACTCTCAGATCCCGATTCACTCTCACCTTTTGAGCTACCCCCTCAATTTAACTAATTCACATCCTGCCAGTGAATGTATCAACAGTTGTTTTTTTCTTTAAAATACAAACAACAAACAACAAACAACAAACAACAAACAACAAACAATTGAAGGAAAATTATAGTGTCTAAAATTGTTTCTATCCACTCGTTCCGAGGTGGTACTGGTAAATCCAATTCAACGGCTAATCTAGCTGCCCTCGTCGCACGTCACGGCAACCGAGTTGGAATTGTTGACACCGATATTCAATCCCCAGGTATTCATGTCCTTTTTGGTTTCGATGAAGAGAGGATGAAACACTCCCTCAATGATTACCTTTGGGGCAACTGTTTGATTCAAGACACAGCTTACGATGTTACTTCTGTTTTAAAAGAAAAAGCCTCCAAAAACAGTAAAATCTACCTAGTTCCTTCGAGCATCAAAGCTCGTGATATCACCCGAATTCTACGAGAAGGCTTTGATTTTAATAGGCTCAATGATGGTCTTCAAGACCTAATTGATGTGCTTAATCTAGACTATCTCTTTATTGACACCCATCCAGGTCTCAACGAAGAGACCCTACTCTCTATTACCATCTCCGATATACTAGTTCTAATTCTACGTCCAGATAACCAAGACTTCCAAGGAACTGCCGTTACTGTAGAAGTGGCTCGTAAGTTGCGAGTGCCTCAAATGTTACTTCTAATTAATAAGGCTCTACCAAACTTAGATTTCGATGCCTTACAACAACAAGTTGAGAAAATTTACAATACACCAGTGGCAGGCATCCTCCCAGTTTCCGAAGACATGATGCAATTAGCTAGCAGTGACCTCTTCTGCTTACGTTACTCCAACCATCCTTTAAGTCAGGAAATGGAAAAAGTAGCCAAGCAGATTATGCGTTAAGTAGTCATTCGTTTAGAGGTTATGGGGTTAACTAAAAACTCAACGTTCAAAACTAAAAAAATGAGTATTTAGGTTTATTTTCACTGACCTAATTAATGAGTAAGGGAGGACAAGATGAGCAAAAATCCGTTCAATGCTTCAGAAACTGGAGACACAAATAGAGAAAAAGACCATTACTCTAGAATGGTCGATATTTTAACATTGCCTGACTTTGAACAACAGCTTGTCACTTGGATTATTCGTCAAAGAGAAGTGAGTTTTACAGAAGCTATAGCTTACATGAATCAGGACGAGAAAGCTGTATTCAATATGCTCAACTCTCTGACGAAGCAAGGCTTTTTGCAGGAACTAAATAAAGAAGGTGAGGTACACTACCGTTCATCTGTTACTCCGAAACAAGGTAGCCGAGATTCTCAGCACTTATGGCAAGAGCTAGATTCTTGATGAATTGACAACTATCGATATCTTGAAAGCTATGCATCTACAACAAACTATAGCTATACGAGTAAGGATTATCGCTTTCCTATTCATCACGTCCATAGTGGTTTCAACAACAATTTTGAGCCTTAAGGTTTTAGCTTTGCCAAATCCGTCTCAGCCTTCAAACCCAACTCAAAATGACCAAAAAACTCAAGCTGATCGACTGTTGCAGCAAGGAATTAATCAGCATAAAAACGGTCAATTTAGAGAGGCATTACAGTCAGTACAACAGGCACTGACTATGTATCAAACTATCAACGATGTTGAAGGCATTGCTAATTGCCTGAGCAGTCTGGGCAATACTTATTTCTCTCTTGGAGAATACAGGCAGGCAATTGGCTTTTATCAGCAAAGTTTGAAGATGATGCAGGCGAATAAAAATCGCCAAGGTGAGGCCGAAAATTTAGTTAATCTGAGTAATGCTTACTTATACTTGGGACAAGAGCAGGAGGCAAAGAAGTTTGAGCGGCAGGCGCAAACTGTTAGGCGAGAGATTGGTAATCCCACACGGGAAGCCGCTTTTTTAAGTAACATTGGTTTGGCTCACGAGTCTCAAGGGCAACATCAGCAAGCAATCGAGTTTTATCAGCAGCAATTGCAGATTGCACAAGACAGCGATAATCGCACATTGCAAGTTGATTCTCTCAATAGTCTTGCACAGGCTTACCAGTCGCTGGGGCAACATCAGAAAGCAATTGAGTTACTCAAGCAGCAGTTGGAGATAGCACGGAAGACAGGTGATGACGCAAGCATTGCTAATTCTCTCAAAAATCTGGCAACAGCTTACGAATCTCTTGGGCAACACCACCAAGCGATTGAGTTGTATCAACAGCAACTGGAAATAGCACAAAAGAAAGGCGATCGCACAAGCATTGCTAATTCTCTCAAAAATCTAGCAGCCGCTTACGAATCTCAAGAACAATACCCACAAGCGATTGAGTTGTATCAACAGCAGCTGCAAATCGCTAAAGAAAAGAGCGATCGCGTCGCCGAAGGAACCGCTTTTAACAATATCGCCCTAGCTCTTCTTAAGTCCAAAAAGTTGGCTGAAGCACAAAAAACTCTCCTAGAGGCGATGAAGGTATGGGAAGCCATACGCGCAAAACTAGGCAGTAACGATAACTATTTTGCACAGCAAGCTACAACTTACAAGATACAGCAACAAGTTCTCATTGCTCAGAACCAGACAGAAGCAGCATTAGAACTATCTGAACAAGAAAGGGTTAAAGCAATTGTCAGATTGCTAGGTTTACGGTTATCTTCGGAACCAGTGGGAACGGGTTTGCAACCTGCTCCTGTTCAACTTACTCTGCCTACCATCCAGGTAATTAAACAAATTGCCAAAGCGCAAAAAGCCACACTGGTTGAGTATTCAATTATTTCCGATCAAGAAATTTATGTTTGGGTTGTCCAGCCTACTGGAGAAGTTGCATTTCGCCGAATAGATATCAAATCTTCAAGCACGATTTATCCGATTTCTTCCATAGAAAAGTTAGTTACTAATAGCCTTAAATCTATCGGTGCGTTAGCCGAGAAAACTCCATCAGAGAGCAAGAGCAATAAGAATGCATCAGAAGTAACCGATCCAGCTAATCAACGTCAGCCATTGTTACAGCTCTATCAGATACTAATTAAACCAATTGAAGACCTTTTGCCAAAAGACTCTAATACTCGTGTCATCTTCATTCCCCACCAAGAACTGTTCCTAGTTCCCTTCCCCGCTCTAGTTGATATTACAGACAAATCTCTGATTGAAAAACACACGATTCTGACAATTCCTGCTATTCAGGTACTAGAGTTAACTAAACAGCAACGGCAAAAAGTATCCGGAAAAAAGGTAATAGTAGTGGGCAATCCCACGATGCCAAGTGTAGTGGCTAAGGGAGAGCCAACTCAGTCATTACCGCCCCTTTTAAGCGCACAACAAGAAGCCCTAGAGATTGCCCAGTTGCTAAATACCAAAGCCCTCACGGGTAACCAGGCAACGAAGAGCGCTTTCTTGCAACAGCTGCCAGAAGCAAGAATAATTCATTTAGCGACCTATGGATTACTCAATGATATGAAAGGGCAGGGTGTACCGGGTGCGATCGCTTTTGCTCCATCTGGCAACGACAACGGTATCCTCACTGCCAGTGAAATCTTGAACTTTCACGGGCAACCCAAAGAATCTCCCTTAAAAGCTGAGCTCGTTGTCCTTAGTGCTGGCGACACAGGGCATGGCAAAATCACGGGTGATGGTGTCATTGGCTTATCTCTTTCCCTAATTTCCGCAGGTGTCCCCAGCATAATTATGTCTCTAGGGTCAGCCCCTGACGCCTCCACAGGCTACTTGATGACAAAGTTTTATCAGCAGCTAAAGCAGACAGGAGACAAAGCTCAAGCACTGCGTCAAGCCATGCTCAGTACCATGAAACAATACCCCAACTCCAAAAAATGGGCAGGATTCACTCTGATTGGCGAACCGTGATAGCTTCAAGTTATCTCAAACTGACCGATAAATAGGGGGAGTTTGAGGGGGTGAAGCGCAAGCCCCTATCATTCATGTACGGGGAAGAGTTGAAAACGCCTTCCAACGCTTCTTTAAAGGAGAGGGAGGATATCCCAAGCCCAAGCGTCGAGGCAAGTATCGCTCCTGGAGCTATCCACCGGGGGACGTGCGGTTTGAAGGAAACAAGGTAAGACTGCCCGGAATTGGTTGGTGCAAGTTCTTCCAGTCTCGTGCGTTTCCAGATGGGTTTAGCACTCGGACTGTAACAGTTAGGAAGAAGGCTGACGGTTGGTATCTGTCTGTACAACTAAGCGATGAAACAGTTCCCGAAACTCCAACACCTGAGACTGCCAAAACAGCAATCGGTGTGGATTTGGGGATAAGGAAACTCGCCTCAGTTAGTACTGGAGAGTTGATAGCCAATCCCCAATATGGAAAGAAGCGAGAGCGTCGTCGTCAACTCCTATCTCGCAGGGCATCCAGAAAGAAGAAGGGTTCTACCCGTCGTCGTAAAGCTTCTCAAGCTGCTTCACGACTGGAGCAGAAAGTAGAGCGACAACGTACCGACTATCACTGGAGGGTTGCTCATCAGTTAGTAGGTTCTGCCGACTGCATCATCTTCGAGAATCTCAACATCAAAGGGATGATGGCGCGATGTAAACCCAAGGTAGACCCAGAAACAGGAAAGTACCTGAAAAATAGGCAGGCACAAAAGCGAGGATTAAACCGAGTCATAGCAGATGTGGCTTGGGCCGAATTGAAGCAGAAGGTCAAAGTAGTGGCTGCAAAGTCAGGCGTTCTGGTTCATGAAATCAACCCCAAGCACACCTCTCAAGAGTGTAGTTGTTGTGGTTATATCAGTCCAACCAATAGGGATAAGGAGAAATTCCTTTGTGAGTCCTGTGGCTGGGTTGCTGATGCAGACATAGATGCAGCCGTTGTTATCAGACAACGGGGATTATTTGAACTTGGAATCAAGATTCCACTACCCGTAGTCCACGGGAAAGTCACGCTCAAGGAGCCTGTTGTAAGACAGGAATTATCAGTTGGGTTGCCAACTGAGCCTGAGAACCCTCGAATAGGTTGGAAACAACTCAGTTTGTTCGAGTGGAGGGGAGATGGGTAATCACCTCCCGACTATACACTGTCTGCGTTCGTGCCGTCAGTAAGAAGAATCCCCTAACTTTAGTTACGGGGAGTCGTCAATCAATATTCAGAAGTCAATTGCTCAATCCCAATAATGTCGTACTCCTGTGCCAAGTCTTTTCGGGTATGAAACGTGAAATGGCGCTTGCCTCCCTCCGCATTCCACACTGTTTGTAGAGTAGTGTTTGGGTATGTACCACTGTTGAGTTGAGCCAGCAGCAGCGGCCAAGTACTATGGAGGCGGCTAGCATCACTCACGTAAAGCTTCAGGTTACCGATATGTGCAACAGCATAGATTCCAGAAGGCATGACTGAGAACTACCACGCTCTGAGGTACGTTTTTAATGTGACACACGCCAAAAAATCAGCAAGTTGAAAGTCTTACGCCCACCTCCTTAGACTACCAAGGCAACCGCCGTTTCAAGTGCTCAGCTGTAACAAGGTTCGTGTTAAGATCCATTTCAATTCTGAAAAGTGTGTTAGAAAGGGAAGTTTAAACATGGAAGCTGCACTGTTGTTAGCGAAACTGCCGGAAGCTTACCAAATTTTTGATCCTTTGGTAGACATTCTCCCTGTTATCCCAGTTTTCTTCTTGCTACTGGCTTTCGTCTGGCAAGCTGCTGTGGGTTTCAGATAAGTCCTGCTCAGGAACTTGAAGGTTAAAGGTTGAAAGGTTGGAAATTATACCCCCTAGCCTATCAACCTTCAACTGCTTGTTAGGTGCGTCCACCAATCGCCTTTTGAAACGCGGGTCGCTCTGAGATACGTTTGATATAGTCTACAACGGCTGGATATTCACTCAGATCGAGCTTCAGCATCATGGGAATGTAACCCAAAATTGACCCAACTGCCACATCTGCTACTGTAAGTTCATCTCCCAGCAAGAACGGCTGCTTCTCAAAAATTTGATTCAGCGGCGTCATCAACTTGCTCATCTCCCGTTCTCTATTGGCTTCGACAAAAATTCCTGGCCCTAGTGTGGCGTTGCCGAAGAGAATCCACTGGTTAATGATGGCTTGCTCTTCTGGAGAGGTTGAAAGGTTACCGTACTTTTGAGCTAGATAGAACAAAATTGCTCCTGACTCCCAAAGCTGAAAATCCCCATCTACAATTGCTGGAACTTTCCCGATAGGATTAATCGCTAGGAACTCGGGTTGCCGATGTTCCCCAGCTTGCATATCCAGAAGGACAAATTCGTAGGGAACTCCCAATTCTTCTAGATACCATTGGACAATTGACGCCCGACTCCGGGCACCACCATAAAGTTTTAGCATTGTAGGAATAGTCTAAAGAACTTTGTGAGTATATTCGTGCTGTTTTACGTCGTCTTCTTTGCGGACAACTCGCGTCTGATTGAGTACTCGCTTGCGTTCTGTGGAATAGTTGAAGTCAGTGCGTGTTGTACCTACTGGGATATGAGACTTAGCTTCTGGGCGAGTTTGGTAGGTACGGGCAGCGGCGATCGCACGGGCTGCAAAATCATCACAAAATTGACCTTGTGCGGGAAACTCAGCAGGTTTTTGAAGTGTTTCTTCAGCAAGCAACTCACCAAGAGTGGTACCATAGGCGATCGCATAAGAGGTGGGAATATTCTTGAGAATCGCCTCTAGAGCCGCTGAGGGGATAGGTTCAATAACTTTGACTTCATGAACTTCACCATCTGCTTTAAGATAGCAAGTGGCTAAACCAATAACTAGGTAGCTATCGGTAGAGACATCAGGAGCATCAATCAGGGATGTTGCAGCTGCCATAAGACTATTCTTTGTTAACGAGCAAGAAACCAAGCTAAATCAATGGCTTCGGTTGCATTCTACCAGTATGGGACATCTTCTAGACACCAATTATAGGTAAGGCGCTAGGAGGTAACCAAAAAGGGATGAGGGATGAGGGATGAGGGATGACGAGCGTTGCGGTAGCAGCGGTGCGTAGCGTAGCGTCGGGATGAGGGTAAAGCACATGAATTTATTTGTGGTGGTATTTATCCAACATCGATCATCCTTCCTATCAGTGTTCCTCAATACGATTTGGTGGATTAATAGCTAGAAATTATACGCAAAAGGGAGGTAAACTCTATATATGGGGATTAATTGCCGATAGACCCTCTGTATGTGGTGTAAGTGCAGAAAATCTCGGAGATTCTGACGCACAGGGGTCGATTAGATATTAGAGTCTTGTGCCAATTCCTGAAGCGCTACATGCAACACGTTTTCACGACAAAGGGAAGATGAAGTTTCTCAAGTAGGTGAATTACTGTTTCAGGAAACAGCGTCAGTGGCGTTGTAGAGTTCTGAAGAACATCGAAAACGCAAGGGTGAGTCTGAGTGGTTTTTTGGGAACACTGAAGACGCATTAGTAAGTGACACACAAAAACCAACTAGCAGGGTGTTGTCAGCCGTAATGTTGATTCTAGATAGGCCGCAGGTACTGTTGAGGAAGATATGAACGCTAATTCTTTTGTTGTAAAACGGCAAGACCAGAACAGACAGTGGTCACCCATGCCTCGTAAAAATCAAAAGCGTTTAGCTCCAGTCAGACTGGTACTCAAGAAAGTTCAAAAACAGTCAGCTGAAAGCCTACGCACCTCAGCACACCAGCTAGCAAGACAGGGAGACTATACCGGTGCGATCGCACTACTGACCAAGCTAATTGAGCGTCAACCCAATGATGCAGTTAGCTACAACAACCGAGGGTTGATTTACTTCCAAAGTAGTCAACTAGAAAAAGCGATCGCCGATTACAACAAGGCTGTGCAACTGAACCCTGAACTAGACAGCGCTTACAACAATCGTGCTAATTACTACGCATCTCTCGGACAATTAGCAGAAGCACTGGCAGACTATGAGATCGCTCTTGACCTAAATCCAGGTAATATTCGTACCTGGATTAACCAGGGAATTACATTCCGTGAACTGGGGTTGTACGACTTAGCTCTAGAAAACCTAGACATGGCTTTGATTCTAGGCTCCCTGGAAGAACATATCTACGCTGAACGAGGTCGCACCTACCATATGCGTGGAGATTGGAACTGTGCGATCGCAGATTATCAACGGGCTCTCTCCCAGATGCCTCAGTCAGGTAACTCTAGTCGTCTGCGCCGGAAAGTTGAAACTTGGATGAGCCAGCTTTTGAAGCCTATCAGTGCTTAAAAGGCTGAAAGTTAGTCACTGAGAAGGTTGAAGGATGAAGAGCGTTGCTCTCTTCGAGAGTGCGTAGCTTCAGGATGAATAGCCCCATATCCAAAGGTTTCATCCTTCATCCTTCATCCTTCATCCCTCATCCCTCATCCCTCATCCCTCATCCCTTTAAAGACTGGGTTAGAAGGTTGAAAGTTAGTCAAGTCCCCCCTTAGTTATCATCCCTAGTATTTGGCTCTTGCAATACTACCTGACGCTGATTCGGGTCTATCCGATAGCTTTGCTCCTGCATCACGCTTTTGGCTTGCCCAGCATCAAAAGAGCGACCAAAGGCGGTACGCAAATCATTGACTCGTTTTTCTGTTCGTTTTACTTCTGCTCGGACTTCTCCCAACTTTGACTGCTGCGATAGGTGATAAGGCAACAATTGTAGTAGCCCAGTGATCGCGGCAGCTGAGATCACTCCATTAACCACCAACTTCACAGTCGTTTCACCAGCAACTCCTTGGTATGAACGAGGTCGCTGACGGCGCTGAGTCCGAGGCCTCGTTCGGCGGGGTTCTAGCGGTTGTAGAGTTGGTCTAGACGGTTGGATTGCGTTCATGTTGTCAGAATACCGTAGTGGTAAGCCAGCGCCGAGTGTTCTAGCATAACTTATTGGGAATACACACTTGATGCGCTCGATCTTACTGCTTTGTGATTTAACGCAAGGTCGAGCAAATAGACAAAGAGCCTATCAAAGGCAGTGGCACGCTAATGCTATCAGATAATTTACGGTACATTACCGTGACTATCCGGAAAACTTAAGCGTTTTATCCACAGTGAGAGGCGATCGCTGTATTGAGAAGAACTATTAACTCCCAATCATCAGTATCCTCTCCCTTGCCTGTGATAAGCTCTCTGTCGCTTCACTAGAAACCTAGAAGCAGGAAGCTCCTGACTTACAGTCGAGGGTCGTTGACGAAGGAACTTCTACTTGTACAGTTCCGTGGCCAGACGGAAGGCTAAGATTCCGGGAATCAGTGCCACGACTAAAGCCACGAAAACTTGAGTATCTGATATTGTCATCGTTTAACGTCTCCTTATTTTCAAGGGTAATTAATCGTTTTTAAAGAGGCCGTTTGCTCCTCTTGTGTCGTTATCGCTTAACGTCGTCCTTGAGAAGTCTCAGTACCGACGAATCCTGCTGGTAACGAGCCACTCATAAAAGCCGTCCTAAAAGGACTGGGCTTGAATCCCAATTATTTTCGGTCAAATTGACCTTTGACTAAATATTTTGTTACAAGATGCAATATTACCTCTGGGCTAGAAAGCCTCTCTGTTCTAGTTGCTGCCGTTGTCTGCCCATCGTCGAGGAAGCCAGATGAGTTTCAATTTTCGGCAGAAATTACTCAGAAAAGGTTAAGCTTGGTTAAGGTACCCCGGTTTTTGCTTATTTAAGCACTTAAACACTTGTTTAAATTTGTAACTTCTTGTTCTAAATAATTTTTTAATGCTAGACCAAGTTTTTAACTCCCCTTTTGATTTAGGAATTGAAGCTCCTCTGGTGCTACTGGTTTTGGTGGCACTAGAAGCTGTGTTATCGGCAGATAATGCGATCGCTTTAGCGGCGATCGCACGAGGTTTAGAAGATACCCGACTTCAGCGTCAGGCACTCAACTTCGGCTTGGCGGTTGCCTATATCCTACGAATGACCTTGATTCTCACGGCCACTTGGGTAGTACAATTTTGGCAGTTTGAGCTACTCGGAGCGGCTTATCTACTGTGGTTAGTCTTCCAGCACTTTACTTCTGAGGAAGACGAAGAACATCAACATCACGGACCCCGGTTTACTTCCCTGTTGCAGGCAATTCCAATTATTGCGGTAACAGACTTGGCGTTTTCTTTGGATAGCGTTACAACGGCGATCGCTATCTCCGATCAAACCTGGCTTGTCCTTACTGGCGGCACAATTGGCGTCATCACCTTGCGGTTCATGGCAGGGTTATTTATCCGGTGGTTGACGATATATGTTCATCTTGAGGATGCGGGCTACATTACAGTTGGCTTCGTGGGATTACGACTTTTGGTAAGAGCGCTTAAACCAGAATTAGTACCACCAGAATGGTTGATGATTGCTGCTATTGCTTTAGTGTTCATTTGGGGCTTCTCCAAACGCACTAAAGAGGAATCCTCGATAGAGAGTGAGAACGAGGAAGTTTCAGTATTGAGAAACAGTGAGAAAGAGGAAGCGGAAGCATTTAGCCAGAATCGTTAGAACTATTGGGCTGTCGTGGTTTGAGATTCTAGACATAAATAAATGTAGTAGGGTGGGCAGTGCCCACCCTACATGTAGAGGTTCTGAGTAAGTCCTGGCTATGACAGGAGTTACGCACAGACACCACATCTGGTAGGGGCACGATATATTGTGCCCCTACATTTGGAGCGTTAGAGACTTTCTTTGCTTAAGTCCTTGATGAGTAAGGGAAAAATTAAATTTTCCCGTACTTTTTACTCATACAGCCAAGTTGTCATGGCAGGTTGCCAGTTCACGAGTTCCTCTTCCTTAAACCATAGGCCGATTTCGTACTGTGCTGTCTCTGGGGCATCTGAACCGTGGATCAGGTTGCGACCAACACTTACCCCATAATCGCCGCGAATCGTTCCAGGTTCAGCATTTAGAGGATTTGTGGCACCAATAATCTTTCTAGCTGATGCAATCACGCCCTCTCCCTCCCAGACAGTTGCCACCACAGGACCAGAGGTGATGAACTCGACGAGTCCAGGAAAGAAAGGTCTTTCTTTGTGAACCGCGTAGTGTTGTTCTGCAAGTTCACGACTGACATTCGTCAGCTTTAACCCAACCAGAGTAAAGCCTTTTGCCTCAAGACGCCGGATTACTTCACCCGCTAGTTTGCGTTGTACACCATCCGGCTTAACCATGAGAAATGTCCGTTCCAAGTTTCTCTCCTAAAATTTTCAACAAATCACCAACCACACATTAGACCAGAAAAGTGCTTCCGCCCAGTACTGATTCCCTTCTTACTTCAGCTTCAGCCAAAATTTTCGGTGAAATAAACATGGCGATCGCACTCATCAGTTAGTCCAGCACATTCTAGGAGCAATAGAAGCGATCGCCTCCACCATGACCTACCATTGAGAGCAGCATCGACAGGATGAGACGCTTGTCTTACAATGGCTTTAAGCTCATTTCTGACGGCTGAAAGCGAGGTCGAAAATCCCAGGAAGCCGTCAAAACACTAAGAACCTTGAAAATTAAAGAGTTTAGCGCTTTGCGAAAGTTCTAACTTTTGTGAAAAACCTCATTTGAGGCTTCTAGTTTTGTCAGCCGTCAGAATCAGTTCTAGAAATCTATCCTAGACTGGGTTTCAGGGGGCAGACTTTCAACTTAATGAATCCCGGCAACGGGATTGAAACCCTACTATTAATGGGCTGTTAGAGGATGAAGCTAACTTTCAACTTAATGAATCCCGGCAACGGGGTAGCATTAGGAGTTATGCCGTTCTAACGCTAACTCAATTAACTGGTCAACTAATTCCGGAAAGGAAATACCAGTTGCTGCCCACAGCTGGGGGTACATACTGGTTGCGGTGAAACCTGGTAGGGTGTTTATTTCGTTAATAAAGACTTCTCCCGTAGCTTCAACGTAAAAGAAGTCTACTCTTGCTAAACCAGCGGCATCAACAGCAGCAAACGCCTGAAGTGACATTTCTTGAACCTGACTAGCAATGGCAGGTGGTAGCGATGCTGGAATTATCCAATCAGCTTGACCCTCAGTGTATTTAGTTTCGTAATCATAGAAATCACTTTCATAAGTAATCTCTCCAACTACTGACGCTTTAGGGTTATCGTTACCTAAGACAGCACACTCTACTTCCCGTGCAACGATACCTGCTTCTACAATTAAGCGTCTGTCGTAGCTAGCAGCATTATCTAAGGCGGTTTCTAACTCAGCTCGCGATCGCACCTTTGCAATTCCTACTGACGACCCTAAATTAGCAGGTTTGACAAAACAGGGATAACCTAAGGTTTCCTCAATCTGGTCACACAGTTTAGGAAATACGCAAGAATTAGACCAAATCTGTGAACGGTTGACTGCTAGGTATTTCACCTGAGGTAACCCAGCGTGAGCAAAAGCCATTTTCATAGCAATTTTATCCATGCCCAAGGCTGAACCGAGAACGCCAGAACCGACAAAGGGAACCTGCATTAATTTCAGCAAGCCTTGAACCGTACCATCTTCACCATTAGGGCCATGAAGAATCGGGAACCAAACATCGGCATCAGCCGTCTGGGGTGGAGATTCCCAACGGTTGAGGGATTGGGTGTTTGAGCTTGGGTTTTGGGTGGTGGGTATTATGGAACTGGGTATTGAGTCTGGAGTATCCGGTGTTGAATTTAGCGATCGCACAGGTGCTCCTGATTCCAAGACTTGTTGAGGCACTGACCCAGCTAGCCAACGCCCATCTTTTTGAATGTAAAATGGCAGCACTTCGTACTTGTCTGTGTTGTTGCCTGTACTTAAAGCTTTAGCGATCGCCCGTGCCGAACTAATCGAGACTTCATGCTCACCTGAACAGCCACCAAACAGCAACCCAACCCGCATTTTCTTCATCACTCATTTCCCTAGCACTCCTCATCGCGATAGCGTATCACAAAACGCCAAGATTCAGAGAAGGAAAGTTGTTGGTTGAATCTATAAAAAATACCAACAACAAACAACAAACAACAAACAACAACAAATTCCCTATTGATGAGTTAACGTTGCTGTTATTCACTCTTAAGCATTTCATTAGCTCGCCGAATATTTCCGCGAACTGACTCAGCAGACGCTTGGAGGGCAGCAAGTTCAGCATCTGTCAGGTGGATTTCTAATATCTTTTCCACACCGCGACGACCTAACCTTGTCGGAACTCCGATATAGATATCTTTTAAACCATATTCACCCTGAAGGTAAGCGGCTACTGGTAGCTGTCGCATCTGGTTGTGTAAAATCGCTTCCACCATTAAGCAAGTGGAAGACGATGGACCCAAATAGGCACCACCAGTCTTCATTAGTTCTACAATTTCACTGCCGCCGTTACGAGTCCGTTCTACTAATCGCTCAATTGTTGCCGTATCTAGCAACTCAGTTACGGGAATTCCTCCGACAGTGGAGTATCGAGGCAAGGGTACCATTAAATCCCCGTGACCTCCTAGTACCAAAGCAGTGACATCCTTGACGCTGACGCCTAGTTCCATGGCTACAAAGGTTTGGAAACGGGCTGAGTCGAGAACACCAGCCATGCCCATAACGCGGTGAGGCGGAAGTTTGGTAGTCTGCCATGCCAGGTATGTCATGACATCTAGCGGGTTCGAGACGAGGATAAAGAGGGCGTCTGGAGATTGAGCGATCGCTTTTTGGGATGCTTCTACAACAATCTTGGCATTGATCTTGAGTAGATCGTCCCGACTCATGCCTGGTTTGCGAGGGATGCCAGCAGTAATCACTACGATATCGGAGTTGGCTGTATCAGCGTAGTTATTCGTGCCGAAGATTTGGTGATCATAACGCTCGGTTACTGCTGCTTGCATCATGTCAAGGGCAATGCCTTGGGGCATACCCTCCACAATGTCAAGTAACACGACATCTGCCAGATTTTTCTCAGCAACTCGTTGGGCAAGGGTACTACCTACTTTTCCGCCACCAATGATGGAGACGCGGGGGGTGTGGTAGAGAATTGGTGAATCAGGAGAATGTACCATAGCTATATAAGCAAAGCGATCGCGATCGATTTTAACTATTTTTCTAGAGGGTGTTCTCTCGCCTATTTTGATAGAAAGGGTTAAGTGTAGCGCAACCCAACCAACGCTACTACGCTACGAGAAGTGTTGGGTTTCGTTCCTCAACCCAACCTACAATTTAAGCCTATTCTGGGATGAGAAAGCACGCCTTAGGCTTCAGAAATAGCGGCAGTACCCACGACTTCTAGCTGCTCGACACGCAACCAAATATTTGGTGTTGGCACTTGACCAAACTTGACAAAGGCGTAATCACCCCTTAAATCTACAACGATCCCCGTAGTATCAAATAAGTAAGGCGGAAAGCGTGAATCACTGGCCTGAGCTTCTATACTATTGGCTAGTTTTTCATGAACAGCGCGAACTAAAGACCCTTTCTTGATTTTGTCTGCCATAATTTCTTCTAACACACTGCTTGTAGAGTTTAAAAGTTGTTTGGTAACTCTACTTGTAGAGTGTAGGCTTAAATCTTCGGTTAGTGTAGTGCATTACTAAAAAGCACAGGAGTAATAGCGTTGACACCCAGGTAGAAATCAAGCGTATCACAGTTGACATCTAGGGCAGAAGTGAGATGAGCGCCCTGCTAACTTGAGGCGTTCAATGGAGGTGCCACAAACGCGACAAGGTTCACCTGTACGGCCGTATACCCAGGCAACACCGCTATAGTTGCCATTGACCCCTTGCACGTTGAGAAAGTTACTAAAGGTAGTACCACCCGCCTCAATACTATTTTGCAAAACTTGGATAATTGCTGTACGGAGGCGATCGCTCTGAGCTAAGTTCAATGCACTACATAGTGTTTCTGGTCGGATGCCACTCAAGAATAGGGCTTCATCGGCATAGATATTACCCACGCCTGCCACTAGCGCCTGATCTAGTAGCGCGGTTTTAATTGAACGCTGACGCTTGTTTAGCTTTCCAACCAGATAATCTAACGAAAAGTCAGCTGAAAAGGGTTCGGGGCCGAGGTTTTTGATGCCCGTGATGATGTTTTCTGGTGCTTCTTGTGGAGGTACCCACCACATTTTGCCAAAGGTGCGCTGGTCAACGAAGCGCAATTCTCGATTGTCTGGGAAGAACAACCGCACTCGCGTATGTTTTTGTAATGGGTCTTCTCGATCTAGCCATAGCAGTTGACCCGTCATTCGCAGGTGGACGCCCAACCAACCGACATCACCAGGATTTGACTGGGTAAGTTCTGCGAGTAAGTATTTGCCGCGTCGGTGCCAGTTAGTAATGGTGATGTTTTTTAATGGTGCTAAGAACTCACCAACAGAAAGAGGGTGGGCAATAGTGCGATCGAGCAACACATCCCCACCCTGGATTTCCTGACCCAGGGTTACTTGACATAGACCCTGGCGAATAATTTCAACTTCAGGCAACTCTGGCACGATTTAACGAGATTCCGTTCCCTGATTGGCGTCGCCTTCTACGACTGTGTTACTCTCTCCCGACTCCGATGTAGCAGCCGGCTTGGCACCGCTTTTAACCTGACTACCCGTTCGCCGCTGACCAGCATCCAGTTTGGTTTGCTCACCACCAGACGCCGCGATTCCCTTACCCTTACCTTTCGGCGGTGCAACTTCTAGGAGTTCATCCTGGGCAAAGTTATTGGTATTGACGCCTGCGTAGTTGACTTTATCAAAGCGGACAATCACTGAGTATTTTATGCCACTCTGGTCTATGCTGGCGACGGTGCCAACATCTTGAAACCAGTAAGATTCTTTTCTGAGTATTCGGACTGTAGAACCACGTTGAACCATAAGAGTTTTTACCATGTACTCTAGTTCTACAGCGTACTACTCGTAATGGTCTATCGGATGAATCAAGTTTTTAAGTTTTATTACTGCTTAGCCATTTAATTTGCTATTAAAGCATTGTTAAATAAACTCGAAGAGCCTTTGAACTAATCCTTCCACCGCACTTGGACGAAATGTGACGGACGACCCCAGATGTCAGAGGTGGAGGCAATGTCTTCAATAGCCAGGTTAAAAGGAATGGCAGTTGTTAGATATCGTTGTGCTAGGGTACCGACATCAGGGGTAAGCTGATTCGCGGCGGCGGCGGCTAAACTCAGGCCGATAATTTGCTCGATCGGGCCTCGCGGCAGAAGGAGATGAGTACCTAGCGCTAATCCAGCGGTTAAAAACATGCCAACTGAGAGATTTGTACCGCAACGGGGATGCACAGCCAAGTCCCATTCTCCCCTGGTAAGGCGCTCTAAGGCGATAGACGCCGCTCTTTTCAAGTCAGCGGAGTTCACCTGACCGTAGAGATAAAATCCTTGGTCAGTGGATAATCCTCCTAAGGTGTTGTTGTCTAAGTGGTGAGCAGTTGTCGAATATCTAGCGTTATCGATATTACTGCTCTCGCCAAGCACCCATACAGTTGCATGTTCTAGAGCATGAACCTGACGCAGCATCAAAATTTCTTTTAAGCCTGGAATAAAGTTGAACTGTTGGAGTAAGTCTGCGTCTTGTGTGGGTTGCGGCGCGACGAAATCGAAGTCCCAGAAGTTGCCTGTGTGAGCAGAAGCTGTGTTGGTCATGGCTAAACTACTGTGAAAGCAAATTGATGAACAGGAAGTATTTTTAACTGTAGCGTTCGCTTCAGGGTTGTGTGTAAAACTTAAAGCAAGGAGGCATGACGGCGGGAGTTGTCTCTTTCATTCCTTATACCTCAACGTGAAATGCCAGATTAACGAGGATGATACTTGGATTGACGCTTGATTTTAGTTTAAGTCCCGATAGTATCTTTGACTGCAATTTCGCATTAGGAACTCGTCAATTTAGTCCAGTAGCTGTCATAAACTGAGGTAAATTTCCCCACAGGCGAGAGACCTTCACACAGTTCCAGTGCCGACTCTGGGGGAAACAAGCTCTGATTATTTTGAACTTCAGGAGGTAACAGATTAAACGCCGCTTTATTTGGTGTAGCAAAGCTCAATCGTTCACAAATTTGAGCCGCCACATCTGGCTGTAACATGAAATTTATCCAAGCATAAGCTCCTTCAGGATTATTAGCTGTTCTTGGAATTGCTAGGGTATCCATCCACAAAGAAGAACCACTTTTAGGAAGTACATACTGCAAATCCTCGTTTTCTTTCATAACTTCATTAGCATCAGCCGAATAACACATGGCCAGCAGTAAATCTCCACTCAATACTTGCTCTCGCCACCCATCAGACGTAAATGAGGCAAGGCTTGGCTTTAATTCCATCAACTTATCATAAGCTTCTTGAAGCTGCTGAGGGTCTGTAGAGTTGTAAGAATATCCCAACATTCTCAACGTCGCACCCATCACTTCTCGAATATCGTTTAGCAACGTCATTCGATTAGATAGTTGCTTTTTGTTTTCCCAAAGGTAGCTCCAATCTTCTGGTGGATTTTGTAACTTCTTTTTGTTGTAAATTAATCCTGTTGTTCCCCAGCTTACAGGCAAACTATGTCGATTACCTGAGTCATATTCAGGATTTTGGAACCGAGTAAATAGCCTATCTAAACCCTTTATGCGGGAGAAGTCGAGTTCGGTCAACAGATCCAACTCCACCATCTTTTGCACCATATATTCAGAGGGGTAGATAATGCTATAGGAGCCACCGCCTCCTGCCTGAAGTCGCGCCAGCATCGACTCATTGGAATCAAAGACATCTGCCACCGCCTTGGTACCTGTTTCTTGGGTAAAACGGTCTAGTAAATCTTGGTCTGTATAGCCAGCCCAAGTGTAGATGTATAACTTGTCTGAAGCGGCTTGACTACCAGTTTGCGATCGCACTTGGGCTAGTCTCCAGCCACACCCAGACAGTGCCACACTGCTGAGGGTCGCTGAGGCACCTATCCGTAAGAACTGACGACGTGTAGGGTATTTTGGGGATGTCCCTTTGTCCAGAACCGATGATTTGACAGTGCTATCAGATGCACTGGAATCGGGAACAGAGGGAGGGGTGATTTTAGTAGACACAGTTCTCTAGGGGGTAGTAGAGTATTGAGTTAAAATATTTTTAGTTTAAATTTCAAAACTCAAAATTAAAAACTTTTTTATGCACTAGTTAATTTAGTCCAGTAGCTCTCGTAAACTTCGCTAAATTCACCAATAGGCGCAATACTTTCACAGCGCTTTAACACCGAATCTGGGGGAAATAAGTACTGATTATTTCTTACTTTTGCAGGTAATTTCTCAAATGCTCCTTTGTTGGGTGTGGCAAAGCTCAATCGCTCACCAATTTGAGCAGCAATATCTGGCTTCAACAAAAATTTTATCCAAGCATATGCCCCTTCAGGGTTAGGAGCGGTTTTGGGAATTACCAAATTATCCATCCACAGAGTAGCACCACTTTTAGGAACTACATAATGCAAGTTTGGGTTTTCTGTGATGACTTCGTTGGCATCGGAAGAATAGCACATTGCTATTAGTAAATCCCCGCTTAAAACTTGCTCTCGCCAAGCATCAGAGGTAAAAGAGGCAATACTTGGTTTTAAGATAGCTAATTTTTCATAGGCTTCTCGAACCTGCTGAGGATTGGTTGAGTTGTACGAGTACCCCAACATTTTCAAGGTTGCACCCATGACTTCTCGAACATCATTAAGCAAGCTCATCCGCTTTGATAGTTTCTGCTGATGCTGCCAAAGATAGCTCCAATCTTCCGGCGGAGGTTGTAACTTGGTTTTGTTGTAAATTAAGCCCGTTGTTCCCCAACTAATGGGAATACTGTGCAAATTTCCTGGGTCATATTCGGGGTTGACAAACCGAGGGTCGAGTCGGTCTATACCAGTAATGCGAGAGTAGTCAAGTTGGGTTAACATATCCAATTCCACCATCTTCTGCACCGTATAGTCAGATGGATAGATGATGCTGTAAGCGCTACCACTTCCTGCTTGAATTCGAGCGAGCATTGCTTCATTGGAATCAAAGACATCAGCTGTAGCTTTGAACCCCGTTTCTTTAGCAAAGCGGTCTAGCAATTCCTGGTCTGTATAGCTAGACCAAGTGTAGATATATAACTCTTTTGAAGAACCTTTTGAAGAGCCTTGACCCTTGGCTTCTGGCCTCACCTGAGCTAGCGTCCAGCCGCACCCAGACAGTGCTACACTGCTTAGGGCTGCTGAGGTAGCTATCTTTAAGAATTGACGCCTTGTAGAGGTTCGTCGATGGTCATTGCTCATTCTAGATAATCGGGAGTAGGGAGTGGGGAGTAGGGAGTAGATGAGAGTGAGGATGGGGAGGAGAATTCCTTGCTTCAGCAATAGCGTACCGATTGTTCGAGGGGGAGTGGTTCACCTGTTTCGGCATCTGTATTGTGACAGGCAAACATGGCATTGGGAGAGAGCTTCTCAAATTCGAGGCGATCGCCGTCACCTTGGAGAATGTAGCCTCGTAGTTCTTTAATCGGTAGCTGAGTGAATTCGTCAACTTCTGGGGTGAAAGAGCGCAAAATTAGCGAACCAGACGGGTTGCAGCCAAATACCAGTTTGGCAATGAATAGTTCTTTGACTCCCCAAGAATCGCCATAAGCTACTGTTTGCCCTTGGCGTTTCAGGTTAATCACCATGGGGTGACCTTCACTATCGAGAACTGTGGCGATCGCCCAAGACAAACAATGAGACTCCAACTCTTGTAAAAACGAGGCCACTCCCGGAACCTGCATTATGGCCTCACTCCTCTAACGCCAAACAGTCTGTGGCCAAAAAGCGAGCGTAAACAGTAGTGTTGGGTTCTGGTAACTTGCTGGTAATATTGGGCAGCATCACGGTAATGCGATCGCCACCCAGCAACTCTACTACATAGTGAACATGAGTTCCCATGTACATGATGTGCTGAAGACGACCTTCAAAACAATTCACTTTTGATTCTGGCGGAGCAAGACTCAGGCGTATTTTCTCAGGACGTACACACACCACCACATCGTTAGAATTAATAGCCGCCTCTTGGGGAGACTTTGGCTGCACCACAATCTTCAGCCCCGTTGTCGTCATCACCTCAAGCGACGAAGCATCCGCCGCGGCCAGACGCCCCCTAAATAAATTTGTATCTCCAATAAAATCCGCCACAAACGGTGTCTTAGGGCGTTCGTAGATTTCCGTAGGGCTACCAATTTGCTCAATTTTCCCGGCGTGCATGACTGCAATTCGGTCAGAAAGACTCAACGCTTCCTCTTGGTCATGAGTCACCAAGATAAACGTTACTCCCAAATCTTTATGCAAATTCGATAGCTCTACCTGCATTTCTTTCCGCAGCTTTAAATCCAAAGCCCCCAACGGCTCATCTAACAGTACCACTGTTGGTCGGTTTACTAGCGCCCGCGCTAATGCCACCCGTTGCTGCTGTCCCCCAGACAATTGAGCCGGAAACCGATTGGCTAATGCTTCCAGCTTTACCTGTTTAATCGCCTGTTTTACCCGTTCCTCAACTTCCGGTCCCTTAAGCTTTTTCAGCCGTAGACCAAAGGCAATATTTTCTGCCACGCTCAAGTGATTAAACAGAGCATAGCTTTGAAAGACCGTATTCACGGGTCGTCGGTGAGGTGGAATGTGATTCATCGACTGCCCTTGAATCAGCACCTCTCCTGCCGATGGCGTCTCAAACCCTGCCACTAAGCGTAAAGTCGTTGTCTTGCCACAGCCCGATGGACCGAGGATACTGAAAAATTCTCCTCGGCGAACACTCAGGTCAACACCCCTGACTGCTGTCTCTCCATTGAAAACTTTAAAAACCTTGCGGAGTTCAACATCAAGCTCAGCAACAGTGTCCGGAGAGCGTTGTTCTTTAATGGAAGTTTGAGACATAGTAATTATTTCAACGTTAGCGATGCCCCCACCCGGAGCTTCAGTCGATTCGATGTGTTGAGTATCGTTTCCGTACTTGGGTTTATTGTAACTGTCTACTTTAGCGTCTTGATGAGTTATCATTTCACATCGCGTAACACAATAGAAAGTCCTCAGTAAAGGAATGAGGGAACAGCCGACTAAACGTCAAGAACAGCAATAGATCAAGTAAAAATTTAATTTGGACATTATTCTCAACCTTTTCCTGATATGACTGTAATTCAGCCCTCTTCAGGGGGACGCCCCACCCCTCGTACTGTTGGACGCAATCTACAATCGGTGTTTCTCATGCTGTTTGTGAGCCTGTTGCTGCTGGGAGGACTGGGTTCTCGTTTAGCTTACTTACAAATAGTTGAGGGAACTCGTAACCGACAGTTGGCAGAGGATAACCGGATTCGTCTGATCCCCAAACAGCCAGTACGAGGCAATATTTTTGACCGTAAGGGTCGAGTGCTAGCGACGAGTCGCTTGTCTCATGCAGTGTACGTCTGGCCGATTGCCCGCAAGAAGTCTCAGTGGCCGGCTACTCTCAACCGCCTCTCGGAGATTTTGAAGATTCCTGCCAGCGATATTCAAAAACGCTTAGAAAAAGCTGGCTATAACTCGCCTTCGCTGCTCCGGATTGCCCGTGACATTAGTCCCGCCCAAGTTACAGCTCTACAGGAGTTCAGTCAAGAACTACAAGGAGTTGAGGTAGATATTGAAGCCGTACGAAACTACCCCAACGGCGACATAGCGGCTCACGTCCTTGGTTACACTGGCGAACTCAATGACACAGAACTCGCTAAGCGCAAAGATGAAGGCTATAAGATGGGGGACATTGTTGGTCAAATGGGGGTCGAAGCAGCCTTTGAAAGACAGCTGCGAGGAGAATGGGGGGGTCAGCAAGTAGAGGTAGATGGTGCTGGTCATGTTTTGAGGGTTATTGGGCAAAAACATGCCCAATCCGGAAAAAATATTACTCTCACCATAGATTTGGAGGTGCAGAAAGCTGCTGAGGCAGCCTTAGCGAATGCTAAAGGAAACATTCGTAAAGGGGCTGTTGTGGCGCTTAACCCTCAAAATGGTGCTGTTCTGGCCATGGTTAGCCACCCGAATTTTGACCCGAATATCTTCACTTCTCGCATCACCCCAGAAATTTGGAAACAGCTGCAAAGCAAAGACCATCCTTTTGTTAACCGCTCTTTACGGGGCTTTCCTCCTGCAAGTACTTTCAAAATTATCACCGCTACAGCTGGTATGGAATCTGGTAAGTTCTCTCCCAGTACGGTGTTACCGACTTTTTCAGCTTTGAGAGTTGGCGGGGTGGCATTTGGCGAGTGGAATAAAGCCGGTTTTGGTTCCATCGGATTTGTTCGTGCTATGGCCATGAGCAGTAATACTTTCTTTGGTCAGATTGGCCTAGGTGCCGGAGGCCCGAAGCTCATTGAATGGACGCGTAAGTTTGGCTTTGGTCAAAAAACAGGGATTGAGTTGTCGGAAGAATTTCCAGGTTTGGTCGCGGATGATGCCTGGAAGCAGAAGACATACAAATGGGAATGGACTGTTGGCGATACGGTTAATATGTCTATCGGTCAGGGTTTTACCCAGGCAACCCCCCTACAAGTTGGTGTGATGTTTGCTGTGCCGGCCAATGGTGGCTATCGCGTCAAGCCGCATCTGCTTAAGGATGATGAAGATTCTAAACAGTGGCGCAAGTCCTTGAATATAAAACCAGAAACGATCAAGGCGCTGCAACGAGGACTCCGAGAAGTGGTATCAGGTGGCACAGGTAAGGCAATGAATGTGCCTGAAATCCCGCCGGCTGCCGGGAAGAGTGGAACAGCAGAGGCTCCACCTGGTAAGTCTCATGCTTGGTTTGGAACCTATGCGCCTTTTGATAAGCCAGAGATTGTGGTTGTGGTTTTTTGTGAACATTCAGGTGGCGGTGGTGGCGCAACGGCAGCACCAATTGCGCTTGAAGTAATGAAGGCTTACTTTAAAGACCGACAACCCGTTCAATCCCCCAAAGGTAACCCCAAAGGTAAACCAGTGGTTGGGGCAAGATAACCTTGTAAAGCATGAAGGATGAACGATGAAGTATAAAACTAATCGATCGCAAATTTCTGAATTTATTCAAGAAAAAGAAAATAAACAGTTGGATAATAAATTAACCAACAAGATCATGGATTTATGGGGTTGTTTCATCCTTCATGTTTCACAAAAAGTGACGGCAAGCCCCTGTCTTTTAAGCGTGGGAGAGATAGCCGTCCACCGAAAAGTTATTTGTTATTGGTGGTTTGCCAAAAAATACAAACAACCAACAACCAACAACAAACAATACCAAATTCCTCGTCTTTTAAGCGGGGGATGAGTTAAACTTAGACCTTTAGTTGATGGTCTTTGGGAGAAGACAATTGGTATGAACCCAAAGATAGCACTAAAGATGTTCTAAGCCTCGAAGAAATGAGCCAATACCCTTAGTAATGGTTTAAAATATCTAGAAGCTCTGCGTCGCCAGCCCTCTTAATATTGCGCTAATAAATGTGCAAGTTCTAGAAAGGCTAAAAAAGAAGGAATTTCGCCTAATACGGTGCATTTGCCAAGAAAGACCCTTCGTTTCAGTCCTCTGGATTCTGGCGATTATTGCCAAAATGATGTAAAGCCTAGAAAGCTATCGAGACCTAATTGGCTTCTATCACACATCAAGCGATAGCGGTAGTAATATCAGGAGCGTCTGCTGCGTAAACGCCAACGCGATCGCGAGGAGTAATTGCAGTCAGGCATGGATAGTTATATCTCTAACCCCATACTAAAGTCAAGTCGCGCCACACTCGGTACGACAAAGCTGTATCAGTTGTGCCAGGATCTGAAAGACACGAGCCAGGACAACACTTCAATGGCGGCACCCCTGTTGGTGTCCGAGCAAGAGGTTGAGTATGAACCGATTACAGCCAGCTTACAGGCACAACAACGACAGTGAGATCAGCGATATTAAGGATGGACGCAGTATCTCTACCCGACGTCCCACCTATTATTCTAGTGGTGGATGACGATCCGACTATGCGGCAGGTGTTACGCCGAGCCATGGAAAAAGATGGTTATAAAGTGATCGAGGCAGCTAACGGTGAACAAGGTTTAGAAGCCTACAAACGCCTCAAGCCCCATCTAGTCATGCTAGATGCCCTGATGCCCGTTATGGATGGCTTCACTTGCTGTAACCACCTACAAATGCTTGCCGACGATAATTCAGTAGAAGGCGAAGTTCTCAACGGCAGATTTTTGCACGGCGCTTCCCGAACACCCGTACTGATGATTACAGGTCTTGACGACCAAGCATCAGTAGACCGAGCATTTGCAGTGGGAGCGACGGATTACGTAACCAAGCCAATTCATTTTGCCGTGTTGCGTCAGCGGGTGCGGCGTTTAATCCAACAATCTCAGCTCTATCAAAAACTAGAGATAGCGAATCGGGAGTTG